>JAMXLG010000258.1 GCA_024281135.1 Vulcanimicrobiia bacterium | reverse complement strand
CGCGCGCCCACGCAAGATAATTCACGTGTCCCGCGTGTAAGACGTCGAAACATCCGTTGGTAAAAACGACGCGCTTGCCCTCGCCGCGCAACGTTTCACGCCACTCTGATGCCGCCTCGGCGTCGAGGAGGCGGCCGAAGAAATTATCCGTGTTCATGTTCGACTAGCGCGAGAATCTCGTCCGCGGATGCCGTCGCTGTTCCTAACTTTTCTACAACCGCACCGGCCGCAAAATTCGCGAGTTGCATCGCGCGCTCGATCGGTGCGCCGACTGCAAGCGCAAGTGCCAGCACGGCGATTACCGTATCGCCCGCGCCCGAAACGTCGAAGACCTTGCGGGCAACCGACGGCACATCCAAACGGGCGCCGTCATCACCGAAGAGCGACATTCCATGTTCGCCTCGCGTAATAACGACATAGCGACAGCGCAACGATTGTAGCAGTGCTTCGCCGGCTCGTTCGAGCGACCCATCGTCTTTGATCGCGATTCCGGTTGCCGCCGATGCTTCGTGAACGTTCGGAGCCACGCAGCTCACGTCCGAAAACATCGCCACATTTTGCGGCTTCGGGTCTGCGAGCACGAGCGGACACGCGCGCGCAGCTTTGACGATCTCGTCGTTCAACAATCCCTTCGCATAGTCGCTGAGAATCACGGCGTCCACGCGTGCTGCGCGCTCGCGCACGTAGTCGGCGATGCGCGTGCGGTCGGCGGGTTGCACCGGCGTGACGACTTCCCAGTCCGCGCGAACCACTTGTTGATTGTGCGCAACGATGCGCGTCTTTCGCGTCGTCGGACGGTCCCCGACGCCAAAGACGCCGCTATCATCTACTTGCTCCTCGCGCAGAAGGCGGCGCACATCCGCGGCGAACGCATCGTCGCCGATCGTGCCGACGAATTCAACATTCGCGTCGAGCGCGCGCAGATTATTGGCGACATTACCGGCGCCGCCGAGCGTAAACGAGTGATCGGTTACCGCCACGACGGGAACCGGCGCTTCGGGGGAGATGCGCGTGACCGTGCCCCAGATCCACTCATCGATCATCAAATCGCCGACGACGAGAATCTTGCGTCCGCGCATGCGCTCGAAGAGCGTGCGCGCGTCGGGGACTTGCAGTTGGACGCTCATACGGCCCCGTCTTGGAACATCAACCGCTGTTCGACGAGGTCACACACGATGTGCGCCATCGCTTGATGCACTTCTTGAACGATCGCGGCATAACCGTCAGGACCCAACAGCACGAGATCGCTGTGCGCAACAATCGTTCCGCCGCCGTTTCCGGTGAAGGCGATCGTCACTCCACCCTTTTTGCGCGCCGCTTCCATCGCGAGTACGACGTTCTTCGATGTGCCGCTGGTCGTCATCCCGATCAGCACGTCGCCGGGCTGCACGAAGGCTTCGACCTGACGCGCAAAGATGTAATCGTAGCCGTAGTCGTTACCGACGCACGTCAAGGTCGACGTATTGACCGTCAGTGCTTCGCTATTGAGCCCGCCCCGTTCGCGCAAGTAGCGGCCGGAAAGTTCGGCCGCCATGTGTTGCGCCTCGGCAGCACTGCCGCCGTTCCCGCACCAATAGATGCGCTTGCCGGCGCGCAATGCCGCAACGATTGCGTCGACGATCGCTTCGACTTGTTCCCGGTAATGCGGCGGATCTAGCAGTCCCTTACGGTCGGCGAGCAGCGCTGCAAAATCGCGTTTGCCTTTATAATCGATGGTCACGGTGTAATCCAGAAGAGCTCCTCGCCTTGCGAGACTAGTTCGCCGTTTTCCGGAATGATACGAAGGATCGCGCCGGCGTAATCGCTTTGAATCTCGTTGAAGAGTTTCATCGCTTCCAGAATGCAGAGCACGTCGCCGACTTCGACGCGATCGCCTTGATTGACGAACGATTCGGCATCGGGCGAGGACGAGCGGTAGAAGACGCCGGTGAGAGGGGCAGTCACGCGTTTTACGTTCGGCGGAGCGACCGGTGCTCCACCGGCAGCCGACGGAGCAGCATGTGCCGCCGCGACGGGAGCTGCCGAAGCCGGGGCGATGATTTGCGCGCCGGCTTCGCGACGCACCAGTTCGTAAACGGCGTCGCCGACCTTCACTTTAATGCGGTCCAGATCGTGCTCGTGCATGATCTCGAGCAGCGAGGCGATTGTCTCGGTTTCGTCTTCGTGTGCCATCTGCTTACCTTGCTTCGCCAAGCGCCTCTGCAACGTCTGCCGCACGGCCAAGCGTGACGCGCCGGTCCTCGCGCGATTCCAAATCGCGAAGAATGATCTGCCCCGCCGCGAGTTCCTCGCTTCCGACAATGAGTGCGAAGCGAGCGTTGTTACGGTCCGCGATTTTCAGGTGCGCGAGCAGCTTGCGATCTTCGTAATCCATGAACACCGGCGCGTCGAGCAAGCGACGAAGGTCGACGACGAGCGGTGCAAGTTCGGTTCGCGCTTGCGCGCCGAGCGCAATCGCCTGCACGCCGCGGCGCGGCAGCGCTCGCTCGCCGTGCACAGCTTCGATCATCATGAGGAACCGCTCGATGCCGAGCGCAAAACCCACTGCAGGCACATCGGGACCACCGAGCGACTTCACGAGCCCGTCGTAACGGCCGCCGCCGCACACCGTCGATTGCGCCCCGAGCGCGCTCGACGTAATTTCGAACACCGTGCGCGTGTAGTAATCCAAGCCGCGCACGATGCGCGAATTGACGACGTACGGAATGCCGCACTCCTCGAGATACGCCTTGAGCGCATTGAAGTGCTCGCGACATGCATCGCAGAGCACCGATTCAAAACTCGGAGCCGTTTCGATAAACGGAAGATCGCGCGCGTCTTTACTGTCGAGCACGCGCAGCGGATTGCGTTCGAGCCGGCGCTGCGAATCCGCCGAAAGCTCCTGTAGATGCGGACGAAAATGTGCGAGCAGTGCATTGCGATATCTCGGACGGCAGACGTCGTCGCCGATCGAGTTGATATTCAACTCCGCATCGGTGAGCCCGTGCTCGCGCACGAGTTCCCACGCGAGCGCGATAACTTCGAGATCCGCTTCCGGTCCCGTAAAGCCGGTACATTCCACGCCGAACTGGTGTGATTGACGATAGCGTCCTTTCTGCGGACGCTCGTAGCGGAAGATGGGTCCGATGTAATACAGCCGCTGCGGGCCTTGCGAGAAGAGATTTAGTTCAAGGGCCGAGCGCATGACCGGCGCCGTCCACTCGGGGCGCAACGTCATGCTGCGCTCGCCCTTGTCCTGGAACGTGTACATCTCTTTCTCGACGATGTCGGTCGTTTCGCCGACGCCGCGCACGAAGAGTTCGGTTGCTTCGAACATCGGCGTGCGAATCTCGCCGTAGCCGAACCGCCGCGCAAGATCGTGAATCACCGTCTCGAGCGCTAACCACGCTCGAGAAGTGGGCGGAACGATGTCCTGGGTACCCCGCGGCGCGGTGATCTTGGACGGCATGGCCTACTGCGGTTCGCAGCGGGATTCGCTAATCCTAGATTCCGGCGGAAGGCGCGGTATCGAGCAGCATGCGCGTTGCGATATACGTCGCTCTGCTCGTGGCTTGCATTGCCGCCGCGCCCGATCTTACGCGTTCGGCGCTGGCTTCAGGGGCTGCGGTGCTGCTTGAAACGCTACCCTACGCTGCGGCGGCCGCAATCCTCCGGCCGCTTCTCGGCCGCTTTGCGCCGCACGTTGTTTCGTACGCCGGCTGCGGTTGCAGTGTAGGCGCCGGCGCTAGGTCGATCCCCTCAGCGCTCGCGTGCGCGGCGATGTTCGGTCCCAATGTTGCCTTTGCACGCTGGATCGCGGCGATTGCAGTCAGCGCTCTGCGGCGTGATTCTTCGCACGCACACGAACATTCCGACGCGCCGCTCATTTCCGATCTCGCAACGCTCGCGCCCGCGGCTGCGCTTGCCGGAGCCGTAAATGTTGCTGCTCCCGCGCTTGCACTCGCGCACTGTTCGCCGGTCGTGCAATTCATTGCGGGCGCAACTTTCGGATTTGCCGCGGCCCCGTGCGCGCTGGGCGGCGTTGCGCTTGCGTCGGCCCTTCATGCGCAATCGCCGATTGCATCCTACGCAACGCTCGGCGTCGCGGGGATCATCGATTTGCGTGTGTGGTGGCGCGCTTACGCGCCGCATGTGAACGGTGACCGTGTTAGCTACGTTATACTCGCGCTTGCATCCGCGATCGTCGCGTATCAACACGGCGCGAGTCTGATCCATCCGCGCATGACGCCTGCCCTCTGGGGATGCGCCGTATTCGCAATCTATCTCGCAATTCGCTCGCAAAGCGTCGCAGCGCCATTGCAACGATTCGTTGCTACATCGCTTCTGGCGACTGTGCTGATCGGATCGCCGCCACCGCCGGAAGTAACCACGGAAGCGACGATCGATACGCTCTATCCCGGCGAGCGCATCGATTTTACCGGCACTTATCAAACAACCGCAGAAGGTCCGCAAGTCGTCCGTTATGCGATCACGTGTTGCCGCGCGGATGCGCGCCCGGTCTGTATCCAACTCGCGCACCCGCTTGCGGTGACGCCGAAAACTTGGGTGAACATACGCGGAGTAGTGCAGAGGCGCGGTGATGCATTCGTAGTTGCTGCGAGAAGCGCACAGGCGGTTGCGCCGCCCACAGATCCGTTCGTCTATTTATGAGAGCGTATCTCGTTTGCGGTGCTCGAGCACCTCGACCGGAATACCGTTAGGATCTTCGATAAACGCAATCGCGCGCGTTCCACCCGGCGACTTATAGACGTCCTTGACGATCTTCACGCCTTTGCGCTTCAAATCGCCGATGTAGGTATCGAGGTCGCCGTCCGCTTCAATCGCGAGATGCTCGTAGCGATTACCGAGTTGATACGGCGGATGTTCTTCGAGATCGTACACCAGCTCGATGTATGAATTCCAATCGTTGCCGACAAATGCCATGTCCGCGTTTCCCGGGTAGTGGAAAGGACCGTCGAGCAGTTTTAGTCCGAGCTTCTGCGTATAGAAGGCGATCGATTCGTCCATATTGTTCACGAAGATCGACGTATGAAGAAATCGCGGCATGCGTTCGTGTCCTCCGGTTGAATGTTCCATCATGGCAGCGCACATCACCGCCGAAGTTCCCGCCCTGCGGGTACTCCTTGCAAAAGCAACCAGCTTGGGCGACACGCACGCTGCAGCGACCGCTCTCGAGCGCCTCTCCTGGCTCGCTTGGATTTCCCTCGACGGCGACCTTGCGGAAGAATGCGCTCGTGAAGCACAGGTCCTACATGTCCCCGAAGTGTCGCCCGAAGCCTTCCGGCTCGCCGTGCGTCGTGCCGTGTGGGAACTCCAGCAAGGCAATGCACGCAGCGCACTCGAGACGCTCGACGCGGCCGAACGCGCGGGCGAACGGTTGGACGTCGATGCGTTCGTGTCGTACCTCAGCGTTCGAGCGGACGTTTTGAGCGCGCTCGGCGAGTTCGAACCAGCAACCGAATGTGCTCGCCTTTCATATTCAATCGCTCAGAAACGACCCAACGCCGCTGCTCGATTCATTACCGCCGTGTATCTTGCATATTCGTATGAAGCTGCGGGATCATTCGATGCAAGTCAGGCCACATACGACGAAGCCGCTTCGATCGCCGAACGCGCGAATATGCATTGGGAATCCGCGCATGCGCAAGCACGCGGCGCATGGATCGCGCTGCACCGCGGAGACGGCGCCGGAGCACGCCGGCGACTGCTGAAGTCGCTGGGCGCATCGGAACAAACGCCCTGGCTTGAAGTCACGCGCGCTTCGGCCGGAATCACGATCGGACTTGCGCTCGGCGACGATAGACTTATCGAGACGTTCGCCGATGAGTCGTGGATCGATCGCGCCCTTGCCTCACGTGACGCCTACTCAATCGGACGCATCGTCAACGCGTTCTACGAACTTTTTCGAGCGCGCGGCGACCGGGGCGGTGCTGTGCGAATGTGTTCGATTGCGCTCGATCGTTGCTCGTCGGCAGACTGCATGTGGCCTATGTTCGCTGCCGTTGCGAGGGACGGCGATGAGACTGATATTGAGCGCGCACGCGCGAGGCTCGATGCATTTCCGCAGCGCCATCCGATTGCATCGGCGCAACGAAAGCTCTTTGAAGCAGTGCTCGCCGACCGCAAGGGAAACGCGGCTCGCGCTGCGCAGCGTGCCGGCGAAGCGTACGTATTGCTCGATGCACTTGGGCTCCACTATCAGGCAACGCTGGCATTGGTGCTCACCGGCCGCGTCACGCAAGCGCGTGCGCAGTACCTGGCCTTCGGGTTTGTGGGTCTCGTTCGACGGTTGTCTGCAAGTGCTGCGCGGGGCCGCCCCCGGTTGAGCGTCGAGGCAGCACAGCATCGCCGCGAGATCTTTGCGCTCTTACTCGAAGGGTGCTCGACGAAAGAGATCGCCCAAAGCCTTGGTCTCTCCCAACGTACGGTAAAGAGCCGCATTTCCGAGATCTATCAGCTAACGGGAGCGGCGACGCGCCACGATCTCGCCGCGGGGATGAGCTCGCTGCTCTAATATTTTGCCCCGCTTCGGACAGCTCGGAAGCACATGAATTCGCTATTCTACTTGACATGAAGCGGTTCGACGTCGCGGTCATCGGCCTCGGCGGAATGGGAAGCGCTGCGGTGGCGCATCTTGCGTCGTGCGGTGCGAGCGTCATCGGCTTGGATCGCTTTCCCCTGATGCACGATCTGGGTGCATCTTCCGGACGCACGCGCATTATCCGCAAAGCGTACTTCGAGGATATTGCCTACGTGCCGCTGCTCGAACGGGCATACGAGTTATGGCGGCGGCTAGAGCGTGAGACAGGCCGAACGCTTCTCAATCTCTGCGGCGTATTGATCGTTGGAAGCGCAGAAACGGAAGCTGCGCGTGGCGTCCAACTCGCCGCCGAGCGGTTCGGTATTCCGGTGCGCGTGATGGAAGCGCCCGAGCTTCGCCACGCCTATCCGCAAATTCGCCCGCGCGATAACGAGATCGGGATCTTCGAGCCGGATGCCGGCATCGTTTTTCCTGAAGAGGCAATTGCAGCGCATCTCGACGTTGCGCGCGCTCGCGGTGCCCCGATCGCAGGCGAGACGAACGTCACGGGTTGGCAATCCGGCGCTTCAACGCTGTCGGTTGAAATCGACGGCGAACGCGCCATAGAAGTCGACAGAATAATCGTGTGCGCAGGGCCATGGACGCCGGCGACCTTCGATGGCCTCGGGCTGCCCATCGTCGTACAGCGCAACGTGCAATACTGGTTCACGCCGAAAACCGGCGGGTTTTCTCCGGATCGTTTTCCGGCGTTTCTGATCGAACGCGAAGGCTTGGCCGCACCGCTCTACGGTTTTCCCGATCTTGGCGGCGGCGTGAAAGTTGCGTTGCATGGATTCGGCCAAGTGACGACCGCTGATGATCTCAACCGCGACGTGGAACCGAAGGAAGTCGGCCATATGCGCGAGTTGGTCGAAGAATGGATGCCGGACGCCGCCGGTGAGCTGCGTTACGTGAAAGCTTGCATGTATGCGATGACGCCCGATCAGAATTTCATCATCGGTACGGATCCGCAAGACGAACGCATCGTCATCGGCGCCGGTTTTTCGGGTCACGGTTTCAAGTTCGCTACCGTCGTCGGTGAACTACTCGCGCAGCTTGCACTGGACGGCCGAACGGCCTTGGATATTTCGTTTCTCTCGCCTAAGCGCTTTGTGGAGGAACTGCATTGAACGTCCGACGCTTTCTCGCAATCACGTCGTTTTTGTCGTTCTTCGTTCCGGGCGCCGCAGGCGCGGCAACGAGTGACGCCGACAAAATCGATGCTCTCGGCGAACGCTACTACAACTATCAATTGGCAACCGACTACAGCGTTGCGCTGCAAGCCGGCGTGCCGGTCACATCGCTACGCACGATCTCGCTCAAGGACGCGGATGAAGACGCTACGTTCGCGCAAGGCGTGCTCGATGAGTTGAAGACGATTGACGCAGGGAAACTCGATCATGGCCGCTGGCTCTCGTATCGCGCGCTCGTCTACAACATGGACGGATACGTCGGCGCGCGGAAGTACTATTGGCTCAATCAGCATCTTGCGCCCTACTCGCAGCCGTTTGCGTACGCGCAGCAAGTTTTTACGACGTATACGTTCAAGACGCCGGCCGACGTCGACCGTTACGTGAAACTGCTCGGCGACTATGCGGCGCTTGCGGATTCGGTGCTCGCATTCGTACAGGGTCAGCACGAGCGTCACATCGTTCTTCCCGTAGCCGAGATTGACGCCACCGTCGCGGTTCTCGGAGGCTTCGTATCGGCGGAGCATTCACCGCTTGCCGTCGATGACGCGCGACTGAACGCGCTGCCTGCCGATGTGCAATCATCCGCGCGCACGCGCATTGCGAATTCGCTCACACAAACCGTTACGCCGGCATTCGAACGTCTGCGGTCCTATGTCGACGGACCGTACCGTAGCAGTGCGCCGACGGCAGTCGGCCAATCGCAATACCCCGGCGGCGCCGAATACTACCACTGGCTCGTCAAACGCAGCACGACGCTCGACATGACGCCCGATCAAATTCATGAACTCGGGCTACGCGAAGTGCAGCGTCTGCGGACCGAACTCGACGGCGTAAGAAAATCCGTCAATTATCCGGGTGATGTGGATGCTTTCCTCACCTATCTCAAAACCGACAAACGATTCTTTGCCACGTCGAGCGATGAGATCGGTGAGAAGTTGAGCGCGTTCGTCGCTCGCGTGGCACCCAGGGTTCCGGAGTTCTATAGTGTGACGCCAAAGGCGCCGTACGGCGTTGCGGCGCTCCCCGCGAGCCTCGCTGCCGGTCAAACGTTCGGCTACTATCAGGCGCCGACGGCGGCGAATCCGCGAGGAACGTATCTCTACAACGGTTCCTCGCCGTCGACGACGTCGATCGTCAGCGCCGGAACGCTGATCATGCACGAGCTGATTCCCGGCCATCACTTCCAAATTTCGCTGCAGCAAGAAAACGACGCCCTTCCGGCGTTCCGCCGCGCGGATTTTTCGGTGACGTCATACGTCGAAGGCTACGCGGAATATGCGGCGCAACTCGGCTTCGACATGGGAATGTACGGCGATCCCTACGACCACGCCGGCCGGCTCATGCAAGACCTCATGGTTTCGACCCGTCTCGTCGTAGACACCGGAATGAATGCCCTCGGCTGGAGCCGCGAACGCGCAAGCGCGTTCATGCGCAAGAACACAAACCTGAACGACAAGCAAATTGCGAGCGAAACGCTGCGTTACTCGTGCGACCTTCCTGCACAGGCATTAGCCTATAAAATCGGCGAGCTGACGATACTGCGCTACCGTGATGACGCTCGCAAACGCTTGGGCTCGAAATTCGACATCCGGCAGTTTCACGCGTGGCTGATCGGAAGCGGCACGATGACGCTCGACACGCTCGCCGATCACCTCCGTTACGAGGAGGGGGCCGCTGCGGTCCATTGATGAAGCGCCGTTTCGCGCGTTTCATCTCCGGCTGCTGATCTACGCCAACGCAGGCCTGTTCTGCGACGGCTACATCTTGAGCAGCATCGGCCTGGCATTACCGTCGCTTGCAACGCAGCTGCACGCGTCGCCGGCGCAACTCGGGCTCACCGGCGCCGCAACGCTATTCGGCATTATGGTTGGCGCGCTCGTCTTTGGTCCCCTGACCGATCGCTTAGGACGGCGGCTGCTGATGATTGCCGACCTCGCGGTGTTTGTCGTCGCATCCTTGCTGCAATTCGTCATCGCTGAACTGTGGCAATTAATCGCGTTGCGCGTAGTCCTGGGCATCGCGATCGGGGCGGACTATCCCATCGCCGGAGCGTTGATCTCCGAATATATGCCGGCGCGCTTGCGCGGAGCTGGCGTCAATTCGATGCAAGTCGTCTGGTTTCTCGGCGCGACGATCGCCTATATCGTTGGTGCCGTACTCTTCGTTCGCGCCGATGCGTGGCGATGGATTCTCGCCAGCAGCGCGGTTCCCGCAGCGGTGGGGCTTGCGCTGCGATCAACCGCGCCCGAGTCAGCGCGATGGTTGTTGGCGCGCGGCCGCATTTCTGAGGCAAACGCGGTTCTCAGCAAACACTTCGATGCGATCTCCGCCGAGCCCATCGTGGAGACGCAGCACGTGAATGCCCGTGCGCTTTTCGCGCCGCCGCTTGCGGGGCGCCTCGTTTTCGTTTCCATGATGTGGCTGCTCCAAGTTGTACCGCTTTTTGCGATGTACACGTTTGCACCGATCGTGCTCGACGCGCTTCACATTCCTGCATCATCGGCCGCCGGATCAGTTGCAATAACCGCCGGCTTTTTCGCCGGCTCAGTGCTGTCGATGTGGCTCGTGGAACGATGGGGACGGCGCCCGCTCTGCATCGCGGGTTTCGCGATTGCGACGCTCGTTTTTGCTTTTGTCGCGCACGTGTCGGCCGGTGCCGTCGTTGCGCTATTCGTCGTCTACGCTATTGCAATCGGCGCCGCGGCGGGTTTGGAACTTGTCTATCCCGCCGAACTGTTTCCAACCGCGTTACGCGCAAGCGCGACAGGCATTGCAACGGCCGTGAGTCGCGTCGGCGCATTTGCGGGAACGTTCGCGCTGCCGCTCGCACTGGCTCATTTCAGCGTAACGAGCGTCATGTGGGCGAACGCGGTGCTTTCATGCATCGGCCTCATCATCTCGATACGGTTTGCGCCTGAAACTCGCGGACGAGAATTCGTCTAGCGCATCAGCGCCTTCGGTGGAATCAGCCACACTAAGTCGCCGTGCGTCGATGAAGCGTCATCAAGATCGATTCGCGCAAGGCCGCCTTTCTTCAAATCGACGCTCGCACCACCGATGAGTTCACCGATCGTCTCGCTGAAGTCGGGCTCGTGCCCGACGAACATAAGGGTTTCTGTATCGCCGTTTTCACGCAGAATCTCTGCGAGACGCCCGGCGTCGAAAGAATCGGCGAGCCGGTCGTCTTCGACGAGTTTATTCTCAAGTTGCAATCGCTCCGCGACGATCTTCGCCGTCTCTTTCGCGCGTTTGAGCGGGCTCGTGATAATACGATCGGGAGACACATTGAGGTCTTCCATGCCCTTGGCCTCGCGCTCCATGCACTTGCGTCCCTCCGATGTCAGCGGACGAGAGGCGTCGTCACCAGACCATTCATCGCGATCTGCCGCAATGCCGTGCCGGAGAAAATACAGTTTCACACCGGCATTTTACCCAACCGCTAGTGCAAGAAGTAGCGGTAGCTCGAAAAGACCAGTGATACGCCGAGTGAGTCGGCGGCTGCAATCACTTCTTCATCGCGTACCGATCCGCCGGGCGCGATGATCGCCATGCAGCCGGCTTCGGCTGCAGCTTCGAGCCCGTCGGCAAACGGGAAGAATCCGTCGCTTGCGCAGGCCGCGCCATTCGCTTCTTCGCCTGCACGATGTGCCGCAATTTTCACGGCGCTCACTCGATTCGTTTGTCCGGCGCAAATGCCGCGCGTCGTTCCTTCTTTCGCGATGACGATGCCGTTCGATTTCACGTGACGGACGACGTCCCAGGCAAACGCGAGGTCGTGCCACTCTTGTGCCGTCGGCGCTCGCTTGGAAACGACTTGCCACTCTTCCGGGGGGAATTCGGGGTTGTCATCTTCTGCCAGCACACCGCCGAGCGCGCTCCGCACGCGTAATTCATGTGCGAGTTCGTCAGGAAGCGACGGCACGAAGCGCATCACGCGCAGATTCTTTTTCTTGCGCAGAATCGCCAGTGCATCGTCGTCAAATCCTGGCGCAGCCACGATTTCGAGGAAGAACTTCGAAAGCGATTCTGCCGTGGCAAGATCGATCTTTGCGTCGATTGCGACAATTCCGCCGAACGCGGAGACCGAGTCGGCTTGCAACGCATCGTCGACCGCTTTCG
>JAMXLG010000257.1 GCA_024281135.1 Vulcanimicrobiia bacterium | reverse complement strand
CACCGAATTGCGCGACGACGAGATCGAATGCAGCGCCGTCAAACGGCAACGATCCCGCATCGGCTTGCTGAAACTGCACGTTCGGAGACGTAATAACTTTCGCTGCCATATCGATCATCGATTGATTCAAATCGGTAGCCACGATCCACGCCTCGGGCAGAGCGGCTGCGATTTTCCGCGTCACCACTCCCGTCCCAGCAGCAATTTCGAGCACGCGCGACGGCGCGTGCGCTGCCACGCGATCGCACAAGTCCGCAGCATACGGCTCGAATAAGAGGGGCACGAGGCCCTTCTCGTAACCCTCGGGGATCGACCCGGTAAAGGAAGCATCCCCTTGCCGAAACTCGCTGCCGCCCGATGGAGTAGCAGTGTCCATGAGAATCCTCCGCCTTCTGCTTGCCGTTAAAACGTCGCTATTTCGTACGGTCCCGCTGATGCGTGATGCGCGCGTGCCGTTCGCCCTGAAAGCCGGGGCGCTCGGGGCGGCGCTGCTGATTGTATCGCCTGTCGACCTCTTTAGTGACATCCCCGGCCTTGGATTACTGGACGATGCGGCGCTCTTGTCGTTGCTCTGCTACTGGTTCGTGCGCCTCGCGTCACGCCACACAGAACCGCAGGCGGTCACGTCAGGGTTTCTTGCTCGCATCGATTAGCGGTTCTAACCGGCGATCGGGGACGATCCAAATCAAAGCAACGACGATGATCAAGAGATCGGCAACGACCGTCGATACATATGCGGCGCCGATGGCGATAACGAAGAGTGCAATTGGCAATAATCCTTTGAGATCGTACTGCAGCGCCTTTGCAAACGGTGTTTCTCGTCCGTTCACATGGATGAGCGTTCGCTCTAGGATCGTGTAGGCGACAGCACAGAGCAGCAAGATCAACGCATAAAGCGCTGTCGGGCCGGCGGCTCTCGGATTTCTGCCGAGCCACGCAGTTGAGAACGGAACGAGCGAGAGCCAGAAGAGCAGGTGAAGATTCGCCCACATCGCCTTGCCGTCGACACCGCGACTCGCGCGCAGCATGTGATGGTGATTGTTCCAGTAGATCCCGACGAGGACGAAGCTCAAGGCATAAATCGCGATCGTCGGCAACACCGGCAACACCGAACGCATTGACGTTCCGTCGGGAGGCCGTAGCTCAAGGACCATGATAGTAATAATGACCGCGAGTACGCCGTCGCTGAATGCTTCAACTCTATCGCTCTCGGTGTAGAATTTCATAGGTACCCTCACCGGTAAAAAGAGGAGCTATGGACGTTTGGCCTGATATTCATGTCGCAAATTGGGCAGGAACGAAGCGCAGCCTCCATCTGTATTCGCAGATGCTCGGGAAAATGCGCGTCGCGTTATCGCCTTCGCAGCCCAACTGGATGTTTACGCCCCTCTATATGACCGCTCGCGGGATCACCACGGGGTTCATACCGTTTGGCCGCGGCTCGTTCGAAGCTATGCTCGACGTGTTCGATTCGACGATCGTCATCGCTCGAAGCGACGGTGAGAAGCGTACCATGGCGTTGCTGCCGGTGCGAACGATTGCGGAGGTCTACGCCGGCTTGACCAACGCGCTACACGAACTGCGCCTTGCGTGTTACATCTCTCCTATTCCGCAGGAGCTGCCGGACACGACCCCGTTCAACGAGGACCACCGCCCAAGCGAGTACGACCCGGCCGCGGTCGCGCGCTGGTTCAACGCTACCACCGCGACCGCGACGGTCTTTGACTCGTGGCGCTCGCATTTCTTCGGCCGCGCAGGCATTCAGCTTTGGTGGGGTGCGTTTGATTTGGCGCTCATTCTCTTCAGCGGCCGTCGCGTTGCACCGCCCACAGATCGGGGCTACCTCATGAAATACGACCTCGACGCTGAACTCATGAATTTCGGCCTGTACTTCGGCGACGAACAGAACGCGCCGTTTTTCTACGGATATATTTATCCCGAGCCGTCGACGGCTCCGAATTTACCGATTGCTTCGCCCGCATCGTGGTCCACGCAATTACACGAATGGACGATGCCGTACGACGATGTGCGTTCGCTCGACGATCCCGGGGTCGCGATTACCGCGTTCATCGATTCTATATACGACCTGTGTTTCACGGCCGGAGGTTGGACCCGAGACGCATGCATCTACGATGCTCCAACGCGAATCAATGCTTCAGCGAAGCGCGCGGGAGCGTCAGGATCGTAACGCATGTAGAGTTCGGGATCGATCAATTCCAATTCCATCAGATGCTCGGTACCATCTGCGTCGCGTAGAAGATCGACGCGCGCGTAGAGCGGGCGGCGCGGGAGCGTTGCGAGCGCGCGTTCGGCGAGCGCCCGTTCCACGTCGTCGGCATCGGCGCGGTGCCCACCGCCTGGACCCGTGGTAAAGGCATCCTTTTGCACGCAGTGCGAGTAGAGGCCGTCGATATAGACCAAGCTTCGTTCGCCGCGCGTGAAAATTTCCGGCATGAACGGTTGAATCAGCGCGTCACGCATGGCCAAAATCGTTTCGAGATGACGCTGTCCGTCGTCGACGAATCGTGAGTGCAGTTCGTCGGTTTGCAGCGCGGGATGCGGAGTCGCGCCGACAATTGCGGTCATGTAGGAACTTGCCGAGACCGCAGGCTTTACGACGATCTCGTGCCAGTTGTGTTCGCGCATGATGGCCGCGAGATCGCAGCGTTCACCCGCGCGGCAAAGCACTGTTGGCGCAACCCTAACGCCGACAGCTTGTAAATCGAGCAGATACGCTTTATGTGCGTTCCAGCGAATCGTCGCGGGATCGTTGTATACAGGCGCAATACTTGCAGCGCGTTCGATCCACCGCGCAAACTCAGCCGGGCGTAAATGATAATTCCAGGGCGATCGAACGACGAATGCGTCGACTTGCGGAATTGCTTCATCGATATCCCAGGCCACGGCACGAACGTCGACGTCGCGCTTGTTCAGCTCATCAGCGATGAGCCGATCGTCGGGTACGATACCGCCCAGCTCCGCGCAGGTGACGAATCCGATCGTAGGCATAGATGAAGCATAGGCAAGCTCGACGGCCGGACGCTCGGCCTTTTTCGGCAGCCCTCCAGCGAGGTACGTGGTTTAATGTAGCCATGCCCCATGTAGAGATCTCGATCACGCCCCAAAGCAATATCCGCGAGCTCGTCGCCTCGCTGCCGATTGCCGCTGACGTCCTGACGCAGTTCGGCCTTGGCTGCTCTGGATGCGGCGTGAGCAAGTACGAGACCATCGAGCAAGGCGCGAAGGCGCACGGCTTGCGCGTCGAGCCGATCGTTGCCGCGCTGACGCAAGCGCGCCTATCCGGTTTCGTCCCGCTGATCTCTAATGAGGACAAAATGGCGACCCGCCGCGCACCAGGCCAATTCAGCGGCCGCGCTCGCATCAAACACGTCGTGCCTGTGATGTCGGGGAAAGGCGGCGTCGGAAAATCGCTCGTTACGGCGATGCTCGCGCTCGGACTGCGACGCAAACATCTCTCCGTCGGCATCTTAGACGGCGACATTACCGGACCGTCGATTCCCAAACTCTTCGGGCTGCGTACGCCGCTTGCGATCGAAGCCGATCCCAATGCGCCGAAAACGCCGCAAGGCAATCCGCAGCCGCTGATGGTGCCTGCAGTCTCGCGCAGTGCAATCGAAGTAGTGAGCTCGAATCTGCTGACGGATAAAGAAGACACCGCGATGATCTGGCGCGGACCGATTCTATCGGGCGTCATTCGCCAATTCTACGAACAAGTGTTGTGGAGCGATCTCGACGTGCTGCTTATCGACTTGCCGCCGGGCACGTCGGATGCGCCGCTGACCGTGCTCCAATCGCTTACGGTCGACGGCGTGGTACTTGTGACGATGCCGCAAGCGCTTGCAACGATGATCGTCCGCAAAGCTGCGAACCTCGTGCATCAACTCAAGAAACCGATTCTCGGTGTCGTCGAGAACATGTCGTACTTCCGCGCGCCGGATACCGGAACGAAGTACGACGTCTTCGGTCCGTCCTACGCCGATCGCGTCGCAGAACTCGCGCAAGCGCCGGTCTTCGCACGTATTCCAATCGATCCGCAGAAGGCCGCGCTCGCCGACGAAGGACGAGTCGAAGAGATCGACGATCCCATCGTCGATCAACTTGCCGACGCACTTCTTGCATCGCTCGCTGCTCATCCGAAACAGAAAGAGACAATCAGCCTAGTGTAAATGGGTATAGGTGGCCTATGCCTCGTAAATACTGGTCAAAGCACGTAACCGAATCGAGCAACGCGCTCGATTTGGAGCGCGACATCTTCGAACAAAAAGATCCGAAGAAGATCGCGAAATCCTTAAAGCAGTCTGCCGAGAAAAGCAAGCGGCGCAAGTCGTCGCCCTACCGCTCAGCGATGTCGATGTTAACGTTTTATATAAATCGCGCCGGGAAGAATCTCCCCGCGTCGCAGAAGCGTATCTTGGAACGCGCAAAGAATGCGCTGCGGGTCGAATTTGGGAGAGAGCCGAAGAAGGCGTAGTGCCTTCTCCAAAAGCGCTAGTGCACGTCGGGACCCACAAGACAGGCACGAAGTCGATTCAACTGTACTTCTCGCGTCATTGGGAAGCGCTTGCGCGCGCGGGCCTGTATCAACCCAATGCCGGACGGCATAAATTCGACGAAACACACGCGACGCCCGGACATCACGACCTTGCCTTCGATTTAATGCACGCGCGCCGCGATTCGCTCGACGAACTCGTGAACGAGTTGCGTGAAAACGCATCTCCCGACGTCTTTATTTCCTCCGAAGAATTTCATCCGCTCGCGGCCGGAAACCGGCTGTCGATTCTGCGCGATACCCTTTCTGGCGCCGGTTACGAAACGACAGTCATCGTCTATCTTCGGGGGCAAGCAGAATACGCACAATCGATGTACGCCGAGATGTCGAAAGGCCGGCAAGGCCGTCGTTTCTCCGCGTACCTAAATGACATAGCGCGATTCGGGGTCCTTTCGAATGGCGCAGCATATCAGATTTTTTTCGAGTACTCGAAACTAGTGCTGGCGCTCGCGCACGTGTTCGGCGATCGAAACGTCGTCGTACGTCCGTATCAGGTGCGCGAGCCGGCCGCACTCATCAACGACATGCTGCGGGTCATTACCGCGGTTGCTCCGTCGTTACGGCTTCCTGAGCTCGGCAATCCGTCGCTCTCGCTCAATCGTCGAGCGCCGTTTACCGGGGTTCTGCACGATCTTTTTCTCGCAGCGGCGCGGGCCGTACCGGATGCACCGGACGTCGCGACGCTGATGCAGCGTTACGGCATCGATCCGAATGACGAGAAGTTAGCGCACCCGTTTTCGCCGATGAGCCGCGCAGAAACGCTCTTCTTCGTGCATCGCTTCGCTAAGGACAATGCCCGCGTCGAAACGATGAGCTCGATCGTCGTTCCGGGAACGCGCGAGGAAGAGGTCCTGCCCGAGAGCGATCCGCGTTGGGCTGAATCCGCGTGGCAACGCGAGGTGCTCGATTTTATGACGGACGTGTGGTTTCGTTAAAGACGCACTCTCCATCGCGCCATGTTTCGATAACCAAACAGCTGGTGAACGGTGTGCCGTCGAGCGGATCGTTATCGAGCACCGCAAGATCCGCGCGTAGCCCGGCTTCGATGTTTCCGGTTTCCGTTTCAACAAATCCAAATCGCGCCGCGTTGACCGTATAGAGCGCGAGCGCCTCGTGCACGTTCAGCCGTTCCGAGCGTTCGTTGTGATCGACGCACGCTTGCATACCGGCAAGTGCATCGAGAACGCAGACGGGGCTGTCCGATCCGCCACAGATGGTTGCGCCGGCGCGCTGCAATCGCCCGAGCGCATTCATCGTTCGCTTTCGCTCTAAGCCGAGCCGCGCTTCGTACATCCCGCCGTCCTCACCCCAATACGCGTCGAACTGCGGCTGCATCGAGAGATGCACGTTCATCGCCGCGCACTTGCGGATGTGTTCCTCGCGCGCGATTTCGAAATGCTCGATGAAATGGCGCGTGCCGCGCGGCGACGGCTTGCCGCCGAGAATGCGCTCCCATGTGCGAATGCACTGATCGATCGCATCGTCACCGATCGCATGGACGCCCGCGGAAATGCCTCGTTCTTCCGCGGCGGAGAAATACGAATAGACGTCGTCGTCGGTGTAGCGCAGCTCGCCGCGGTTTCCGTTGGTGTACGGTATCGACACCGCGGCCGTACAGCTTCCGATTGAGCCGTCTAGAAACACGTCGCCGCCGATGTACGGAAGATTGAAACGTTGCGCAAGCGACGCATCCGGTTCGCAGATTTTCGGATGCATATTTGCGGGCAATGCGCGTAGCGCTTCGATGTCCGCCGCGTAGCCCTCGGCGTCGCGGCCGAGCAGTTGCGGATGCAAGTGAACGATGCCGTTTGCTAGCGCTAGGCCGGTTGCGCGCCGTTCCGCATCACGAACGACTTCGCTCGGCATGCGTTCGAGCAACACCGTTTGCGCGCGCCAGTTTGCATCATAGAAAAGCCGCCCCGTCGGCTCGCCGCCCTCGTCACGTTCGATGCCGTTCAAATCGTTCGAGAGATCGAGCCAAGCCAATGTCTTTCGATTCACGATACACGAATGACCGTCGATGCGAACGACCATCGCAATCGCATCGGCGTGATGACGCTCGACGGGTGCGCGATCGGCACTGCCGTCCGGCCAACGCGAATCGTCGTACAAGCCGAGGTAAAGCATCCCATGCTCGACCGGTGCCACTTCAACGGCACGCTGATACTCCGCATAGCTGCGCGCATTACGAAGCGATCGCGGCCCTATATGGTATCCCGTCTCCGCCAAGTGCACGTGACAGTCCGTGAACGCGGGAAGCACCGTCCGGCCTTCGAGATCGAGGCGCCGAACATTCGCCCCTGTGACATCGGCATCGAGCGCTACGATTCGCGTGCCGTCGATCAGGAGGCTTTTGTGACGGACGAATGCCTTTGAGAGAAGGTCGTAGCGATAAACGCGCGCATTTTCCAGCAATATCATCCTTGCCCCGGTTCGTTAAGGAGCATACGTGATACTACAACGCATTAAACCGCTCGCACGAATCCTCGCCGAAGGCCGAGACGAAAAGCACGGCCTCAAACGATCGCTCGGGCCTTGGGCGCTCACCGCAATGGGTATCGGAGCAATTATCGGCACCGGTATCTTCGTCTTCACGGGCGTCGCGTCTGCGACGCGCAGCGGTCCATCGATTACGATCTCCTTCGTTGTGGCCGGTATCGTTAGCGCACTTGCAGCGCTCTGCTACGCAGAAGTTTCGAGCAAGATCCCAATCTCGGGGAGCGCGTACACGTACACCTATGCGACGTGGGGTGAATTTCTCGCTTGGATCGTCGGATGGGGACTCGTCCTCGAGTATGCGCTCGGCGCGTCGACCGTGAGCGTCGGGTGGTCCGGATTCTTCGTCAATATCTTGCACGTGTTCGGACTGGACTTGCCTGTTGCGTGGACGCATAGCCATTGGGATCCGACGCCCGGAATCGCGAACATTCCGGCCGCGATCATCGTCTTTATTCTTACCGCGCTCTTGATTCGCGGTACGCGCGAATCGAGCACGGTGAACGCGGTCATCGTCGCCATCAAAATCGCCGTCGTCTTGTTCTTCATCGCAGTCGGCGTCGGCCATATCAACACCGCGTACTACAATCTTCCACCCGGACCGCAAACGGGACTCGGCGGATACTTCCCGTTCGGCATTAGCGGCATGCTCGGCGGCGCGGCATTTTGTTTCTTTGCCTACATCGGATTCGATGCGGTCTCGACGGCGGCTGAAGAGGCGAAGAATCCAGCGCGCGATCTTCCGATCGGCATTATCGCGAGCTTGATCATCTGCACCCTGCTCTTTATCGTGGTCGTCGCAATTCTCAATGGCATGGTGCCGTTCTACAAGCTGAACGTTGCCGATCCGGTGGCCTACGCGATGAATTACGTCGGGCTGCCCTGGGCGAGCGTGATCATCTCGTTCGGCGCGATCGCCGGATTAACGACGGTCATGCTCGTCATGATGTTCGGTCAGAGCCGCATCTTCTTCTCGATGTCGCGCGACGGATTGATTCCGTCCACGTTCACGCGTCTGCACCCCGCCTGGCACACACCATGGATTTCACAACTGATATTCGGAATTCTCATTGCCGCCGGCGGCGCGTTCTTTCCGATCTCCATTCTCGGCTCACTCACGAACATGGGCACGCTCGCGGCATTCGTGCTGACGTCGGCGGCCGTTCCGGTGCTGCGCAAGCATCACCCGGAGTTGCATTCTGATTTCAAAGTTCCGTTCGGCCCGTACCTTATTCCGATGCTCTCGGCGTTTGCAGCACTTTTTCTCATGTATTTCTTGAAAGTGGGAAATCCGTATTTGTGGGGCTTCTTCCCACTCGTGTGGTTCGGATTTTTGGTATGGTTCGCGATCGGCCTGCTCTTCTATTTCTCGTACGGCCGGCGCATGAGCACCGTTGCGCTCGAGGAAGCGGAGGGCCTCGCTATCGTTCAGCCAAGAGTGAATTAGTAGTGACTGAAGGAGATTCTCCATGCGCATTGGGTCGGACGCGCACAAGGAACTATTCTGTCGATGGTTTATCGAAACGCACCGCGCGTATGAACCCGACGACTTGCCGTGGCCCGAACTGGACGAGACGTCGATCGCGCGTTTGCGTGCGGTTCCCATTTGGTGCAATGCCTTAGCAGTCGAAAAACGCGCGGGCAAGCTCGTCGCGGGCTTCGCGCAGACACAAAGCGATCCGCTTTTGCGTGAAGCGCTCGCGGTTCAAGGTATCGAGGAAGACCGGCATGGCCGTATTTTAGCGAACATGCTCGAGCGATACGGCCTCTCGGTTCCGGAGGAGCGATTGTCGTATGAAGCGACCGAACGGTGCTTCACGGAGTTCGGCTACAAAGAATGTCTCGATGCATTCCTCGGGTTCGGTGCGTTCCGTCTCGCGCGCAATGCAAACTTCTTGCCGGAATCGTTTATGTCGGTCTTCGTCGACTTCATGAGCGAAGAGACGCGGCACATCGTCTTCTTCGTCAATTGGATCGCGTACCAGCGCGCCCAGCGCAAGGAACCGTTTTTACAACAGGCCTATAACACAGCGCTCGGCTATCTTCGGGCCGTTCGCGTTCTGACGTCTACCGTTAACGGCGCGACCAGCGACGCCGGCTTTATGGGCGGTGGAGACGTCTTCGGCGACTTGAGTCCGATAAATTTCGTCCGCACGTGCTTGCGCGAAAACGATCTGCAGATGGCGCAATTTAATTCCGGACTTCTCGTGCCACAGGTGATTCCGACGCTCGCGCGCGTCGCGCTATGCGTGATGGATGTGGCAGACCGCGTGCACGAAGCAGCGCATTCAGGAAACGGAGCCTCAGCGGGGATTAAGTAGCCGAAGCAGCTTGCCGTACGAAACCGGCGCAATCCGCTCGGCCAAGTCCGCGGTCTTCGCATCATTTCCGACGAGAATTCGAGGTTCTCGACCTTCCATGCCGCGCACGATAATGTCTGCCGCTTCGCCGGATGGCATCTTCAGCATTTTCGTCCACAAGCGTTTGTGACGTTCGCGTTCTTCGTTTGAAATCGCGTTTGGTACGCGTGCATTTGTCGCGATCGACGTCGCAACCCCGCCGGGATGGACGAGGATCACGGAAACATTGCTTCCGGAAAGCTCAGCA
>JAMXLG010000256.1 GCA_024281135.1 Vulcanimicrobiia bacterium | reverse complement strand
CATTGCCGGCACAAAACCAAACGTCTGCGCCGGTATCGAGTGCAGCTCCCGCTTCACCTGAGCCGGTCAGCAATACGGCGGGCGGGACGAACGTCACCGGCGTGCAGGTGCAGCAAACTGGAGGGGGTGTGAGCGTTACGATCGCCGTGTCCGGCGACGCGACGTACGAATGGCATCGCCTGCGCGAGCCGGATAATCGCTTCTGGATCGATATCAAGAATGCGCAGTTGCAGAGCGGTCCGCGCGACGAAGCTGAGGCGGATCCGCTGATCTCGATGCGAGCGCGGCAAATCGACCCGCAAACGGTGCGCATTGCACTCTCGCTCAGCGGACCGAAAGAACTCTCCGTATCCCCGTCGGCCACCGGACTCGTGATCACGATCGGAAACAACGAGGTCGCTGATGAGGTGCGAAGCGGTACCGGCAGCATCGGCGGTGTCGTCTCCGCAAACGAACCGCAGACGCTGGTAACGCCGGTTCCACCAGAAGATTACGGTCAGCAAACGGCCGGCTCAAACGTTGATAACGCCCCGTGGAAGTTCGGCGGCGGCACCTACGTGCCGACGAATCCGAAGTTGATCGTCATCGATCCAGGTCACGGTGGCGGCGATCGCGGTGCGATTCGCAACGGTCTTTCTGAAGCGGACGTCAATCTCGATATGGCAAACCGCCTTCGCGCGGTTTTAATCGCCCGAGGATGGCAAGTCGTCATGACGAGAACGGACGATCGTGACGTTCCGGCAACGCCCAAGAGCTCCGCGGAGGCGGAAAAAATGGGTTACCATAGTTCGGCTGCAGGAGACTTACAAGCGCGCGATGACATCGCGAATCGTTCGGGAGCGCGGTTATTCGTGAGCATTCACTCCAACAGTTTCATCAACAGCGGTCCGTACGGAACGACGACGTACTATTCGAAAGCAATTGACGTTCCGCTCGCGCATATAGTCGATCACGAACTCATTCCGATGCTGGGAACCAAGGATGACGGTGCGATCAAGGCGCACTATTACGTTACGCTCCATGCAAATATGCCGGCGATTTTGATTGAAACCGCATTTCTTTCAAATCCCGACGATTTTGCCAAGCTCAATTCGCCTGAGTGGCGGCAGAAGGTCGCAGAAGGCATTGCGAACGGGATAGATTCGTACACCTCGCAGTATCCCGTTTCAGGCAACGCGCAGTGATCGGCGTTTTTGATTCCGGACTCGGCGGACTCACCGTTGTCCGCCGGGTGCGCGAACGTTTGCCCAAAGCGGATATCGTGTACCTCGCGGACCAAGCGCACGTCCCGTACGGCGAGCGCACTAACGACGAGCTGTTTGCGTTGCTGGAAACGAACCTAGCGTGGCTTGATTCGCTGGCGCTCGATGCGATCGTGATGGGCTGCAACACGTCGTGCGCGATTGCCGACGCCTACGGCTGGCCGCCGACGAATGCGGAAGTGTTCGATCTCCTGGATTCGGCGACGATCGCGCTCCAACACGCGGGTGCGCGTCGCGTCGGTGTCGTTGCGACGTCCGCTACCGTACGATCCGGTGCATACGGACGGCGCATTCGCAACGCGATTCCTGGAAGCGAAGTGTGGGAAGTTCCCGCTCCGCCCCTCGTGCCGTTGGTCGAAGCAGGCAAAATCGAGGGTGCCGAGCCGCGCGAGGCGGTAGCCGCCGTATGCGCCGCGTTACCCGACGATCTCGATGCCGTGATATTGGCATGCACGCACTATCCGGTACTCGATGCGCATTTTGCTGAGGCGCTTGGTGAACGCGTGCTTCGCATCGATCCGGCCTTCATCCAGGCCGAACGCGTGGCAGATTACCTTGCGCATAATCACGTTCCCGATGAAGCGGGAACCGCGCGCTACGTGACAAACGCTGATCTGTCGCGTTTTCACGAAAATGTGGCACGTATTACCGGGGAAGCGAATCCGGATACGGAAGCCCTCTCGGCTACGTCCATTTCATAACCGGCCGTCTCTCGAAGGATCGAAGATATGCTGCATTTTGCGCTCCTGTTTGCTATTGCAAATCCGTTCTTCTCACCGAGCACCTTGCCGTTTCAGGCGCCCCCATTCGATCGCATCACGGACGCGGACTATAAGCCTGCGATCGAGGCTGGTATGGCGCAGCAAATGAAAGAGGTCGAGGCAATCGCGAACAATTCCGCGCCTGCGACGTTCCAAAACACCTACGTCGCCCTTGAGAAATCGGGGCAGATGCTCACGCGCGCGCTTGAGGCTTTCAATTGCGTGACGGGTGCGAACACCGATCCAACGCTGCAGGATGTGGAGGCAGCCGAAGCACCAAAACTGGCTGCACATCAAGACGCGATCTACCTCAACTCGAAGCTCTTCGCTCGTCTCACGATGGTCTACAAGAAGCTTCCATCGCTGCACCTCGATTCGGAGTCGCAGCAACTCGTCCGTGTCACGTACGCGGAGTTCGTGCACGCCGGTGCAAAGTTGAACGCTGCGGATAAAGCCAAGCTGAGCAAGATCGACGAACAGCTTTCGACGCTTCAAACGGTGTTCGAGCGTAAGCTGCTGGCCGCATCGAAAGCCGGAGCCCTGATCGTCAAGGATAAATCGCAGCTCGCCGGTTTGAGCGACACAGCGATCGCGAGCGCGCAACAAGCAGCGGAAGCACGCAAAGACCCGGGCGGATATCTCCTCGCGCTCCAAAATACGACGCAACAACCCGCGCTCGTATCGCTCGACGACCGCAGCACGCGTCAAGCGCTGTTCCAGAACTCCTGGACGCGTACCGAACAAGGCGACGCGAACGATACGCGCGATACGATCGCTACGATGGCGCAGCTGCGTGCGCAGAAAGCGCACGCCCTCGGATATGCAAGCTACGCAGCATATGCGTTGACGGATCAGATGGCGAAGACTCCCAGCGCCGTTCAGCAGTTTCTCGCGCAGTTGATTCCGCCCACCCAAACCAAGATCAAGTCGGATGCGGCTGAGCTACAGGCGATGATCGATAAGGATGGCGAGAACTTCCAACTGCAGGCCTACGATTGGCAGAAGTATGCTGAGCAGGTCCGTAAGGCAAAGTACGATCTCGATGAAAACCAAGTCCGCCCATACTTCGAACTAAATAACGTGCTGAAGAACGGGCTTTTCTACGCCGCGAATCAGCTCTATGGAATCACCTTCAAAGAGCGCAAAGACATTCCGGTTTGGCAGCCCGACGTGCGCGTGTTCGAAGTCTTCGACAAGGACGGTTCGTCGCTCGCGCTCATGTACTTCGACTTCTTCAAACGCGACAACAAACAGGGCGGCGCGTGGATGGACAACCTCGTGCAGCAGTCTAAACTGCTCGGCGCGAAACCCGTCGTCTACAACGTCGAGAACATTCCGAAGCCGCCTGACGGACAGCCTGTTTTAATGACGTCGGGCGAAGTGCACGGCATGTTTCACGAGTTCGGCCACGCGCTCAACGGTTTCTTTGCAAACGGTGAATACCCGTCGCTTTCAGGAGCCCAGACGGCTCGTGACTTCGTTGAGTATCCTTCGCAATTCAACGAACATTGGGCGTTCTATCCCGCAGTCTTGAAGCACTATGCGGTGAACTATAAGACCGGCGAACCGATGCCGCAGGCGCTCATGGATAAGATCGAAAAGGCGCAGAACTTCGATCAAGGCTATTCGCTCGGCGAAAGTCTCGCGGCAGACGAGCTCGACATGGCCTGGCACACACTTCCCGCGAGCGCTCCGAAGCAAAACGTCGACACGTTCGAAACGCAGGCGCTGGCTGCTTCCGGAACTAACTTCCCGAGCGTTCCGCCGCGCTATCGCTCGAGCTACTTCGCGCACATCTGGGCGGGCGGATACGCCGCCGGATACTACGCGTACATGTGGAGCGAAATGCTCGACGACGATACGTTCCAGTGGTTCGTGCAGCACGGCGGCATGACGCGCGCGAACGGACAACGGTTCCGCAACATGATTCTCTCGAAAGGCCACTCCGAGGACTACGGTCCGATGTTCCGCGCGTTCTACGGTAGCGATCCGAAGATCGGACCGCTGCTGGAGTATCGCGGCTTACCCGCTCAGTAGAACATCGCTCGTTTCATGATTGTCCCGATCTCGCGAGTATAATGATGCGGGGAGATCCGTATCATGCGAATCGGAACTCGTTTTCGTAGCGCTCTCTTTTCCGCAGGTATTGCACTCGCCGCATGTTCCGGCGGTGGGCCGCCCGTTACGCCGGTGCCACGTGACGCGACCGTCGCGCAGAGCGAGACCCTCTCGACGTCCGAGGAGCTCGTCTATGTCGCGGACGCGTCGGGACCGCTTGCTGCATATTCGGCAACATCGAGCGGTGCCGTTCGTCCGGTATTCAGGATTGCCGATCCCATGTTGCCCGACGGTTTCTGGAGTCCGTGGGGCGTAACGTTCGATGCAGCCGGAAACATTTACGCGCAGACATTTCTTTCCGATGCGACGTCGTACGTGTTCGCCGCTCAGTCGCACAGGCTTATTCGCGCATTTATGGGTGGCGGCCCGGATACGCGAAGCCTCGCCGTCGATTCGAAGGGGTACGAATACATCGCGACGAGCGAACAGGGAAGCATGATCGCGGTCATGGCGCCGAACGCTAACGGCTTGGGACACACCCTTTATGAGGTAAATCCACTTCGCTCATTTTTCACCGATGAAGCGGCATTTTTCCCCTGGCCGAGCATTCTCACGATCGACTCTGACGACGACCTCGTCGCGGCGCTTGTCCAAAACGGCCCCAATGCCATTGAAGTCTTTGCCGGCGGCGCTCACGGCAGCAACATTCCGTTCCACCGCGTCAGCGGTTCGCGCACGCGATTGGGAACATGCTTGAACACGCCATGCAACAATATGGCTGTCGCATTCTCGCAGCGCA
>JAMXLG010000255.1 GCA_024281135.1 Vulcanimicrobiia bacterium | reverse complement strand
CTGCGGCTCGTCGTCGTCGGCGGGGGCTTTACCGGCGTCGAAACCGCGGGCGAAGTCGTCGAGCTCTTTCGCAGCGTGATGCGATTTTACAAGCGCCTGCAAAATCGCCGCGTTGCGGTCATCTTGGTGGAAGCCGGACCGACGCTGCTCGCAGGTCTGCCCGCGAAGATGGGCGAGTATTCACGCCGCGTGCTCGAGCGGCGAGGGGTTGAAGTGCTGACCGGCGACGGCGTCACGGGCGCCGACGAATACGGATTGACGCTTGCCAGCGGGCGGCGCATCGAGAGCGAAACGATCGTCTGGAGCGCCGGCGTTAAACCCTCGCCGACGATCGCGAAAGAGCCCATGTTACCGAAAACGAGGCGCGGCGCGATCGAGACCGCGCGCGACATGAGCGTTCCGGGATTCAACGGCGTTTGGGCTCTCGGCGATTGCGCTTCGATTCCCGACGACGGTGGCGGTCGCTACCCGCTGACCGCGCAGCACGCGATCCGTGAAGGACCGCGACTCGCCGACAACATCGTCGCCGTCTTGCGCGGCGCGCCGACGAAGCCGTTTTCATACCAATCGCTCGGCATGATGGCGGCCTTGGGCGGACGCAAAGCGGTGGCTCAGCTTCCCGGCGATCGCGTCATCACGGGATTCGTCGCGTGGTTCTTGTGGCGTACCTATTATTTGCTGCGTTTGCCGGGACTTGACCGAAAGCTGCGAGTTGCGTTCGACTGGACACTCGATCTGCTCTTTCCCCGCGATACGGCGGAGTTGCGCTTTGGGGAACCGCAAGCCGAGCGCCCCAGCCAAGAACCGGCGCTGCGTTCGTAGAAGCCTACGAAAATGCTTCGCGAACCGATCGAGCGCCTGATCCGAGACCCGAAAGATTTCACGCGCGACGTAAGCTTCCCCGACGCGGCAGAAATCCG
The DNA here is from genome assembly GCA_024281135.1 of Vulcanimicrobiia bacterium. The sequence continues at coordinate 4,044 of JAMXLG010000255.1, read as the reverse complement.
AATTTACGACGAAACGCTGCGTGACGGCGAACAGATGCCCGGTGTCTGCTACACGCCGGCGCAGAAGTTGGAGATTGCGAGAGCCTTAGCCGGCATCGGCGTGCACGTCATGAGCGTCGGCTTCCCGGCGGCGTCGGAGGGCGACCGGCGTACGCTGCAACTCGTGATGGATGCTAAGCACCGCGGCGAGCTCGGCGATGTCGAAATTGTGGTAATGTGCCGTAGCAACCGCGGCGACATCGACGTAACCGTAAAAACACTACGCGACGCCGGGGTCGAACCGCGCGAGGTGACGTTCTTCATCTTTACGAGCGGAAGCGATCTTCACCTAAAGTATAAGATCGGCAAGACGTTGCTGCGCTACGAGGGGCGGGACGAGCGTGAGTGGCTCGAGCTTCCGCTTTCCTTCTATCGTGCCGCAAACATTCGCTTGCAATGCGATGCGATTCGCCACGCGCGGGAGTCCGAAATCGAGCGCATCGAGTTCGGCGCCGAGGACGGAAGCCGCGGTGACGTCGAGTACTTCATCGAGTATTTCAAAGCCGGGCTGGACGCGGGCGGCACTCGGCCGGCGTGGCCGGATACGGTCGGCACGCTAACGCCCGAGGCAACACGCTGGTACTGCTCGCGCATCGTCAAAGCGCTTCCCGACGGCTTGCCGATCGTCGCGCACCTCCACAACGATTATGGCCTGGGGACTATCAATGCAATCACCGCAACTTCGTGCGGGTTCAAGGTTATCTCGGTGACCGCCAACGGTTATGGCGAGCGCGCCGGTAACGTGAAACTGCACGAATTTGTGGTCGCGCTACGGGTCCTTTACGGCGTCGAGCTGCCAGGCTTCAAATACGATAAGCTGCGCGAACTGGCGCGGTTTATGGAGCGCATGAGCGGCGTTCCGCTCCAGCAGCACGAGCCGATTGTCGGCTCCAAGGTCTTCGCCCACGAGTCGGGCATTCATACGCAGGCGATGCTGATCGATCACCGCATGTACGAGGCCGTCCCGGGTGAGCTCGTCGGCGGGCGGACCAGCTGGGTCTTCGGCAAGCACACCGGCGCGTCGCTCGTGGAAGACACGCTGCGCCGCCAACGCGATCGCCTGATCCGCGCGGGAGTCGAGCCGACTACGGAGCTCGCGCATCGAGTGACCGGCGAGATAAAACGCCTGCGCGAAGAGCGCGCCGCGTCGAGCAAGAGCGAGGAGACGATCGAGCTCTATGAAACGGCGATGCGGCGGCTCTCCATCAGCGAAGACGACGTCGTCGAAATCGCCATCGCTTTGGGAACCCCTGCCAAAGCATCGTAACGCCCAACATGACACCACGCGTGACGTGGTCATTTCTCCTCATCGTCATCGCTCTCGCCGGCTGCGGCAGCGCATCGAGCGGCGGCTTCGCAACCGGCGGCTCGACGTCAAGGGAAATGTTGCCGCAGGGGATCGATTGGAACTCATCAAGTGGTGCCTCAAGCGTAATCCGGCACGTCGTGCTGGTCATTCAAGAGAACCGCACCTTCGACGACTTTTTTGCAACCTTCCCCGGCGCGGACGGCGCGAGGCAAGGGGAGATAAAGACGCCGTCCGGCGATAAACACGTGCCGTTACAAAGGGTCAATCTCGTGGAGAAATGCGACTTCAGCCATTCGTGGCTGGCGTACCGGCGTGATTGGGACAACGGCAAAATGGATGCCTTTAATTTGGAGGGCCGCGGCCTGTGCAAGGGCCACGCAGGCAAGGAAGTTTATCAATACGTCGACCCAAAGCAAATCGCGCCGTACTGGAGGATTGCTTCGCAGTGGGTATTGGGCGACCACATGTTTACGACACAAGGCAGCGACAGTTTTACCGCGCATCAGGACTTGATCGCCGGCGGTACGATGATCAACCCGCATCAGACGAAAAGCATCGTTGATATTCCATCGGCAAAGCCATGGGGCTGCGACGCGCCTCCCGGCACGGTGACGTCGCTTCTCATTGCGCAAGGCAAGGGCAAAACGCCGAAGCGCGAGTACGACAGGGGACCGTTTCCCTGCCTGACATATGCGACGCTGCGTGATCTCCTCGATGCAAAGTCCGTTGCATGGAAGTATTACTCGCCGAGGGAGCCGGGTGGGACCGGATCGCTTTGGAATGCGTTCGATGCGATAAAAGCGGTCCGCGAAGGGCCCGAGTGGAAGACGAATATCGCCAAGCCGAAGCAATTCTTTAACGACGTGACCGGTGGGACGCTGCCGTCGGTTGCGTGGATCGTTCCGGATGCGGTCAACTCCGATCATCCGGGGAATTACTCGGACACCGGACCATCGTGGGTCGCCAGCGTTGTGAACGCCATCGGCGAGAGTTCCTATTGGCGTTCGACTGCCGTCATCGTCGTCTGGGACGATTGGGGTGGCTTCTACGACAACGTTCCACCGCCGTTCATGGACAAATGGGGCGGACTAGGATTCCGTGTGCCGATGCTGGTCGTATCGCCGTATGCGCGCAAAACCGGTTCGCAGGCGGGCTACATCTCGCACACACAATATGAGTTCGGCAGCATTTTGAAGTTTATCGAGGCTGTTTGGCGGCTTCGGAGTCTTGGCACGACGGACACGCGCGCGACGAGCATCGTCGATTGCTTCGACTTTGCCCAGTCACCGCGCGCGTTCACCCGGATAAAGGCGAAGTATTCACGCGCATATTTCTTGCGTCAACCGCCCTCCGGCTTGCCGGTCGATTCGGAATGACACCGGGAACTTCCGCTAGGCCATGGCGCCGAGGCGCCAGGTTGCGATGAAGGCTTTGAAGACGACCGGAAAGCTTTGATGCGTGAAGCGGACGCTGCGCGAGCCGGTTCGTTCGAAGCCGGGAATGGTTGCTACGAGATGCGCCTGGGCAGTGGTTACGAGCTGCACGTCAAGCGTTAGGGGCGGCTCGAATCGATAGGGCTTGGCCCGGGGTGCGCTTTTTACGGCTTCTTCGGCCGCGGTACGGATCGTGCGTTGCGCGGCGAGCGGCATCATCGAGTCGGCCGCAAAATTGCCGATCGATTCTTTTACAATGACGCCGCGCACCCACGGCATTTGCGACTGCGCGCCTTCGACGGTCGTGCGATCGCCGGTGACGAGCAAGAGCGGGACGCCGTAATGGCCTAGAAGCCCTGCGTTAATTGTTGATTCGCTGCAACGCACGCCGTTTACGCGGACTTCGTAGATTACCGACGGCGTATACGTGTGACTGAGAACTGCGTCGGCATCGCCGGCGCCGCCGTGATACCCGATGAAGAAGGCTCCGCCAAACCCGGTATCGGCGTCCTGGACCATCGAAAACGGCTTGCGGTTGCCGAAGATGACGCGAACGTCGTGAGGAAGCTCGTCGAGAAGAAGGTTACGCATCGGTCCGTGCGAGTCGTTGACGAGCACGTCGCTCGCGCCGCCCGCCCGCGCCCCGTCTATGGCGCTCGCAACCTCTTGCGTGTAATACCCGCGAAAGATTTCAAAGTCGCGATGCGGCGTCCGCGCGTCTACCTGTTCCGACGCGCAAACGCCGGCCACGCCCTCCATGTCGCTCGATATGTACAATCTCATGCGATGGGATTCGCGGCGGCGGCGATGCGGGTCGCCGCAATGAAAGCTTGCAAAACCGTCGGATAGTCGCTGGAAGCGAAACGCACGGTCCGGCCGCTTGTGCGCCTGAAGCCCGGCATAAGCTCGATGAAGTCGGCATGCTCGACGGCGGCCGTCTCGATCGTCAACTCGAACGGAGCCTCGAAAACGAAGGGCTTCGCGCTTGCGATGCGTTCCATTGCCTCGCGCGCGCCCGTGCGGATTGCCTCGCACGCAGCTCCAGGGCTTAGCGAATTGATCGCCGAGTAGCCAATGGCCTCTTTGACCGTGACGCCGACGGCCCAGGGCATCGCTCGCGTAACCTCTTCGACGACGGTGCCGTCACCGGTGATGAGCACGATCGGAATCCCCTGGCTGCCGGCTAGCGCCGCATTGAGGAGCGCTTCGCTGCAAGGGGTGCCGTTAACCGCGACCGAGTAGATCGCGTCGCTGAACGTATGC
>JAMXLG010000254.1 GCA_024281135.1 Vulcanimicrobiia bacterium | reverse complement strand
TCGCCGAGCGGATAGGGTGGCTGGGTCGCGTGGACAGGAATTGGCCCGGTTGAGACCGTCGAGAAGACTTGATCCGCTCCGACCGGAGCGATGAGCGCGGCCAGGAGGGAGACGAAGAGCAAGCAGGTGGTCGTTCGCAGGAGGCTCATCCTAGTTTCATATTACCACCATGGTCACAAGGGGCCATGTGGGGACCGCCGTAACTTGGTGTGGTTTTGGATAAGCGACGTGTAGTCGTGACGGGCCTTGGCGCCGTCACGCCCCTAGGAAATACAGCTCCCGAGTTTTGGCGACGCCTTGTCGCGGGGGAATCGGGCGTAGGCCCGATTACCGTGTTCGACGCGGATGCGTTTACGACGCGCATTGCGGCCGAGGTGAAAGACTTCAACGCCGACGAGCTGGTTGGGAAAAAAGAAGCGCGACGGATGGACCGGTTCTCGCAGTATGCGATCGTCGCGGCGCGTGAGGCGATTGCCGATGCAGCGTTACCGGAGGAGCAGTCGTTCAAAGACTGCGTCGGTGCCGTGATCGGCACCGGAATCGGCGGCATTCAAACCTTCTGGTACGAGTCCGAGAAAGCCGCGCTGAACGGCAATTGGGTAAAGACATCGCCGTTCTTCATCCCGATGTTGATGGCGAATGCGGCGCCGGCGCACATTTCGATGGCGTATGGCTATCGTGGGCCGTTCTTCGCAACGGCAAGCGCATGTGCGTCGGCCAACGATGCGATCGTTACCGCGTACAACGCCGTTGCGTACGGCGATGCGCTCGCGATGCTGACAGGTGGAACGGAAGCGTGTATTTCACCACTTGCCGTCGGCGGTTTCTGTTCGATGAAGGCGATGTCGACGCGCAACGACGAGCCGGCGAAGGCGTCGCGTCCGTTTGATAAGGAACGCGATGGATTCGTGCTCGGCGAAGGCGCGGGCATTTTGATTTTCGAGGAGTACGAGCACGCGAAGGCACGCGGCGCGAAGATCTACTGCGAAGTGCTCGGATACGGACAATCGGCTGACGTGTATAACATCGTTGCGCCCGATCCCGACGGCAACGGCGTGGTGCTTGCGTTAACGCGTGCGCTGGATTCCGCGAAATTGAAACCCGGCGACGTCGACTACGTCAACGCGCACGGAACGTCGACGCCCCTTGGAGATATCGCGGAGTCGCAAGCGATTCAAAAGGTGTTCGGCGAGCATCCGCATCTCGCCGTCAGCTCGACGAAATCGATGCACGGACATGCGCTCGGTGCAGCGGGTGGACTCGAAGGGGTTGCGACAGTGATGACGGTGTTTGACAGCGTCATACCCCCAACGATCAACTACGAATTTCCGGACCCGGAGTGCACGCTCGATTACGTGCCGAACGTTGCGCGCAAAGCCGATGTGAATTCGGCGTTCAGCAATTCGTTCGGATTCGGTGGCCACAACAGCGTGATCGTTTTCGGAAAGGTGCGTTAGCGGAGCGGCGATGAGCGGGGAAGCGCACCGGCGGCGTCTGCGCGCGCTCGTGAAGCGCGCGGGCGTTCGCGTCGCCGGCGATCTCACGCTGGTCGAGCAAGCGTTCGTGCACGAGAGCTATGCGAAGGAGCAGAGCGGCCCGTCCAACGAGCGCATGGAGTTCTTCGGTGACTCGATTCTCGGCGAGGTAACGGCGCGCTGGCTCTTCGAGAACTTCCCCGACGAACCCGAAGGGCGCCTCACGCTGCGCAAAGCCGCGATCGTCAATGACGCGCAACTCGCGCACTCGGCGCGGCGCCTCGGTTTTTCCGAGTTGGTGCAGCTCGGCACCGGAATGCGCGGAGCCGGCGGTGCCGACAATACGTCGATTCTTGCCGATGCCTTCGAAGCGTTCGTCGCAGCGCTCGAGTTGCGGTACGGCCACGAGAAGGCGGCGCGGTTCGTGCTCGAGGAGCATATCCGCCACCTCGATCACGAGACAAACGCGTTGCTCGACGCAAAGACGCGGCTGCAGCACTTCACGCAGGAGCACCTTTCGGCGACGCCGAGCTACCGCGAGCGCAGTGAAGGCACACCCCAAACACCGAAATTCCGGTCTGACGTGATTGTTAACGGAAAGACGTTGGGAACCGGAACCGGCGCATCGAAGAAAGCTGCGCAACAGGCCGCCGCTGAGGCGGCTTTGTCGCTGTTACTCGACCCTACCGGTGACCAGAGCGCGGAGCGCAACTAAGAATGAAGTTAAAGAAGATCAAAGCGTTTGGGTTTAAGACGTTCGCGGAAGCGACGTCGCTCGATTTTGCGGGCGGCATCACTGCCGTCGTCGGTCCGAACGGATCCGGCAAGTCGAATCTCGTCGATGCATTCCGTTGGGTGCTCGGCGAAACGTCCAGCCGTCAATTGCGTTCGGGCAAACTCGAAGACGTGATCTTCGCCGGTAACGACAAGCGCAAGCCGCTCGGTCTGGCCGAAGTCTCGATGACGTTCGACAACGAAGACCGCAAACTGCCGACCGATTACAGCGAAGTCGAAATCACCCGCCGCACCTACCGCGCCGGTGAGAGCGAATACTTTATCAATCGCAACCAAGTGCGGTTGAAAGACATCGTCGAGCTGCTGATGGGAACGGGTCTGGGCCCGGGCTCGTATTCGATCGTTTCGCAAGGCCAGATCGACTCGATTCTCACGAGCAAACCGACGGAACGCCGCGCACTCTTTGAAGAAACCGCCGGCATCAACAAGTTCCTCGCGCGCAAGCATGAATCGATGCGCCGCCTCGAGCAGACGGAACAGAACGGCATTCGCATCAACGATTTGATCGCGGAACTCGAAAAGCGCATTCCCGAACTCGACAATCAAGTGCGCCGCGCAAAACGTTACCGCAAGGTGAGCGCGCGCGTGCGCGATCTCGAGATTCTCTCCTACATGCGCGCAAGTGCATCGCGCCGCGTCGAACGTGAAACGCTACGCGTCGAACTCGAGAAGCAAGAAGAGGTCCGTAGCGCCGCGGCGGGACGGGTTGCGCAACTCGGCGCGAATCTTGCGGAACTACGCACACGCGCGTATCAGCAAGAGCTGCATCTCGAAGAGATTCGTTCGCAAGCGCAGAGCAAGCGCGGCGAACTGGCCCGCATCGAAGCCGATTACGCGGCATCGCTCGCGCGTCGTGAAGCACTCGAAGCGCAGTCGACGCAGACGCACGAAGACGCGGCGCGCGTGCAAGCCGAGCGTGAATCGCTCGGTGCGACGATCGAGCAGCTGGAAGAGCGCCTCGCGCCGCTTGCCCACGAAGTGGAGTCTGCACGCGAACGCGAGCTGGAAGCGCAGACAGCGCTCGCGCAAGCACGCGCACAGCTCGATTCGATTTTCACGCAGCTTCGCGAAGTCGAAGCAACCGCTGCGGCAATCGCGGCGAAGAAGGCCGAGCGGCGCGTGCAGAGCGAGAATCTCCGCGCGGAAGCCGAGCGTCTCGAAGGCGAACTGCATGCGGCGCGCGAGCGCACCGCGCAGTTGGAAATGAACGCCGGGACGGCGGCGCAGCGATATACCGGGCGCGAAGCGCAGCTGGGCGCGCTGGAACAGCGGCTCGCGCAGGCCCGTGCACACGTCGAGTCGGCTGAAGCCGCGGTGGTTCAAGCGCAGGAACATCTTGCGCGATCGCTTGCGGCGCACCGCGAGCAAACCGGTGAAGTCAAGGCCGCGGAATCGCGCCTGCACACAATCGAAGAACTCGAAGCGTCGCTGGAAGGTCACGTTCCCGGTACGCGTGCGGTCATCGAAGCGTGGCAGCGCAACGAACTGCACGGCGTCGAAGGCATCGTTTCGAACCTGATTACGACCGACGAGCGCTACGCGCGCGCGCTCGATGTTGCATTCGGCGCGCGTCTTTCGAACATCATTACAAAGACGTCGGAAGACGCAGAACGCGCGATCGAATTCCTCAACCGGAACGAATCCGGACGCGCGACGTTCTTGCCGCTCGATACGCTCGCCAATCGTGAAGCAAAGCAGATGACGGCGGAGCTGCACAATACCCACGGCGTGATCGGGTACGCGCACACGCTCGTGCGCACTCAGCCGCAATACGAAGGCGTGGTGCGTTTCCTCGTCGGCAACGTGTTGATCGTAGATACGCTGCAAACCGGTATCGCGCTCGTTCGAGGCCGCGGCTTCCGCGATACGATCGTGACGCTCTCCGGCGAACAAATCGCGGGTGGTGGTGCGATCACGGGCGGACGCTTCCGTCGCGAGAAATCGATTCTCGCTCGTCGCGTGCAGGCGCAGACGCTGCGCGAAACGCTCGCCGAAATGCGCGCGAAACTGGAACAACTCGAGCGCGCCGCATACGAAGCGAGCGGACGCGCCGAACGCGCCGTTGCCGCACGTGATGCTGCGCGCGAAACGCTCAAAGGTATTGAAGTGCAGACGGCGGAGCTGCGTTCCGAAATGGCCGCGCTCGGCAGCGATCTCGAACGCATGCAGGGCGAAGTGGGCGCAGCCCAATCGCGCGTTGCAGAGCTGATCGTTCAGTCGCAAGAGGCGCGCTCGCGCGAACACCAGCTCGGATCGCCTGAGCCGGATGCAGTTGCAAGCGACGAAGAGCGCCAGCGTCTCGAAACGGAACTTGCGCGAGCTCGCGAGGAGATCACCGCGGCAGAACGCGCTCAGGCCGACGTGAGCCATCGCGCAAGCGATGTACGCGAGCGCGTTGCTGCGCTCACGGCAGAACGCGACGCTGCGAAGGCGCGTCTGGGCATGCTCGACCAAAACAGCGAACGCGCTCGGCTCGCGCGCGAGCAAATGCTTGCTGAAATCGGCTCGCTCGTCGAACAGACGCGCACCTCGCACCAACATCTCGAGGGTTTGCGCCACGGCGTTGCGGAGCTGGATACAAAGCTCGACGCGGCGCGCCGCGAACGGGAAACCATTTCGAACGAGCTGCTGAAGCTTGAAGCCGATTTACGTTCGGCCGAAAACGACGAACGCGACGCGGCTGCCGGCGGCGAGCGCCATCGTACGCGCCTAGCCGAGATCGAAGCGGAACTCGGCATGCTGGTTTCGCAGTTCGCGCAGAATCCGGCGACGGACGACGAGTGTCGCGACGTCGAGGAACGCTATCACGAAGAATCCGACGCGGTGATGGACGATCTGCCGCGCCTTCGTGAAGAACTTGCGCGCCTCTCAGCCAACGTGAACCTCAACGCGGAAGCCGAACGCGAAGAGCTCGGCGAGCGCGACGCGTTCTTGCGCACGCAATTGGAAGATCTCGCTGCCGCCCGTGAGACGCTGCTGCAGTCGATCAAGGAGATCGAGGCGCAGAGCCAAGAGCAGTTCAACGAAACCTTCGACAAAGTTTCGGCCGCGTTCACCGAGATGTACGCGAAGCTCTTCGCCGGTGGCCAAGCAAAAATGTGGCAAACGAATCCGGAGAATTTGTCGGAGACCGGTATCGAAATCTCCGTGCAGCCGCCGGGCAAGAAGTTGATGCCGCTGACCGCACTCTCCGGCGGTGAACGCGCAATGACCGCCGCGGCGTTGATCTTCGCACTCATTGCGGTCAAACCGTCGCCGTTCTATCTCCTCGACGAAGTCGATGCGGCGCTCGACGACGCGAACGTCGATCGCTTCTCGACGATGGTGCGCGAACTCGCGACCGACGCGCAGATGATCATCGTGACGCACAACAAGAGGACGATGGAGCTCGCCGACCGCATGTACGGCGTAACGATGAAAGAGGCTGGCGTGTCATCGATCATTGCGGCAACGCTGACACAGCAGGAAGAGCGCCATCCGGAGCTCGCGCTTGCCTGACACGACGAAACCGGCCGCCCTCTTCTCGCTTTCCGATAAAACGGGGTCGGTCGAAATAGCGAAGGCACTTCAAGATGCGGGCACGGTCATCTACGCGACCGGCGGGACGAAGAAACACCTCGAAGAGCACGGAATTCCGGCGTACGACGTCGAGTCGATGACGGGATTCCCAGCGCTTTTCGACGGCCGCGTGAAGACGCTGCATCCGAAGGTTTTCGGCGCGATTCTCTACGATCGCAGCAATCCCGAACATCGCGCGCAAGCCGAGAAATATGCGATCGCTCCGATCACGACGGTCGTCGTGAATCTTTATCCGTTCGAGGCGACGGTTGCGCGTGAGGGCACGACGCTTGAAGAGGCGATCGAGCAAATCGATATCGGCGGCGTTTCTCTGCTGCGTGCCGCCGCGAAGAATTTCGCACACGTCTCCGTGCTGACACACCCATCGCAATACGGCGAATTCTTGCAGGCACTTGGTAGCGGCGACGTGCCGATGCCGCTGCGCCGGAAGTACGCAGTCGCCGCGTTCGAACGCACCGCCGAGTACGATGTTGCAATCTCGCATTACTTGGGATCCGAAGGCGAGATCCTCCCGACCGATTTGCCCGGCGCGCTGGCGCTCACGTTGCCGCTTTCGCAGCGCTTACGATACGGAACGAATCCTCAGAACCGCGCGGCGTTTTATCTGGATCGCCCCGAGCGCTTGCCGGAGCAACTCCACGGCAAAGCGCTCTCGTACAACAATCTTCTCGATCTCGATGCGACGTTGCGGTTACTTTCACGCGCGCCGCTCGGCGCAGAATTCGGCAGCGAGCAGGAACGTTTCGTTCGCGCAGCCGTCGTGAAGCACACGGTTCCGTGTGGCGTGTCGCAGCGCTCGACGGTGTCGAAAGCGGTCGACGATGCGTTGCAAGCCGACTCGGTCTCCGCGTTCGGCGGAATTGTCGCAATCGACGCAAAGATCGATCTTGCCACGGCAGAATCGCTTTCGAAGTTCTTCCTCGAAATCGTGGC
>JAMXLG010000253.1 GCA_024281135.1 Vulcanimicrobiia bacterium | reverse complement strand
TCGTGACGTACACGCGAGCGCAGATCGAAGAAATGTTGAACCAGGTCGAGCCGTACGATTGGCACGCGTTCTTTGAAAAGAACGTCTACCGGGTCGACCCGCACCCGCCCACCGACGAGCTCGCGCGCGCCGGCTGGCGGATCGTCTACACCGAGAAGCCGAACGAGTTCATTACGGCCGAGCAGGCCGACAGCCACGGTATCTTGGGCTGGTACTCCTACGGCGCGAACCTGACGGCAGAGGGCGTGGTGCGCGACGTGCGCGAGGGCTCATCGGCCTGGCGCGCCGGCCTCGCCCCGGGCATGAAAGTCCTTGCCGTCAACGGCCAGCAGTTTTCAAGCGACGTCCTGGAATATGCCGTCAAGCGGGCCCAGCATTCGGGCGCGCCGATCTCGCTGATCACGACCCAAACCGGTTGGTACCAGACGCTCTCGCTCAACTACCACGACGGGATTCGCTACCCGCATTTAGAGCGAATCGCCGGTTCGACCGACATGCTCGCGGAAATCGTGGCTCCGCACGCGAAGTAATCCGGTGCGCGATGTTTGGGAAGTATGCCTGGTTCGTCGTACTCGCGTTCACGCTGGCCCCTGCGGCCGCGCGAGCCGTTGTTCAGGCCGGTCCGCCTTCACCTGCGCACCATTTGGTTTACTCGTTCACCTGGGGAGCGACGACCGACTTAGAGATGCACACGTCCGGATTCGCCGAGGACGGGATCAACGCACCCACGTCCGGCCAGCCTTCCGGAATTACGGACACCACCGGCGGAACCGATGACCGGGGCACGATCACCGTCGACGTTCGGGGCCAGCAGCCCGATCAAGGTCTGGTGGTAGACGTCAGCGAGCAGGCCCAGGGGCGGCGCTCGGCTCCCGTAGCGACCTGCGTGGTGTTCGGCAACACCACCGTGATCTGCGAGGCTGGCAAGAGAATCAACGCCGAAGAGCTCACGCTCCTCCGTTTTTTAGGCTCGAACTTCCTCGACGCGACACAACTCGACTCGAAGCAGCACTGGCAAGTGGTGAACAACAACGGCGATTTTTCAACCACCTCTGATTACACCATCACGCACAACGACAATGGTGCGATGACCATCGACGAGATTCGAGAAGTAAAGGACTCCGGCGCACGCCCGCTGACGACCATGATTAATTCGACCATCGGCTATGACTCCACGCGTAAAGTTCCGGTCACTATATCGGAGCTCTCGGTCGAGCGGCGCGAAAGCAGCGAGCAATATCAAACCGTGAAAGCTCAAACCTTCCTGCGGCTTGAGTCCGATTCGCCGCCCAGCACTCATTGACGAACTCGCGCTGACCGGCGCAACGCTCTACCTCAATCCCCAAGCGCAAGCGCAACACGACGTGACGATCGTCACTCGTGGCGGAAAGATCGCCGAGATCGGCTCGCGCGCGACCGTGAACGTGTCGGATAACGCCAGAATACTGGACTGTTCGGGCTGCGTTATTACCGCCGGCTTTTGGAACAGCCACGTTCACTTTCACGAACGCAAATGGGCAGACGCCGGTTCGATCCCGGCTGGCGAGCTTGCGCGCCAGCTTGCCGAGCTCACCCGCTACGGCTTCACGAGTCTCTTCGACCTCTCGTCGAGTTGGGAGAACACGCGGCGGCTGCGCGATCGCATCGAATCCGGCGAGCTCTCCGGACCGCGCATTCGCTCGACCGGCGAAGGGCTGATTCCGACCGGCGGCATACCGTCAGCCGAAGTCTTCCGCGTCCTCGGATTGATGGAGACCTCGCTCGCAGAGGTTTCGGATCCCGCGCAGGCGCGTTCAGCGGCGAAGAAACTGCTCGCCGACGGCGTCGACGCGCTCAAGCTCTTTCTATCGGCACCATCTGCCGGCGAGCTCTCGCAGGAGACAATTCGCGCGGCTGTCACGGAGTCCCATCTCGCGGGCAAGCTCGTCTTCGCGCATCCCAACACGGCATCCGACATCATGGCCGCGCTCGACTGCGGCGTCGATATAATCGCTCACACAAGCCCGCGTTCCGGACCGTGGGAGAGCGCCCTCCTGGCAGCGATGCGCGCGCGCGAGGCGGCACTGATTCCTACGCTGATGGTTTGGCAGAGCTTGATGCGTCACGATCGCGTCGCGACGCGAGAAGCGCTTGTCGAGACCGCGGTTAGCCAACTTCGCGCGTGGCTCGAGTGCGGCGGCTGCGTTCTCTTTGGAACCGATCTCGGCGCCGTCGAGTACGATCCTAGCGAGGAGTACGAGTTGATGGGGCGGGCCGGTGCGACGTTTCGCCAGATCCTGGCATCGTTGACGACGGAGCCCGCGCAGCGATTCGAGGGCGGCCCAAACGCGGGCGAAATTGCTTTGGGGAAGCCGGCCGATCTCGTCGTTCTTGTCCGAGATCCGTCGCAAAGCCTGAGTGCTTTTGCGTCGGTTCGCTATACGCTGCGGGCGGGAGAAATTATCTACGGTCTTGGCTAGTGCGCGGCTGAGGGTGCCGCACGCGGGGGCTCGAAGTTCATAATTACCATGGAGTACGAGGAGCGGGCATCCGGCTCGTCGGACTTCGGGACGCTCCTGCGGCAATATCGAATCGCCGCTGGACTCTCGCAGGAAGCGCTGGCCGAGCGTGCCCGAATGAGCGTTAACGGAATCGGCGCGCTCGAGCGCGGCTACCGCCGCACGCCGCACCACGAAACGCTCAGGCTCTTGGTCAATGCCTTGGCGCTCGACCCGAAGCAACGCCAAGAGTTTGAAGCTGCAGCGCGGCTGCCGGGAACCACCGTGGGGATCTCGACGCTCCCACTTGCGCTTACGAGTTTTGTGGGACGCGAGGCTGAGCTCGACGAGATCGCACGACTCGTTCGCGATCACCGTTTGATCACGATCACCGGAGCCGGCGGCGTCGGCAAGACGCAGACGGCGCTACAGCTAGCGACTTCACTGAGCAAGAAAGACGCTTGGACCGCGGTATTCGTCGAGTTCGAGACGGTAGGTGACTATTCGCCGATCGTTGCTGCGGTCGCCGCATCGCTCGGCGTGCGGGAAATCCCACAACGCCCACTGCTGGAAACGATCGTCACCTACCTAAAACGTAGAAAGCTGCTATTGGTGCTCGACAATTGCGAGCACCTCATTCCGCAGGTTGCATCCGTCGTACAAGCGTTGATATCCGGTAGTCAGCTGCTCTGCGTTCTCGCCACCAGCCGCGAACCTTTACGCGTCGCAGGCGAGTGCGCGTTTCGGCTGCCATCGCTATCGTCTGAGCATTCGATCGCTCTGTTTGTCGATCGAGCTCGGGCGGTCAATCATCGCTTTTCGTTAGGAGAGGGCGATCGCCCGGTCGTCGAGCGCCTCTGCCGCCGTCTTGACGGGATTCCGCTCGCAATCGAACTCGCTGCCGCGCGGATGAATGTGCTCTCGCTAGACACGCTGGCAACTCGACTCGACGATAGCTTTGCACTGCTGACCGGTGGCGCGCGCACAGCGCTCCCGCGCCATCAAACGATGCGCGCCGTGGTGGACTGGAGTTTCAAGCTCCTTTCGAAACGAGAGCAGCGCTTCTTCGAACGGCTTTCCGTCTTTAGCGGCGGGTGTACGCTCGATTCCGCCGCCGCAGTTTGCGCCGACGAGCAGGCTGATCGGAGCGATACACCCAGTGTGTTATCATCGCTCGTCGACAAGTCGCTGGTGACCGCCGATTGCGAAGGGCACGAGACGCGCTATCGTCTGCTGGAGACCTTTCGGCAATACGCTCGCGAACGGCTCGAGGAGCGGGCTGAAGCACAGATAGCGACACGGCGGCACGCGCTCGAAAGCCTCGAGCTCGCACGACGGTTGAACCATTTTTACGACCGCGGACCCGATGAGTTTTGGCGCGCTATTGCGCGCGAGGAGCTCGGGAATTGGCGCGCGGCCTTACAGTGGGCGCTCACCGAGCGTGGCGACGTTCTCTTAGGGCAGAAACTTGCCGCCGAGCTGCGCGTGATTTGGCAGCACTTCGGACACGTCGAAGGGCAACGCTGGGTTCACGGCGCGCTAGCGTTAGCAGATGGTTCCACGCCGGTAGGCGTGCTCGCGGGTTTGGAGTACGCGATGGCGGTCATCGCTTGGGCGCTACGCGAGCACGACCTTCATCTTACCTACAGTCTCGCGGCGTTGGCGCATTTTCGTGATGCGGGCGACGCTCTTGGAACGGCCAGCGCGCAGGGTATGGCAGGCCATGCGCTGGTCGGCCTGGGCCGTCATGAAGAGGGAGTCCCGATGCTCGAAGCCGCGCTCGAACGAGCGCGCGCGCTCGGTCACGGCCGGCTTATCGCGTATACTCTGCGCATCCTCGCGTGGGTTAGCGGTGCCCGACGCGGCGACATCGTTGCGACTCGCAGTTATATTACCGAGGCGTTAAACATTTACGAGCGTCTGGGTGCGAAATTCAACGCCGCCTTTGCGCTGTACGATCTGGGAGAGTGCGAATTTTGCGCGGGAAATTCCGAGGCCGCGCTGCGCTATGCCGCCGATGCAGTCACGACTCTTCGCGAGTTCAACGATCTGCCGGCCGTCGCCACTCCATTGGACAGCATGACGAGTTATTTAATCGCGCTAGGGCGGCTTGAGGAAGGCGAGAGGTGCGCGCGCGAACTCCTCGATCTTACTCGAGAGCACCACTTGGAAGTGCTAGCAGGGTACGCGCTTCAGCACCTCGCAGCGATTTCGGTTTTCCGAAAGGATAACTCGCGCGTCGCGGCCGCTCGAATACTCGGCTTCGTGGACGCTCGCCTCAAAACGGCGGGCGCGACACGCATGCACAATCACGAGCAGCTCGAATACGATCGTGCCCTTTCGGCACTGCGCGCCAGCCTAGGAGCCGATGAAATCGACCAAGTGATGACCGCGGGCGCCGCGATGAGCGAAGAGCTTGCGATCGAGGAGGCACTCTCACTCTCGAACGCCTCCGTCTGACTCAGAACGCCACGGCGCGGTTCACTGATACTGCGCTACCAGACGTGCGGCGTACCACGCCGGCCAGGGCTGCGATGGGCTTGTAGAGGTGTACTCTTCATCAAGTCCGACCAACGAACGCGTGAGATGGCTGCGCACCGGCCGTCTGGCAAGCAGTCGCGGCAAATCGGAGTGAGCCAAAAGCCAGTCCGAATAGAACGTCGCCCAGTCGTCGTCGTTCCCATCGGTGTCGGCGAATACCGTATGGTGAACTTCGCTTACCTGATCCAATATTTGCGCGATTTTTGTAGTCGAGTCGTTGCTCACGTCGATCCTTCTCCTCGGCAGCGCTAGGGTCGTCGGCGGTGATTCTCCGTCGTTGTTCCGGTAACCTCAGGAGGGCACAAACGCCACCGCCCGAATGAAGAGCGCCTCCGGGGAGCTGAGCGACGGAGTGCAATCGGAGGATGATGATCGTGAAACCATTGCGCGTTTCCGTCGCGCTCGGAGCAGCCATGGCTCTGAGTTCCTGCGGCTTTGCGGGGAGCGTGCCGAACGGCGCCGTGTCTTCGAGCCAAGCAAACTGGACGCCTCAATATCTAGTGATGCCGTTGGTGGGCGTAAGCTCTGGGGAGCTCGAAGCTGCGCGTGCCGCGGGCAAAACTGTACGATTCTATGAGGGTTCGGTAAAGTCGCCGCTCGACGAAGCGACCTACGGCTATAAGATCGTTGGGGAAGATCCGCGTAAGAGCAACGGAACGACGGATATTCCCTACGTACCGATCGTGATCGTAATCACCTACCCGGATCGAACCGTGCTGGATCCGACCAAGCCCGGCTGCGGGGACTCCGTTTCGGTGGAACAGCGCTTCTTAAAGGGCCCGAATTTCCAACCAACTCGCCTGTTTTCAAACGGCGTTGATCTCGGAAAAGCGCAACTTGGCGACGCCGAGCAACGGGCCGAGTTTTGGAAGGTACTCAAGGGTCACCAATATCATACCGTGCTCCAAGCAGGGCGTGATCCGGTGGTCGTGCACGTCAAAGCTCCCAGCGGGTCGCAAACCGGACGCGGCGCTTGCTCCGGCTCAGGCCATCGAATCGGCACGATTGAAATAACACCGTTCTTCCAACTCGTGGAAAAACTGGCAGAGAAATATGCAAGTCCCGCGCAGATCCCGATACTTCTTACATACAATACGTTCGAGGTCAGTCCCTCGGGATGTTGCATACTCGGATTCCATGGTGCCTTTAAACGCTCGTCCGGCGTGCAGACGTACGCCGTTGCCGACTATAAGGATCACGGAACGAATTGTTGTCCAGAGGTTGCAGACATTAGCGTCGCGACGCACGAAATCGGGGAGCTTCTCAACGATCCGTTTATCCGCAACGGCGCACCGGCATGGGGTTTCGTGGGCCAGTATTTGTTAGGCTGCTCGACGCTTTTCGAGGTCGGCGATCCTTTAACCGGCACTCAGTTTGAATTGAAACACAATGGCTGGATGTACCATCCGCAAGAGCTCGCATTCTTTTCGTGGTTCTTTCGGACGCCGGCAATCGGAACGGGCGGTAAGTACTCGTTTAAGGGAACCTTTAGCTCGACTGAACCTCGTTGCGTCTAGCAGCGAACGCGTAGTCTGCCTAACAGTGAGATTCTGCGAGCGTTTCGCCGTTCCGGTCCTGACGCTTGCTCTCCAACAGCCCAGAAACCGGCTGAATCAGATGTGATGCGGCAGAGCTGATCGTATGTCGTACCCGGATTAGGGCTCTTGACGGCCTGCAACGCGGTCCCATTCCGACGCTCGATGAGCATGCGGCTAAGGCCGGACGCGCTGGAATACGTACCCCCGCCCATAAGTCGAAGCGCGGACCCTTCGCGACGCCGGCGAGACCGTTTCCGCCGGAGCCGGAGTTCGGGCGGTTAACGCGAGTTCGGACTCACTGCGGCCGAATCGGATACTCGATGTAATTGTCGTATTCGCCCTGCAACAGTTTTGACCGCAGGTCGTACGCACCCAGCCGCGTCCGTACGATTTGAACGGGGATCTTCGGAGCGATCGGGGCCTTTGCGACGTAATCCTTGCGCACGATCAAAATGACGGGATAGGCGCTGACGGGAACGGCGATCAGGAAATTCTCGTCTGCGGAGCTGTGCGGAAGCGTGTAGAAGCCTGACTTCGGATTGCCGCCGACGGCGCCGGCTCGCAGTTTCGCCATCGAGTAGAGCAGCGCGACGGGCACACGCGGAACATCGGCGGTGACTCTGACGCTCGTCGGCGTTTCGATTCGCTGAATACGCCTTGTTCGCTGCACGATCTTTTCGCCATAAACGCTGAACGCTTCGGCGGCTATGTCGATTGGTACGTTACCGGTGTTCTCGAGCCGCTTGCGAATGGTGAGGAACACGACACCGTTTATCGTCGCGCCCTGCTCGACGATCGTCGGGACCCCAAACGATGCCGGTTCCGAGAG
>JAMXLG010000252.1 GCA_024281135.1 Vulcanimicrobiia bacterium | reverse complement strand
CCAGTCGAGAGAGCTTGAGAATCGCGGGTGAGCAGACATATCGCATGCCGTCTCTTCCCGTTCCCTCAGCGGCAGAATTGCTAACCGCAGATGAGATGTCGCAGTACGGGGCGACGCGGCTTTTCAGCGAACGCGCAGTATCCGCAGACAACCGCTTTAGTTTGACCGTTGAGAGCGTGCCACATGTTGTGGACATCTGCCGGCGGCTCGACGGGATACCGCTTGCCATCGAACTGGCGGCGGCGCGCGTGAAAGGGCTCTCGCCGCGACAACTCGCACATAGTCTCGACGAGCGCTTCCGCGTGCTCACCGCGGGGGATCGCAGTGCATTACCGCGCCACCAGACGATGCGAGCGCTGATCGATTGGAGTTACGATCTGCTCTCCGATGACGAACGCGCGCTGCTTCGAAAGCTCTCAATCTTCGCCGGTGGTTTCACGTTGGAAATCGCTGAGGCCGTGTGCAGCGAGGGCGTGATGGATGAGATCGCGGTGCTCGATCTGCTCTTCTCGCTCGTTGACAAATCGCTCGTGCAAACCGAAGCGGTGGGAAGCGAGACGCGGTATCGGCTCTTGGAGTCGACGCGTCAGTACGCTCGTGAGAAACTCGGTGACGCCGGCGAGGAGGATACGACTGCGCGTGCGCATGCGCGCGCGTTTCTTGAACTAGCGGAGCAACTCAACGACATCTGGGAGATCGGGCCGGATCGTGCATGGTTTGCGCATGTCGAGCCGGAGCTGGAGAATTTTCGAACGGTGCTTTCCTGGGCGTTCGGCGCGCGCGGTGACGTGCTACTCGGACAACGCCTCGTGGGCGTGTTGCGCCGAGTGCGGAATTCTTTCGGTCCAGCGGAGGGACGGCGCTGGGTGCAGACTGCGCAGCAGCGTGTCACGGCGGATACACCTCTCGGGGTCCTTGCCGCGCTCGATCTTGCCGAAGCGGCTTTGGAGACGGTGCTCAGCCAATACAAGGCGGGCCGAGCGACGGCGGAGCGAGCGTTGGCGCGCTACCGCGAGCTTGCCAATCCGACCGGCATCATCTGGGCACAGGGACAGGTGGGCCGGGCGCAGATCTTTCTCGGCAATATTAAAGAGGGGGAAATGCTGCTCGGGCAGGCCTTGGAAGCAGCACGGTCACTTGGCCTCCAGAGACCGGTCATTTTCGCATTGCAGGGTTTGGGACGCGCGCGTCTGTTCGCAGGCGATCTTCCCGGGGCGAGGCAACGCTTTGGCGAGGCGTTGGCAGTCGCGCAGGCCGTAGGCGCGGAGGTGTGGGCCGCAATTATTGCGATAAATCTGGCCGAGATGGAGTTTCAAGGCGGGGATGCGGCCGAGGCGCTGCGGCTCGCCGACGAAGCGCTTGCGATCCTCCGTGCATTCGGCGAAACTCTCGGCGTTGCGATCGCGGGGAACAACGCGGCGGCGTATCTTTTGGCATTGCGCCGGTACGATGAAGCGCGCACTGCCGCGCGAAAAGCGCTCTCGGCGTCGCGCGATTCGGAATATTCCGAAGGTCTCGTGTGGACGCTGCAGCATCTTGCGGCCATTGCCGCGCTGCGCCCGAACGCCGATGCACCGGTGATCGAAGACCGTAGACGCGCAGCGCTCATCCTGGGATACGTCGACGTGCAGTTTGCGGTGCTCGAAGCGTTGCGCGATTACACCGAACAGCAAGAGTATGATGCAGTCATTCCCGCGCTGCGCGATGCACTCGGTGAGGACAAGCTTGCGAAGCTCATGGCCGAAGGCCGCACCTGGAGTGAAGATCAAGCGGTTACCGAGGCGATGCTGATCTAGTTGTAGCTCGTAAAAGATACGAGCCAAAAGTACGAGCCTCCGTGGTCGTATCGACACCCGTTAACGACAATGGATCCCGACGGCCATTAACGGGAGGGTCGGTAGATGCGGTGGATGCACGCGAAGCTCTATTTCGCTTTCAACAAGACGTCTGGATCGTCGGCGAAGCAGCCTCGGCGCTCGAATCCCTTCGACGGCGTGCCCTACAGTGTGCTGCTCGAGCCTTCGAGCACTCCGGGCAACGGCATGACGCGGCGTGGTCCGATCTCGTTATGATTGTTGCGGAATATCTTCAAGTCCGCGAACAGTATCCGCCGGATCGCGACGACTTCGAGCGCGCACGTCTGCGAATGTTCGTCGACGAGAATGCCGACGTGGCCGAATTCGAGCAGATCGTCAACGACTATAAACCACGTCTCCATGCTTTTGCGCAACGGATCCTGCGCAACAACGAGGACGCCGAAGAAGCCGTTCAAGACGCGTTTGTGCGTGCCTATCGAGCGTTGGCTGCGATGCCGGAAAGCCAACGCGAGCAGATTCCGTTGCGCGGTTGGCTTCACATCATCACGCTAAACGTTGTTCGAAATCAGCTTCGCAAGAAACGTCCGGTCGTCGTTTCCCTTGATGCTGTGGAGGATCCGGACAGAATTCTCCCTCGCTTTGCGGATCGTGCATTACCGGAAGATGTGTTGGACCGGCGTACAACGCTCGATTTCATAGAACACGCGTTTAGTCAGGTCCCACCCCGCTTGCGCGCGACGGCGAAGTTGCGATTCATTGAAGGCCATACACACAGGGAAATCGCCAAGACCTTCGGACAGCCGATAGGTACGGTCAAGTCGCAGGTTCACCGGGCGGCAATCTTGCTGCGCCAGATTCTAGCACCGGCATGGCATACGAAGTAGCGCAAGAGCAGAATGTCGTCGAGACTGGGCTGCGCCGCGCGCTGATCGTTGCTGCAGTGATGGCGGCGACGCTCATGCAGACCCTAGACTCAACGATCACCAACGTCGCTCTTCCAACGATTCAAGGCAACATTGGCGCGAGTCAAGAGGAAGCCACGTGGGTTGTGACCGCCTACACCATCGCCGCAATCATCGTGATCCCGCTCACGCCGTGGCTACAGAACCGGTTCGGTCGAAGAAATTACTTTGTGACCTCGATCGTCGGCTTCACGATAGCGTCGGTGGCCTGCGGTGCCTCGGATTCTCTCGCAGCTCTCACGTTCTGGCGCACCGTTCAAGGGATGTTTGGCGGCGGATTGCTCGCAACTGCGCAGCTCATCTTGCGCGACACATTTCCGCCTACGCAGCTCAGCGCGAGTCAAGGAATATTTACCATCGGCGCCATCATGGGGCCGACACTCGGACCGCCGATTGGCGGTTATTTAGTCGACAACTTCTCGTGGAACTGGTGCTTCGACATCAATGTTGTCCCGGGTACGTTCGCTGCGATCACGCTCTTGCTGCTCCTTCGCGATCCGCGAAAACCCCAGAAAATGCCGGTGGATCTTGCGGGTGTCATTCTGCTCGCGCTCGCGCTCGGCTCAATGCAATACGTGCTCACGGAGGGTGAGCCGCATTACTGGCTCGCGGATCCCGTCAATCTTTTCATGACCATCGTATTTGTCGTCAGCGCGGTTGCGTTCGTCGGCTACGAACTGTTCCTCACGCCACGTCCTATCGTCGATCTGCGCGTGCTTGCTAATCGAAGCGTCTGGGCCGGAACAGTTCTCGCCTTCGCGTTCGGCGCCATCCTGCTCGGTTCGACGTATGTCCTTCCGCAATTCGTCCAAGGATCGCTCGGCTTTACGCCTACGCTGAGCGGTCTGCTCTTCCTAATAAGAGCATTTCCCATCCTACTTTGCACGCCGTTGGTCGTCGCGCTCGTCGCGAAGGTCGATGCTCGCGCGTTGTTGGTCGCCGGCTTTTGCGCTAACGGCGCGTTCGGATTGATGCTCGCGTCGTCGACGACCTTGCAAACGTCCTTTTGGACCTTTGCAGTTCCGCTGGCCCTGAGCGGAATCGGTTCGGGACTTATGTTCATTCCGATCACCGTTGCGGTGCTCGGCGCGACGTCTCACGAGGACGGTCCGAAGGCCGGCGCATTCGTAAACTTGGCAGTGCAGCTCGGAGGATCGATTGCCGTCGCGATGCTTGACGTGATTATCGATCGCCGCGCGGAATTCCATTCAACCGTTTTAGCCGGAAACGCTACCCTGGCTGATCCGGGCGTGCAATCCTTTCTCCACTCACATTCGATTCCGCAATTGGCCCAAACCGTGTACGACCAGTCGGCAATTCTAGCGTACGCCGACGCATCATTCGTCATGGGTGTCGTGTCGCTCGCATGTTTGCCGCTCATCTTTTTGATGCGCGGCCGCCGGCCGGGCCTCCAGTTGAGCCACATCGAGGTCGGGGGCTAGTTTCGACGACTTTGAAAATCATTGGCTCCAACACGTCCGTACTTTTGCTAGACTTTAAGCCTAACGGAGGTCGCCATGAATCAAACGCAATCGCTGGAACAGCACCTGACGGCGCTTCACGACGAATTAAACGCGGCGGCGAAAACCCACGACGAAGAAGCAAAGAAGAGCATCAACAACGCACTGCAACACCTAGAAGCGGCGCAGGAGCAATTGAAAACGAGGACGGGAGCGCGCAACGAGCAGATCGGAGCGCACCTCGATGCGCTTCAGGAGCACGCAGCGAACGCGATGAACGAGCACGGCGACTCGCTGCGGGTTCGCCTTCACAAAATGATGGCGGCCTGTAAGGCTGCTATCGAACATTGCATCGAAGAGCAGACCATGACCCCTTGACGGCCCCTTGCGCGGTACGCTCACTCGCTAGCGCCGGCGCAGCACGTAGCCCTTAAGTTCCCGTATATGGCGGTGCAGGTGTTCCGTCAGACCAATGCGAGACAGGAATGAAGAACCGCGCCCACGGTTCATGAAACCTATCACCATGGGGATCGTAGATCACGGGCGAGCGCGGACGATCGGCTCCCCAACTTTCGCCTACGTTCGTCCCATCTGCTTGCGGCATGAAGAACATTAGGTGCGGGTACCACGACTTAGCGCTGTCGTCGAGGTACTGCTCTTTCGACATCATATATGCAATCGAATCCGGCGGAGCCGGCGGCAGCGTGTTCGCAGCAACTGCGTTCGACATTGTCTGCTCGATCTGCGCTTCCGTCGCCCCGTTGATTGCCAGCACCGTTCGTTTGAGCGTATACAAAAGAACACTCCGCGAGGCCGCTGCGTTGTAGCACACCGGATTCCGGATTTTGAGATTCCAGGACGTTGGTATATTGAGGTGCATCCACGCCCGATCGACCAAACACGTGAACCCATTTTGACCTTTCACCGCAACGGTATAACCGTGCGCGGAAAGGATCATGACGGTCGCTTGGTTCGAGATCGATGCTGGAGCCGCGCTGCGCGCAAGCGCGATTTCTGCTTCAGGACTCATCAAGTACTGCGAAACCGGCGGCATCGTTTGACTGCCGGCGACGCCCGCAAGGGCAATTGCTGTGGCCAAAAGTACACAAACGCGAAGGGCAGTCATAGCGCAACCTCACGAGCGAGCTGACGTGGAATGCAGCGAATGAGAAACCGGCGTTGTGACTTCAAGGCACGAGTCTCGACGCACGTGTGCTAACATCTGGTGCGCCAAGGCGCTCGCAAACAGTCGAGAATTCGACAGTCGGTCCATGCCACTGCAACTCGTCGACGGTGTCATAGAGGCTCGCATCCGTTCGAAGCGTTGCGAGTTTCTTGAATAACAACGCGATCGCGCGGTGCTCGCCCAGCACTTCCGGTGGGAAGTCTTCGATTTTACCATACCGGGTAAGCAGAGATGCTGCTCCCTTCGCTCCGATGCCCTTTACGCCGGGATACCCATCTGCAGCATCGCCAACAAGGGCCAGATAGTCGGGGATCAACTCCGGGTCAACTCCAAACTTCGATCGTACGCCGGCCGCATTGCGAATGAGTTTGCTTCTTCGGTCGACCTGCACGATGCGATCTCCGCGAACGCACTGCGCGAGATCTTTGTCCGGTGTCCAAATGCAAATTTTCTGGACGCGAGGATCGTGCGATGCGATTTCGGCGGCGGATGCTAGTGCGTCGTCAGCCTCGAGATCTACCATCGCCCATACCGCAATGCCCATTGCCCGCAACGCGTCCTCGAGTGGCTCGAATTGCGCGAGGAGCGCCCGATCGACGCCCTCTCCCGTTTTGTATCCGTCCCAGAGTTCGTTGCGAAAAGACTCGATGACATGATCGGTAGCAACCCCGACGTGCGTTGCTCCGTCGGCGATCATCTGCAGGACCGTGTTGAGCACGCCGGCGACGGCGCCGAACCGAGCGCCTTTCCCGTTCGTTGCGCGGCGCAAGCCGTAAAAGTGCCGGAACAGTTCGTACGTCCCGTCGATCAAGTGAACGATCACCGGTGTCGGCGGTTTTCGAAAAACCGTCCCGTTACCTGCGAAACGATTGGCGTGCTTGCGCTAGAGTGTCGTATGTCCGAAATAGGTTTGGCATTCTGACGATATTCCATATCGTCCATATGCTGGAATACGGTGCTATCACCGCAATGGGCATGTTCGCTCCTCGATCCTTCGCAAACGTCACTAGCACGCTCATGATCGTGCTGTCGATATGAGAGACAGACGAAAAATCGAGAACAAGATCGCAGTCTGAGGGCTGCGAATGCAGAGCCCGCAGCAACTCCTTGCGCCGGAAAATGTCAAAGTCGCCCTTGAGGCTTACGACGACGTTATGCACTTGTTGATGCCTATCCGCGAACCGTTAGTATTCCCACAGCAGTCATGCAATAATCAACGCAACGGTGGCCTACTTACCCCTAAAAGTCTGATGCAAGCATTCAGGCTTTGGGAACATTGCTCAGGTGCAGCCTTGGGAGCCGCAAAGAGATAGCCTCGGACACGACGGGCGGTACGTCGAGCTGCTTCTGCGCGCCGGAGAGATACTGGCGAACGCGCTCGATTGGGAACAGACAATCGACAGTGTATGCCTCGCAGTTGTCGAGACGATAGCCGACATCTGTATTCTCGATTTGAAAGATTACGCTGGCGAGTTGCGCCTGATAGCAGCTGCGCATCGCAACGAGGAACTGATGCCTCACCTCGTCGACGCGGGGAAATTTCTCTACGAAGACGAGCGCGGCATTGAGCATCCGGTGATTGCCACAGTCAAATCGCGATCGCCACTCTGCATTGCGGTCGTTGACGAGCCGTACTTGCGGCGCGCTGCGGTAAGCCGCGAGCATGAACGTTTTATGCGTGTCATGCGCTACCGCTCTTTAATGGTCGTTCCGCTGATTTCGGAAACACAAGGTACGCTCGGTGCGTTGACATTCGTACGAACGCTCGAGGGCGGACCACCGTATGACGAAGGTGCGCTTCGATTTGCGACCGATCTGGCACGCCGTTGCGCAACGGCAATATCGAAGGCGCGATTGTACGAGCAGACGCTCCACATCGCGACCACGTATCAACGCGCTGCTTTGCCGTCGTCGCTTCCATCTGCTCCCGGGATTTCGCTTGACGCCTTTTACGAGCCGTCGTCCGAAGAGCTTCTCGTCGGTGGAGACTGGTACGATGCATTTGAGCTGCGCGATGGTCGCATTGCGATCAGCATCGGAGATGTCTTGGGTCACGGCGTAGAGGCTGCCGTATGGATGAGCCGGCTACGCAACGGCCTGCGAGCGGCATTATTTAGCAGACCGGATCCCGCTCATGCACTCGAAGTCGCGAACGAACTGCTTCGCCGGGAATTCCGCAACGACTTTACGACGGCGCTCGTGTCACTCTACGATCCGTATCTGCAGACGCTTTCGTGCGCTTCTGCCGGGCACCCCGGACCGCTCGTCCGAAGTCATTCCGGCCGGATCTTAGACCCGTTTCATGAGCGCGGTTTACCTTTGGGTCTCAGCGATTTCGGAGAAGTCGCCAAGACTGCGCAAGTATTGACGCTGGAACCAGGATCCTTCGCCGTATTCTTCACAGACGGCCTACTGGAATGGAACCGCGACATCCCCAAAGCGTGGGAATACTTGCAGAGCGCGATTGCAAGACAAGACGTTCGCGAGGCGCTTCATCCGGCGCACGCTATTCGCGTCCGGGTCATAGACGGCGCCTCGCATCAAGACGATATCGCGATCCTCACGATACGGATTGATGCAACCGTGAACGGCATCGAACGGCGTGGCGGGAGCTCTGCGGCGTAGAACGAAGGAGGCACCGGCGCTGCAACGATAACGGGTTGATGAACGTGCTCGCATGGCGGTTTGATTCGCAAAACGCGGAAGAAGCGCTCCATCGACGCGATGAGTTTGCGACAGCATTGGATACGGTGCGGGGGCATCGGTATGATGCGTTTGCGGCCGCATTAATCTATGGCGAGCTGGTTACCAACGTCGTAAAGCACGCACCTGGTCCGGTCTCTATCGAGCTCGCCTTTGATGGCGATGATGCAGTGTTGACGGTGAGAGACTGGGGAAGCGGATTCGTCCCGCACGTCGCATTGCCGGCGGACATTTACTCGGAGAGCGGACGCGGGTTATGCATCGTTGAGGTGCTCAGCAAGCGGCTGACGGTCGAACTATCGACGGCGGGAACGTGCATCCGTGCCGTTCTTCCGTATCAAAACTCTGCGATTTTGGACTGAGGCGTATCTTTCGACGGTTGCCGTTCGTCTTCATCATAGAAAGAGGAGATGGACTAATGACCACTAGTAAGATGAAGACGCCGCCGGTCGTGTCGGCCCAAGAATGGGAGGCGGCACGTCAGGAGCTGCTCGTGAAGGAGAAGGCGCTGACGAAGGCGCGCGATGCGATGGCAGCCGAGCGCCGGCGCATGCCGTGGGTTGAGGTGACCGAGAACTACGTGTTCGAAGGTCCGAACGGCAAGGCTACATTACTTGACCTTTTTGAGGGGCGCGATCAGTTGATCGTGTATCGCGCGTTCTTCGAGCCCGGTGTGTACGGTTGGCCCGATCATGCGTGCATCGGCTGCTCGATGATGGGGGACCAGGTCGCTGACGTTACGCATCTTCATGCTCGCGACACGACGTTTGTGTATGCATCGCGCGCTCCGCAGGCGGACATCCAACGCGTGAAGACACGGATGGGTTGGACGTTCCCGTGGTATACGATTACAGATTCGTTCGATAAGGACTTCGGCGTCGATGAATGGCACGGTACGAACGTGTTCTTCCGCGACGGCAATCGCGTGTTCAGAACCTACTTCGTCAACAACCGCGGAGACGAGGCGTTGGGCGGCACGTGGGCCTATCTCGATATCACGCCACTCGGCCGTCAAGAGTCGTGGGAAGATTCTCCCGAAGGCTATCCCAAGACCGAGCCGTACAAGTGGTGGAACTGGCACGACTCTTACGGCGACGATGCAGTGAAAGCGCGATGGAGTGAAGTTAGCGATGCAGCACTGGAAATTCTGAAGCCGCAGGGCGTCGAAGGGTGATATCGCATGTTGGTGCTCGCGCACATTATGGGGCTGCCGGTTGAGGAATTTGCGCCCTATGCAACGGCGATGGCGGGTGGTGTACTCTTGCCGCTCGCATCGATAATGTACGGAGTGGTTGTTGCACGGAGACGCAAATTCGATGAATGATACGGGCGCATTGTTGCCCGCAATGGTCGAGGCTCGCGACCGCTTCATGGAGCTCGTGGACGAAATTCGCCCCGAGCTCCATCGGTATTGCTCGCGCATGACCGGTTCTGTTTTCGACGGCGAAGACGTCGTCCAAGACACCTTAGCAAAAGCATATTATGCGTTGGGACAGATGATGGAACCGCCAAATCTAAAACCGTGGCTCTTTCGCATCGCGCACAACACGGCGATGGATTTTCTCAAACGATACGATCGCAAGAACGTGGAGCCGGTAGCCGATATGCCGGAACGCGCCGAGCCGCAAGAGACCGGTGTGGATCCGGATCTCGTGGAAGCGGCGCTCGGCGTCTTCGTCGAGCTTCCGCCGGTACAGCGCAGCGCAATCATTCTCAAAGACGTGCTTGGACAGTCGCTGGAGCAAACGGCGGCAACGATGGGAACGAACGTCGGTGCGGTGAAGGCTGCACTCTCGAGAGCGCGCGGGAATGTCGCGCGAACGTCGCGCAACGGATTCGCGCGTGCTTCGCATCCGGCGACAGCCGAGGCGCAAGCAACGTTACGCCGCTACGTGGATCTCTTCAACGATCGCAATTGGGACGGGCTTCGCGCGTTGATTAGCGAGGAGTCGCGGTTGGAAATGGTCTCCCGCTGGCAGCGGCGTGTGGTTGACGCGGGATACTACGATCGCTACGCCGACATCATCAAGACGGAAGACATGCGTGCGGAGGCGGGATTTGCCGATGGCGTTCCGGCCATCGCGATGTTCCGTCCCGCATCGAGCACCGTTCCGGCATACTTCATCTTGCTTGAATCGAGCGGTGAGACAATCTCACTCATTCGCGATTTCCGGTACGTGCCGTATATCGCCGAGGATGCCCGCTTTGTCGCAAGTCAAGGTGAGGGCGGCAAATAAGTCAGACCCGCACGTTCAAGCACCGGTTTGCCTTCGCCGTTCAGAATGAAATTGGCGAAGGCTTTTGCTTGCTCGGGGTGTGGCGCGTTGCGCATAACGGCGAGCGTGTAGCTGATTTTTTCAGACATTGATGCCGCGCCGGGGAGCGGAAAGAATTGTAGGTTGTGTGCAACAGCTTCGGTTTTGTAGAAAAATCCGACGTCGATGTCGCCCGCTTCGACCCTTGTAAGCAGCGCTTCTTCCGGAAAGATCTGCGCGGCGTTCGTGTCGTCGCCGAGGATTTTGTGCGCACCGTCTGCTCCCGCAAGCATCGTCACCGCTTGCACGGTGAATGCACCTTTTGGATCTACCTGTGGGTCGGTGCGTCCGATGCGCACGCCGGGTGTTTCGAGTGCGGAAACGAGAGTTGCTTTGCCCAGCGTGACGCTTTGAAAGAGATCGTTGAATTTCGATTTATCGGTCCAACCGACTACGAGGCTCGTGCTTGCGAATGTCGACGACTTCTCGACTTTTGCTCCGAGACCGGAAACGAGTTTGGGATCGACGCTGATGAAAACGTCCGGATTCTTCTGTCCCGACTCGATGAAATTTGCGAGTTGCTTGCTTCCGCCGCCCTGGCCTTGGAACTCGATGCCGTGCGTTGCGAGCGTTGCTTTGATCGGTCCCTCCATAGAGGTAACAAGCGAGCCTGCATAAAGAACCGAGACGACAGCATTACCTTGGGAAAGCGCCGGGACCGCAACCGACGCCGCAATAGCCCCGAGTACGAAAGTGCGTCGGTGCATGGCGTTATGGTAGCACGAACTGCATCACGCAGATAAGGGAATACGTTAACGGGCGTACAACACCGGGCAGCTATGGGCGAGGATGCTTCGCGTTACGCTGCGTCGCGGCGTCTTTTGCGCGATCTGGATGAAGAGGTTGCGCTTCGTGAAAACACGTTGCTTGCAGTGTATGCCGGGGAAGCACACGATCGCTTGCGCGCGCGTGTCTTACGCGCCGTCGAGACCCTCGATCCAGGCCTCGCTGCAACGACGTCTTCGGAGCGACAGTACCGGCTCCATCAAATTCTTGTCCGATGCGATCTCAACGGTGAATCGCATAAAGAAGTCGCGGCGGCGCTCGGTATTTCGCGCCGTCAGTTCTATCTCGACCGCCGGGCGGCGTTTTTGCTCTTAGCCGATGCATTGCAACAAACAGACGTCGAACCGTGGATCGAAGGGCCGTCGGCTGACGCGCTCTCAATGCGCCTTGGGTATGTGGAGATGATGCGCGAGCAGGGCCGTTTTGATGCGGTGTGGCGAGAACTGCTCGGTGCCGTGCGCGAGATGCGCGGACAACGTCGCGAAATCGAAGTGTGGACCGTTGCCGCAGAGGCGGCGCGTTACCTTGGGTACCTGCGCCAGTCATATGAAGTGGTCGAGCAGATGTCGCGCATTTCAGGCGCGTCGACGTACCAGGACCTTCGACGCGCGTCGGCACTGCGTATCGCAATTTGCGATATTGCGCTGCAGTGGATGCAGGGCAACATCGACGACGCGCTCGCGAGCGTCGATCGAGCGGCGAGCTACTCCGGAAACGAACGCACGATGTATGGGAGAGACGCGACGCTTTTTGCGATTCTTCTAGAGTACGGCGCGGAACTCAACGTCGAACGGGGCGAGTGGAAGCGTGCCGAAACGCTGATTCGGCGGGCAGAACGCATCGTCGACCGCTCGGAACTGCCGTACGCGAGTGCACGGCAGCAGCGTCTGCGCGCGCGAATCGCGCTCGAGAAGAACGGCGATTCGGCTCGTGCCGCACTCGAACTGCACGATGCGCTGCGCATGGTACACGGGCACAAGCAGCTTCCGGCGATGGCCAAAGCTTCAGTCGAATACGGCGTTGCACTCGCCGGCATCGATCGCGCCGAAGGCCTGAAATATATCGATCACGGCCTTACGATGGCAAGGGATTCGTGCGGATACGATCAGTGCGCGGTGTTCTTTGCGAGTGCAGCGCCGTTGCTCATGGAGCGTTCCGGACCTGACGAGGCCTTGCGTGGAATCGATGAATTGCGTCGACGTTCGCCGCTCGCGCGACACGCGGATCTGTTGCTCGGGGTCGCGGAGGCCGATGCTAGGCTCGCGCGCGGAGAAGTCAACGTCGCAGCTGAGACTGCGAGCGACCTCGCTCGCTCACTTGAGAGCGCATCGCTGCTTCCTGCTGCTGCAAAGGCTCGACTTATCGCGATTGAAGCCGTTTCGCGCAGCGGAAAGCTGGCTTCGGCGAAGCAGATGTTCAAAAAATCCAAAGAGTTCCTCAATAGTTACGGCGACCACGCCACACGCGCGCGCGCCGGACGCGTTGCACTCTTTTTGCACTCTTTTGTGAAGTAGTTTATCCCAAGCTCATGAAGCCTCCGCGCACGTTCTCCCGTGGAGGTTTGCACCGCCTTGGCACTTCGAGATATATGGCGTCTCGGTTTGATCACCGTACCGCTCACGGTTTTTGCACTTTCCGCTTGTGGAGGGGGCGGCGGAAGTTCAACACCATCGGTCCTCCCCATCCCGACAACAACTCCGGGTTCGAGCGCTACTCCGACTCCCGCTCCGAATCCAAGCGCAGCAGGTAGCTCATTCACTTATGCCGGCTCGCTTTCGCAAACGATAACGCTCTACGGCACGCCTGCGCCGTCACCAAGTCCGACTTCGACGCCGTGGGTGACTACGACCAAACAGAGCATCACCCAGCACGTGTCCGTTTCGACCGGACAATCATTCGGGGCCCTTTCCGGCCTCACCGACTTCACGACTCAGGAAACCGATACCGGTCAATTGCAAACGACGACGCTAACAGCGCAGTCGTATCTTTCGTTTGCACCCGACGCGTCGCGCGCAAACGGCGTTGACGTAACCGAGATCGGATCGTCATCCACCGACTCGAACGGCGTTGCGTTGCAGAGTCTGTTCGGAAACGGAAACGGCATCGTGCAAAAGCTTCCGTATGTGTCCGGCGCGCAATGGACGAACACGGCCGCGCGCACGGATACCGAAAACGATCCTGGCAACGAGACGATTACGGCAACGTACGCAGCCGACGGGTCGTACCAAGAGCAATTGAAATTTGCCGAAGGTTCGACGGCGGCCGTTAACGTGTATCCCGACGGCAGCGGTGTCTATAAGGCGCCGGTACTCGGCGGCAACTGGCTGCCGAGCACGCTCTCCATCAATGCGCCGGCGGCCGGCCAGATTCAAATTGCGCTCCAGGTGCCCGCGGGCTTGCCGCTAGCGGATGCGTGGACGATTCCGGTGTGGTATCCGCAAAATCCGCCGGTGCTTGCTTCGGACTCATATGTTGATGATGGCTTGACGACGGTGCCGTCGTCGTGCAACGTAGCTTCCGCGTACGCATCGGTAAACGTTGAAAAGATTGTCGAGGTGCGGGATCGGCTCGATCCGGTCTTCGGCGAGTACGAAACCGATCAAGTCATCCAGTACACGAGCAGCTCGTACGGACTTGTCTGCGAAGTCATTAGTGACGAGCTGAAGAGTTATTACGATTTCAGCGGACAGGCGGGCGCCGCGTTCGCATTCACCGCGTACGGCACGCCACAAGTCGACACGACGGTGTCCGAAACGCTTGCGCTGCAATCCGCGGCTTCCCCCGCATCAGCGTCGGTGCGTCGCACTGCGCAGGACTATGCGCGGAGCGTTTTGCCGCGACCGTCACTAGCGCGCGTGCACATGATACTTGCTGCTGCTCGCGCACATCATGCTACGAGGAAACCGAAGTGAAAGCACGCTACGCCATTGTTGTCATCGCCGCGTTGTTAGCGGCATGTTCTGGCGGAACGCACGGCTCCGGCGTGCTTCCGTCGTCTTCCCAGAGTGGCGGAGGCACGAGCAGTTTGCCGCCTTCGGCTCCGGCCGGATTCTCCTATGACAAGTCGGCCTTGCAAGGTGCAAAACTTGTTGGTGCCGCGCAAAATCTCGCATCACTCAGCGTCGACCTCGTTCCGGCGATGCGAAATGCCGCGGGCTTGGCACTGTACGCGAAGTCGGTGAACGATCCGACGAGTGCGAACTATCGCCACTTTCTTTCTCCGCAACAAATCGGAGATCAGTACGGCGCACCGGCAACGAGCTACGCCAACGCAGTAAAATATTTCCAGTCGCAAGGACTTTCAGTTGCTACGTGGCCACAGCGGATGTTGCTGCACGTAACCGGCCCTCAAGCAAAAATGCAAGTCGCGTTGCATACATCGTTCGGTTGGTACAGGAACGCGTCGTCCGTCTTCCTGGCGCCGATGAGCACTCCGGCGCCGCCCGCGGCCGCAGCGGTTGTCGGCGCGACCAACATCGTCATGCGAAGCGGATTGTCCACGAATTACCTTAAGCTCACGACGAGCGGTGGAAACGGCTTCTTGTACGGGTATTCCGCGCAACAGATCGCGTCGGGGTTCGACTACACGGGCGCGTACAATGCCGGATACACCGGAGCCGGCATCACTGCCGGCGTGATCGGCACCGGTGCATTCAATCCGGGTGACGTGCCCGCGTACAGAAGCATGTTCGGTGTTCGCGGCTCGGGTACGGCGACACTCGTCTCCGCAACCGATGCAAATGCTCCGGGAAATACGGCGCTCGGTTTTGCGACGCCGCCTCCCGTCACGCTGCCGGGCTTCGGATGTCCCGGTGCGACGCTGTCGCCGACCTCGACGTGCAATCCGGAAGACATCGAGACGCAACTCGACACGGAACAGATGTCGAGTCTCGCGCCGGACGCGAACGTGCGCTATTACCTCGCGTACAATCCGAACGATGCGTGCGGTGTAGTCGGCGTTGATTGTCCGCCGGGCGCCGGTATTCCACTTCAAGGGCTCGGCGAGATCGATGCCGAGCTGCAGACCGCGATCGCCGATAACCATGCCGATGTCATCTCGCTCAGCTTCGGCGGACCCGAGACTTTGAATGTCGGAAGCGCGTTTAACGCATCGGGCAACGGAATCACTCCGCTCGAACTTGCGGCGCTTGCGAGCGAAGGAATCGCGATCTTCGTTTCGTCAGGCGATTCCGGCGCGCAAGGTTGCATGCAGTTCAACGTCCCCGATCCCAATGCACTGTGCGTGCAATACCCGTCGACGGATCCGAGTGTCGTGAGTGTTGGCGGTGTCAATGCCCCGATCAACTCGGCCGGACAACTCGTCGGCGCGGTCAGCGGATGGGGAACGCATTCGGGTGGTGCAGGTGGGTCAGGCGGCGGCGTGTCGGCGTACTTTCCGCTCACGTCGTATCAAAAAGGCGCCGCCGGCGTCACGGGTTCGATGCGAAACGTACCGGACATTGCGCTCGACGCCGATGGCCTGACAGGTGTTGCGGTTCTACTGTACGGCGGAAGCCAATTTGCAGCAGATACGCTCGTCGAGCCGGTTGGTGGAACGAGTGCCGCCGCGCCCGAGGCCGCTGCGATGTGGGCGCTCGTGTTGCAAGCTTGCAAACAAACTGCGAGCTGTGCGACGGCGAGCGGAGCGGCACCGTGGCGGCTTGGGAATCCGAACGCGTATTTCTACAAAATCTACGGAACGCCGGCAACGTACGCTAGTACGTTCTACGACGTACTTTACGGCGCGAACAACATGTATTGTGTCCAGGGCCCGACTGCAACACCGTGTCCGAACCCAACCGATCCCGGATACGACTCCGGCAAGGGATACGATTTGGTCACAGGTATCGGCGTGCCGTATGCGCGCGCACTCATCAAGGCGGTGGTAGGTAAATGATACATCGATATACTCGACTCGCTGCTTCGTGCGCGCTCGCCGCGGTACTTTCCGCTTGTGGTGGATCGGGCGGCGGCGGTGCGCTTCCGGCGTACTCACCGGCGCCGATCACATCGGCCTCACCGGGCGGCGGCACGAGTCAAGCGGCAAATATCTCGTTCGTCATTCAAATTCCGGCCGTCGCGACGACCGGCGCGAGCATGAGACGTCCGATGAATTTTTCGGCCGCCACGCAGTCGGTGAAGATTGCAATCGGAACGTCGGTGTTGACGACCGCGAATCTTTCCGCGTCGTCTTCGTGGTGCAAAGCGGCAACGAGCGGCGGACGTTCGTGTACGATTGGGGTTACGGCTCCGAGCGGAACCGATCAGTTCACGATTACTGCGTACGATCAACCGAACGGTTCAGGAAACGCAATTGCGCAGGGAACCATCGCAGCGACGGTTTCTTCGCAAACATCTACGGTGAACGTGACCGTTGCGGGCACGATCGCCAAGATCGCACTCTCACTGTCGAATCCGTATCCTCCGGTGGGAACGGCAGCGACGGCAAACGTCGTGGTGACTGGTTACGACGTTGACGGAAATGCTGTATTAGGTGCGTACCCGTCGGCGGTGAAGCTGCAAGACAGTGACCCCACCGGCGCCACGTCACTGTCCGCAACAACGGTTGCCGACTCTTCGACGCCGGTGACATTGAACTACAACGGTGCAACGCCGTTCGGTACATCGACCATTACAGCGACCCTTACCGGCGTCGGTACTGTTACGGCTACGTTTGCACCGACGCCGTCGTACCTGAAGACCTATGCGATGCCGCTGGTCTCGTACGGACGGGGAAGTGGCGGTCCGGGGCCCTGGAACATCGCAAAAGGGCCGGATGGAAATATGTGGATCTCGACGACCGGTTATTCGGAGCTCATCAAAGTTGCGCCGGACGGCACGTTAGCGCAGTATCCGCTGCCCAGCGGGTCGGCCGATCAGCTTGCGGGCATCGTCGTGGGTTCGGACGGCAATCTCTGGTTCGCGGAAAGCAACAACAATGCAATAGGAAAAATGACGACGTCGGGTGTCGTGACCGAGTATACGCTTCCGTTATCGGGTGGTGTTGCGATGCCTGATTGCGTTGCTCTCGGTAAAGACGGTAACGTCTGGTTTGTTGACGCATGGAGCGACGAAGTCGGGAGCATTACGCCGAGCGGAACCATCACTGAATATCCGTTGCCGGCCAATGACGGCATCAATGCAATTACGAGCGGATCCGATGGGAATCTCTGGATGACGGACGCCGGTCACGACGCCGTTATCAAGGTATCGTACTCGGGGCAAGTCCTCGGATCGTACGCGCTGACCACACACGCCGCGCCCCAAGGAATTGCGCTCGGACCGGATGGCAACGTGTGGGTCACGGAATTCGGCACAAACAAGATCGCACGTGTTACGCCCGCTGGAACGGTCACTGAGTTCGCGACGGCAACCGGCACGTCGGCGCCGTTCGCAATTACTGCCGGGCCGGATGGGCGCATGTGGTTCGCGGAAATGGGGACGGAGAACGGATTCGGCCGGATCGGCTACATCACGACCGACGGCTCGCAGATTCGCGAATACTTTGGTGACGGCTTCCACGTCCACGATCTCGCCTTTGACGCACACGGAACGCTGTGGTATATCGCGCTGCAGCAGCTAGCACCGTGGGCACCGCAAGAAGTCGGAACGTTCGCAATTTAGCGATCGGACATCAGGGGCATTATCCTAGTCCGGCGCCCATGCGGAGTCGGATGAAAGAAATGCCCCCGCGCCTGTCGCGTAATGAGCCCTTAGTCTGGTAGTCTTGTTGTATGCGGACTTTGGCGCTCTATCGCCTTTTCGCGCTTATTGGCGCATGTCTTGTGTTTTTGCCGACTGTCTCATCCGCGCAAAATGCGCTCGGCACGTCGACGTCCTCGAAGTCGTCTCCGGTAACGATCAATCTCTGTCAGCCGATCTTTCACAACAACCAATTCGCGACGCCGTCGGCATCTAATCCAAACTCGTGGCTCGCGTCCCAAAGCAACGGCATGCAGATCCAGTTCACGAATGAATCAAACAAGGTCGCGGATTTGATCAATTTCGAAGTTCGTTCCAACGGCGTACAATTCGTGATTCGCGACGTCGGCAAGTTTTCGCCGGGTGTGACGATCGATCACAACTTTCGCAATAGCGCGGGGCAGGCGTTCGTGTTGCCGGCGTTCATTCCGCCGAATGTGAAGTGCCACGTGGCGTCGGTGCGGTTTACCGACGGGACGGTCTGGCCCGTGAAGCATGCGTCGAGCTCATTGGCGCTGAGCGCTAATCCTACATCGGTGTCGATGTCGCTCGATACGGATTCGTCGCTCGTGATGGTTTCGACGACTGGTACCGTCGGCGGATTTACGGAGACGAACAATTGCGACGGGATCGCCGCAATCGCGGTGGCGACGACGGCGCAACGAGCCGCGGTGTATAATATCCGTCCTCTCGGCAAGGGCGCATGTACCCTGCACGTGAGCGACGAGGGACGTACAGTCGACGTTCCGATTAACGTGCAATGAGCGATTCGAATGGGGCGGTTGTGATCCGGGAAGCCGTTCCGGACGATCTGCCGGCCATAACGTCGATGGCTCAGGCGCTTGCGATTTCCGTCGGTGATCCCGAACCGTTGCTCCGCCACGAACAACTCTCGCAGCTCATCTTCGGGCCGCGCCCCGTGTCCCAATGCCTCGTCGCTGTCTTGAACGATGGTCACGCCGTAGCATACGCGACGTGGTCGCCGTATTTCGAGCCCCATACATCTACGCTCGCTATGCGCGTGAGCGACATTTACGTGACGCCCGGCATCCGCGGTGCCGGAATCGGAACTGCACTCTTCAGCGCGTTGAAGCGGCGCGCCGGCTCCGAGGCATACAACCGAATTATCTGGGATGTCTGGGTCGAGAACGAAAACGCTCGACGTTTCTTCAAATCGCAAGGCGCCACGATGTTCGTGGATGTCGTTCAGATGTATGTTAGCGTTTGATGCCCTTTAGTCACATCCGAGATGTGAGTGCTGTCTATGGTGCATGAATATATTATTGCTCGCACATCTCGTGTTCGGAGTACTCGTCCTTGCTGCGGTCGTTCTGTTCATTTGGCGTGACGGAACCCGAAACATCGTCGGCATCGTGTTGGGACTTCAAGTGGTCCTGGGAGCTCTGCTTTTGCGGGTCATGGCGCAGGCGCCCGGTTCAATCCGCGGCACGACGTCGGTACATCTCGTTTTCGCGGTGCTCGCGATCGCCGCGTACGTTGCGGTAAGAATTCTCGCGCGTCGCTCCAACGCGACGCGCGTTTTGCTTGTGAGTGCAGCCGCAGCAGTCATTCTATTTGGCGCAGCGCTGATCACCGGCCGCCTTATCGTCGGTCCGCCGATCTAAGGCCGCGACGATCCCACCGTCGCTTAAACCGGTGAGACGTTCGGAGATGTCCCAGAGTCGCTGCGCGACCTGACGATCGCGCGTGACAGGTTTGGCTTGGATCTCGCGCTCGCGCAGGAAAAAGCGCCCTGATACGCCCGCAAGTTCGGGAGCGGCCGCCAAGCGCACCACGCCTCGCGCGCCTTTGTCGGCGCTGACAAAGATCGGCAGGCGCATCATGACTTTTGGCATTAACGATGGAAGACCGTGCAAGTCCGCGGCGCCAAACTTCGTCACCGTAGGACCGGGGCTAATGCTATTGACCGCCATGCCGGTGTCCTGAAGCCTTCGCGCGAGTTCGTTGGTGAAGATGATGTTGGCCAACTTCGAGTGCATATAGGCAAAGAAGAAGTTGTAGAACTTCTCACCTTGCAAGTTGTTGAAGTTCAGGCGACTCGGATACACTTCGGTTACGACGTTGACTATGCGGCCCCCCGGCGCGGCGCTGACGAGATCGAGCAGCAAGTTGGTGAGCAGAAACGGCGCGAGATGATTGATCGCAAAGGTTTTCTCGATGCCGTCTTGCGAGGATTGCTTCGGCGCGAACACGCCGCCGGCATTATTGACGAGGATGTCGATGGAGTTGTGCTCGTTATGAAGGTCAGCGGCGAGTTTTCGAATCTGCTGCTGCGAGACGAGATCGGCAATATAGAGGTTCGGCCTAGGGCCGATAGCGATGGACGAGAGTTCTTGACGAGCCGCGTCGCCCAGAGCGGGATTGCGGCACACCATAAGCACGTGCACACCGCGTTCCACCAGCGCTTTCGCCGTTTCAAACCCTATGCCGCTGTTCGCACCGGTGACGATAGCTTTTTTTGCGGTCACGATCTACACCTCGACCAGTCTCGGTAAGTCGTTTTCGACCTCGCTGTAGTTCACAAAGTAATCGACGAAGAGCGCCAATCCCAGAGCCGCAAACAGCTCACCCAACTGCCTGTCGCTCCATCCCGTGGCAACTGCCTCGTTCCATACTTGCACCGTAACACGGCCGTGATTCGAGACGGCTTCGCGCGCAACGGCGATCAGTGCATCGATGGCGTTATCGCCGGCGCGGCCGCCTTGGGTTATGGCGCGGATCTGTTCCTCGGTTAAGCCGTAGCGGCGGCCGAGGCCCGCATAAAGGTTGGCGCTGTATGCACTTTGATGGATGGTCGCAACCGCCAACATCGCCGCCCACAGCGCCCTGCCGTCGAGCTCGCCATATTCTTCTACGGTACTGCGCATCCGTGCATACATTTCCAGTACGATCGGCGCATGTGCCATCGCACCATGCAGATTCAAGATCTTACCAGTCGGCGACGTCTCAATGTATTGGGTCAGATGCGGCCGTGCTTGGATCGGCGCGCTTTCGATATCGTGCACGTAAAGTCGTGACATGTTGTCCCTTTCAAATAACCGTGGAGTAACCCGTGAGACAACAGAGTCCGCGTAGTTGTGACACCGTGGAGGTCATGCTTGTTTTGCGTACCAGGAACGAATCGAACTCGCGACGAGCGCCGGATCGTCGCACATCGGAAAGTGGTTTCCACCTGGAACGACGACCTGCATCGCGTTCGGAAACAGCGCTTTCCAATGCCGTTGAAATCCGAACGGATCGTTTCGCTCGCCGAAGATCGTGAGCATCGGCACGTGCGGGAGGTGGATATTCAGAGCGCGCTGCGCGCACTCGTAGACGTGGTCGGAATTGCCCGCAGAACGCACGTAATCGTGAAAGGCGCGAGTGCCTCGCGCGCCCATGCCTTGCAGAAATGCGCGGCAGTCCGCATCCGTGTAGCGGCGCCCGACGCCAAATGAGGTCGCCGTAACTTTTGGAATGAGGCCTGTAAGGGCGCTGAACTCGCGCATCAATGGGCTTCCCACCATAGAGAGCATGGTGCGCAAAACCACGCTCGTCGGTTTCCAAGCAAAGGTATTGATGGCAACGATGCTGCGCACACTCTGTGCGTGCCGGATGGACCCGGCAATCGAGGCCGGCCCTCCGAGATCGTGCGCGACGATCGTAAACTCGCGCAGGTTCAGGAGTTCGATGACTGCGGAGATAGAACGCGCGCTCTCTTCGAGCGTAGTGCGTTCGCTTGGAAGCTTTTCACTTAAGCCGGTCGATGGCGCGTCAACGCAGATGCATCGGAAGTCGCTTGAGAGCTGCAGCATGACGTCGCGCCAGATGAACGACCACAAACCGGTGTGCAGAAAGAGCAGTGAAGGGCCGCTGCCCACCTCCGTTACGGCGACCGCGACGCGGCCCGTGTCGGCGGCATAGGTTTCGAATGGCCATACCGAATGCGTGAGCCACGAGGGGCGAAGGACTGGCGTCTTGCTCATACGCCGGAGACCAAACGTCGACGGGTTATGTGACACGCAGTCGACGGGGCGCGTCACGGCGCCGGCGCGGTGAGTCTCGTGAGCTTATCCGGATTCGAGATGATATAGAGATTCCGAATTGACCGACGCTCGGCCTCGATCGCAATCAACGTGATCGGCTTTCCGCCGGCATACGCGACGATTGCGGGGGCACCGTTGACGTTCATGATCTGCGCGGACGCGCCTACCGGGATAAACTTCTTGAAGACGCCGTCGAGCAAACGTCCGACGCGATCGATACCCGTAACAATATTCGGTACCGCGCGCGCTTTGCCACCGCCGTCCGCGTACAGAGCAACGTCTTGCGAGAGCACCTTCAGCAGCCCGTCCATATCCCCGTGGAGCGCTGCGCCGATAAATGTTTGCAACAGACTCGTGTGATCGCCGACTGGGGCCGCCGACGTCACGCGCTCTTGTTTTACGTGCTTGTGCGCACGGTGCAAAATTTGGCGGCAGTGCTCCTCCGTGCGGTTCACGATCGCCGCGATCTCCGCATAGTCATAGTCGAACACTTCGCGCAGTATAAACACGGCGCGCTCGATTGGATTCAAGCGTTCGAGCAATACCATGAACGCCATGGAGATCGATTCACCTGCGAGGTAGCCGTCGACGGGCTGCGATGAGTCGGTAACGAGCGGTTCCGGAAGCCAAAACCCCACATAGAGCTCCCGCCGGTGCCGAGCCGATTTCAAGTAATTGAGGCACAAGCGGCTGACGATCGTAACGAGGAACTTTCTCGGTGACTCGACGTGAACGGTCGGCCGCTTCTGCCAGCGGACGTACGCATCTTGCAGGACGTCCTCGGCGTCCGCCACACTTCCCAGCATCCGGTATGCGATCGAAAACAGCAGTCTTCGATACTGGTTGAACTCGTCGAAGCTCCGTTCGGCCGTCGTGTTCATCAGATCCATGACAAACGACAGCATCGAAACGTTACAGGCTCAGTCCGGTTTCTGTGCGCGCCGCCGCTCGACGAATGCGACCGTCTTAGCGCGATTGCCGCAGACCGCCATCTCGCACCACCGGCGGCGGCGGGTCCGCGATTGGTCGTAGAAATAGCGTATGCACTCCGGATTGCCGCACTTGCGCACCGGAGCGTTCGGAGTAACGAGCAGCTCAGCCGCCGCTCGCGCGATCTGCGCAAGAACGTATTCAGGCCCGGAACCGGCGCGGTGGCGCACAAGCCCGTGGCGCATTTTGCTGCGCGGCTCGATCGCGTCGTAGCCCGATTCGGCACGCAAGGCTTCATTCAGAATCCAGAGAGCGCTATCGCTCAGCGCGCGTGGGCGAACGATCGCTTCCAACATCTCGACGACGGCACCGCGTAGCTGCAGCGCTCGCTTGAAGAATCGCTCCGCTTTAACGGGATCCCGCAGCGACCGCCGCAACTCTGCCGCATCGGCAGGCTTGAGCGCACCTGTCGCAACCAAAAAGGCAACGACGTCGTTCGAGTTGCGAAGCGAACCTTCGATGTGCTCCGCGGAGTAACGTGTGTTCGCAAAATCAGCAGCGAGGTTGTTTCCAATCAGATGGTACGGACCCGGCGCGGGTGACAACGTGGTCGGCATGCTTTAGAGATTCCATCCGGACGCTCGATAAACCATTTCACACGTATTAGAAGGTCGACGCCAGCGCACGAGCGCGCGACAGGGCTGCGGCTCGTTCGGCTTCGACATCGGACGTGAGCAACGTCGGTTGGAATCGAACATCCTGAACGTCGCCGATACCGGCGAAGTTTAGCCAATCGTTGAAATATGTCGAGTGGAAGTCAGCTCCGAACGCGGGCGAAACGCCCGGTTTGTACACACCACTCGTGTAAATTGCCGTAGCCTTTTTGT
>JAMXLG010000251.1 GCA_024281135.1 Vulcanimicrobiia bacterium | reverse complement strand
AACGAAACGTCCGCCGGTTACGATCAACTCATTGAGTATTTTCGCTTCGTTCGTCAACGAACGAGTGGAGCATACACGATCGTTCCTCGAACGTTCGCCGCATCGGGCAACAATGTGTTCGTCGAATATCACGTAAGCAGCACGCATGTCGGCAGATCGTTTGAAAGCGACGGCGTCATGTGTCTCACGATCGTGAACGGAAAAACACTCGAGGTTACCAACTACTTGGAAGTTTGTCGCCGTCGAGGCGTCTAGTACGTTCGAAGGGGACGTTGCCAAGTCGGCGCACGTCCCCATCGTATCTAGTGCCCGCCGCTAAGCGACCGTTGTCCGACGACGCGTCCGATCGCCGGTGTCGTATCGGCGCCATTCCCCCAAACGCCGTTGAAGCTGTTGTTGTCGCCGTTGAACCAGAACGAGAACCAGCCTGTTTTCCCACCGGGTCCCGTCCATTTTGCGCGCACTTTATCAGTTGCTTTGAATGCGCCGTTTAGCACCATCGGACCAGCCTTGCAAACCACGGCTTTCCCCGACTGAGTGCACGTCATCGCTCCTTGGAACGCGGCCGGACCTCCGGCGCCCACGACGTTCCACGTTCCGGCTGCTGAAATCGCAGACGGCGGCAAGAACTTGTTCGCAGTGAACGATCCATTGGATTTTCTGCCGTTATAGCCCCAGGTTCCATTCAAGCTGTGGCCGTTCGGCGTTACATACACGGTGATCCAGCCGGCGCCACCGGGTCCGTGCCACGTGGCATTCATCTGCGAATCGTTCACGAACTCGCCCTGGAAATTGTTTCCGTTAGACGAGCGGCCGGTGACGATGTTTCCGGATTGCTTTAACTGAACGGTGGTCGCCGATGCGCCGTTATATCCGCTCTGCTCGACCTTCCAATTACCGGTGACGTTCGGCGGAGCGGCAGAAGCGACGACTGTCGCGGATGCGGCGAGTACGAAGCCGCACAACACTGAGATAGCAAGACGTTTCATGCTTGTAGCGTAGCAGCGCTCCCGTTCGCGCATTATCCCTAAAGCGCAGCAAGCGCCACGTTGTGCATAAGCTCCGCGGGAACGTGAATAACATCCAATTTCTTGTGGATACAGTGTGAGTCGCTCGTGAAAGCGCTTGAACCCCGTTTTTCACGGTGCTACTATTCGTTCACTTCGGTTGATCCCGAAGGGCGACGCACGTATCGGTCGCGACCGGCTACAAGCTCGAGATCGTTGCGCTGGCAGCAATCCGCGGTTCCGGTCGAACCGCCACTCAAGTCAGTAAGGCTCTCCCACCCGGGAGTCAGACAGGCAAGTTTGGTAAGCGAATACGTCTGAATCCGCAGGGCTCGCACCTGCGGATTTTGCTTTGCTTACGTTCCGTATTTCGCGGTGATTTCGTGCGCTAGTACTGCGATGCGTTCGCGTACCGGCGCAGGGTCGACGATTTCTGCTTGCGATCCCCAGCCGAGTACCCAGCGCACGAGTTCGTCGACGTCGGCAACGCGGTATTCGATGTTTGCGGAACCGTCGTCGTTGCGTGTGATTTGGCGTTCGGCAACGACGCGTGCAGCGATGGCCGCTTTCGCAACGCGCGGCGCAAAGTAAACCTGCACCGCGGTCGTGTCTTCTCCGTGCATGACTCCGCTGATCGACGCTGCGGCGTAGGCTTCGACATCGAAGTCTTCGGGCTTGACGAACGTGCGCGCCAGCATACGAGGTTCGCTGACGTTGTCGACGGCGAAGACGCGCTTGTCGCGACGCGCGTGGTCGTACGCGACGCAGTAAATGCGTCCGGTGCTGACGATGAAGCCGTACGGATCCGCGGCGCGCGTGCTGCGCCTTCCTTCTTTGTCTTGGTACACGAACTCGACGCTGCGCGACGCGCGCTCGGCAGCTGAGAAGACGCGAAGTGCGGCTTCGCCATTTTCATCCAGACGAATTTCCGAAAGCCGGAAGGCAAGCGGCGTCGGTGTCTCCACGCGCGCGCGGACGCCGTTGCTGCTCGAGCCCAGCAGCTTATCGGTGATCTCGTTGATCGACGACCCGATAGCGCCGCCGATCGAAGCTCCGAACGAGCGAAGCGCCACGAGCCCAAAGAGCTCGCCGCCCGAGAGATCCAGTCGCTTCAAACTATAGCCGCCCGCAAAGCGATACGTGTTGGTGGTGCGGTCGAAGTACCAAGGGAAGCCCGCTTCCGAAAGCACGGCGAGATATCGGCGAAGGCTGCGCGTGCTCGGGCGCCGGCCGCCTTCGGCGATGCGGTCTTTCAGGCTCTCAAACGAGTGGCGCCCGTCATCAATGGCGTTGAGCAGGCGAACAAGCAAGACGATCTTCGGTTCGGTCGTACGTTCCACGGCTTTGAACCAGCCTACCGCATTCGCGCCTCGACTGCTATGCCAACAATGCGGCGCACCCGTCAAAAGATTTTAAAAAGGCTTTGGGAAGCACCCGTCCGGCGCGGAGATGGGTGGTGCCGTTGGTTGGGGAGCTGTCGCCGTCAGCCCAAGTTCGAGCGGGTAGTTGGAGCCACCGTCGGTCATCGTCTGGACGTTGAGCTGATAACGTTGGTTCGGCGCTAACGCGAAGGCGGCGATTTGATAACGCACGTTGTTCAAACGCACACATCCCATCTCCACCAGCCTGCCGTCGACGATGAAGCTCGAACGAACGACGCCGCCGATCGGGCGTTCGTAGAGGTAGACATTGGCAGGCGCGTTCGTCGGATTGTAGAGCGAGAACAAGAA
Source organism: Vulcanimicrobiia bacterium (assembly GCA_024281135.1). The sequence goes on along the minus strand of JAMXLG010000251.1, from coordinate 3,745 downwards.
CGTGTGGATGGCGCCGTAGTCACCGTAGTCATGCCCGTCGCTCGCGGTATCCACGTTCGGCGGGGTCGGATCGCGGTCGCCGTAGGCGACCGACGTATCGTTCGTCCCAACGGTATACGCAAGCGAGTCGGTGCCGAAATTCGTGAGCTGGAAGACACCGCCGCGGTGGTGCCCGTCGCGAGGAACGAGGGGACCGGCAAGCAGCGTTCGCGGATCGATGCCCGGTGAAACAGCGAGCACCGTCACGTTGATCGGACCCCCGGAGAGCACGTTGAAGCCGACCGAACCCGCCACGAGCTGGCGGTTCGTCATCGGAACATCGTGAAGCACGAGCGGCGAGGCCGCATCGATGTCGTACACCACGCCTTCATTGCGCGGCTTCATCAAAAGGAAGTCCCGACTCACGGCGTGACCGACGCTCATCACGTCGATATTCGGCCCGGAGGTGGAATCAATGATTTGCACGGACGACGTGGCGTTCGCGCTCACGACGACGACGAGTCGGCGCGGGTCGCTCGTGTTGTCGTGGTAGTAATACAGGCGCGAGGGCGCGCCCACTGCCACAGTCCCGCGATAGATAACGCCGTCGCCGCTCACGTGTTCAGGATCGTCGTCATACATGAGTGTCGGCGGCGCGAACGGTTCGACCGGAACGTTTTGCACCGTAACGTTCGTCGTCGCGTTCACATCTAAATATTGATTGTTTCCGCTGATTTGCACCGGAACGGAAAGGCTCGTCGACGCACCGTTCGACGGCGGCGCAACCGACGGGACCGGCGCCGCAAGAGTAGCGCCGGGTTGAATGGTAACGTTGCGCGAGAGTGCCGCTGATATTTGCGTCGACAGCCATTCAGGATCGATTTGTGAGCCTGTAACTTTGAGCGCCACCGACGGCGGGACGCTCCCCGCATCTTGCGCGACGAACACCGGAACATCGATCGATGCGCCGGTTTGATCCGTTACGTGAACGGCGTCGTGCCCCAACTGTCCGGCGGCCGTAATTGAAATCGTCTGCGTCGCTTGATCGACGGCAACGGTGAGCAGCGGACCGGCGCTTGCATTGAGTGCACCGGCCGCATTGCTTATGCGCACGGTCGTGGTCGTGCCAGGGTGCATACCGACCGATGCCGGCGACGCTTGCAGCGCGCTCGGCTGGGCGGACGGCGTCGGCGCTGGTGTCGTTGTAGCTGTCGGGGATGGTGCCGGCGTCAAGAGCGGCGGAGACGGTGGCACGGGAACTTGCCCGATCAGTAGAGCGGCGAGGACGTTGAGCATTGGCTTATGGTATGGTGTTGCGGATGACGCTCCACCTTCCAACGGCACCAGACGCGGTTGCCGCCGACGTCGCTTCGATTGGCCGCTTCGCAGCGTCGCGAGGATGGGTTCCCGCGACGAGCGGCAACTTCTCGCGCCGCATTGACGAAACGCATGCAGCCATCACGCGTTCGGGGATCGACAAAGGAAACATTCGTCCGGAAGACCTGATCGTCGTAGATCTGCGCGCGCCGTTGCCGCCGGGCGTTTCTGCAGAAACGCCGCTGCACGTCGCGCGCTATACCGCCGACGCGAACACCGGCGCCATCGTGCACGTGCATTCGGTTGCGGCAACGGTGCTCTCGCGCGTCGACGAAGCGAAGGGGGCGGTGGAATTACACGGTTTCGAAATGCACAAATCGCTGAGCGGCATCACGACGCATGAAAGCTCGGTGCGCCTGCCCATCTTCGCAAACGATCAAGACACGACTGCGCTCGCGCAGAGAATCGAAGCATCGCTCGGCTCGAATCCGCCGGTGCCTGGATACCTTCTGGCAGGGCACGGGTTATACGCGTGGGGTGCGACAATGGACGATGCGCGCCGCCACCTGGAAGGCCTAGAGTTTCTGCTCGAGTGCTCCCTCGAAGAACGGAGAATCACATGACCGCAATCGCTACGTCGACGCTACGCGTCTATGACGACAAGAATCCCGACTCGCTGCTGCTCGAAACCGGCGACGGCGATCGCATTGCGGCTGAACTCGCCAAGGCCGGCGTACGGTTCGAGCGCTGGGCGGCCGACGCCGAACTTCCGCACGGTGCGGATCAAGAAACGGTGATTGCAGCGTATCGTTCGTCGATCGACCGGCTCATCGCCGAATGCGGTTATCAATCGGTCGATGTCATTCGTCTCGAGCGCGGCACGCCGAACACGGAGCCGATGCGCAAAAAGTTTCTCGACGAGCATCAGCACTCCGAAGACGAGGTTCGCTTCTTCGTCGAAGGTCGCGGCGCTTTCTATCTTCACGTCGGCGACCGTGTGTATCAAACCATCTGCGTGAAGGGCGATCTCATCAGCGTTCCGGCCGGGACGAAGCATTGGTTCGACATGGGCGCCGATCCGGAGTTCACAGCGGTGCGGCTCTTCATTAATCCCGACGGCTGGGTTGCGAACTTCACCGGCGATCCGATCGCCGGCGGTTTTCCGAAACTCGACTAAGGCGCGCGCGTGCAATTTCGCGCTTCTGCCGCGCTGATCGATATCGAAGGAACGGTCGGCTCAATTGCGTTCGTCCGCGACGTGCTTTTTCCGTATGCGAAGGCGCGCATGGACGACTACGTTCACGCTCATGCCGAAGAGCCGTGGATGCGAGCGATTCTTGATGAAGCCGCTCGTGAAGCGGGTGTGAACGTTCACGACTTGAACTCGATTTTGCTCGCGCTGCACGCATGGAGCGACAACGACGTCAAGGTAACGTCGCTCAAGGAACTCCAGGGACATATTTGGGTCGAGGGCTTTGAATCGAGCGGCATTCGCGGCCACCTTTACCAAGACGCGATCGATGCGCTCAATCGCTTTCACGACGCCGGCGTGCGCCTCTACATCTATTCGTCAGGCTCCGTGCCCGCCCAGAAGTTGCTCTTCGGCCATAGCGTCGCGGGAGATCTGCTTCCACTTTTTTCCGGATTCTACGACACAACGATCGGCGGGAAACGGGAAACGGTGTCATACGAGCGCATCTGTAACGACCTCGCTGTGCCGCCAAACGATGTGATCTTCTTCTCGGATAATATTTCCGAACTCGACGCGGCACAGAATGCCGGCGTGCAAACCGTCCAGGTGGCGCGTCCGGAAGACGGAACGGTTCCGTCGACGGCGCACGCCTCGGTCGAGTCGTTCGTCGAGATCGACGTCCGCCCGTGAAATTTCCCGAACGCTATTTCGACGACTTCGTCGTCGGCGACACGTTCGAGTCGGATTCGTTCACGCTTTCGGAAAAAGAATCGATCGCGTTTGCGCATCTCTACGATCCGCAGCCGTTTCACCTCGACGAGGCGGCCGCGGCCGCGAGTCCTTTTCATGAGCTCGTTGCAAGCGGTTGGCAAACCGCCGCCATCACCATGCGATTGGTCGTGGAGTCCGGTGTGCTGCGTGCAACGGGTGTGATCGGTACCGGCATCGACGACCTCCGCTGGCTTGCGCCTGTCGCGCCGGGCGACACGCTGCGCGTACGCGGCGAAGTTATCGAGAAGCTTCCTTGGCCCGGCAAAAAAGAGCGCGGGACCATGCGAATTCGCATGAACACCTTCAATCAAAACGATGTCGTCGTGATGTCGCAAATCGCGAATATCATGATGCGTACACGCCCGGACACCTAACCAACGGTCGGCGTGCCGTTTTAGCGGCATATGTTGACCGTGTTTACGTATCCATGTATACAATTCTGGCATGGACGCTTTTCAGCTAGGCACATGAACGCTCTTCGGCTTT
>JAMXLG010000250.1 GCA_024281135.1 Vulcanimicrobiia bacterium | reverse complement strand
TAGCACCATTAGTCGCCCGTTTGACGCGGCGCGTGCTACAAGCTTCGCCGCATTCGCACATCTTGGCGACGAGTCGCGTTCCGCTACACGTGCCCGGTGAAATAACCTGGCGGCTCGATCCATTGGACGTGTCGACGGAGGCGGCGCAACTCTTCATTGATCGGGCATGCGCGGCTCGGCCATCGATCAACCGCGCGCGCCTCTCCGCGGTCGACGTTCGCCGCATTTGCGGCCACGTCGACGGACTGCCGCTTGCGATCGAACTCGCTGCCGCGCGGCTTCGCACGATGACGCTGCGCGAAGTTGCAGATCAACTTGCATTGCGAATGGGTGCAATGGCTCAAGCGCTGCAGTGGTCCGTCGACTTACTCAGTGAGGGTGAACGGCAGACCTTTTACCGTCTTTCGGCGTTCCATGACGGATTTACGATCGAAGATGCGGCTGCGATCTGCGGCACCGACGTCCGCGAAGCGATCTTCTCGCTCGCAGAAAATTCGCTCGTCGTACCACCGGAGCCCGACGCGCCGTATCCGCGCTACCGCATGCTGGAGTCAATACGCCAGCCAGCGTTCAAGGCGTTATCCGAATCAGGCGATGCCGGCGCGATACAAGACTGTCATGCACATCACTTTGCGGAACACTTTATCGCGCTGGACGAAAATTTGCGACACGCTCGATCGACCTTATACTTCGACGAGCTGGAGCGCGAATATCAAAACGTCCGAGCCGCGCTGGAGTGGCTGATCCACAAGAAGAGGGACGTAGCATGCGGGATGAAGCTCGCGCTGGCTTTGTCACGCTATTGGTTCGATCGCGGGATGATTCCCGAAGCGCGTTCATGGATGGAAGCCGCTCTCGCGTGCGACGCAGATGACCTGCTGACGGCACGTGTCTTTCAGTGTTTGGCCACGGTTTCGCGCAATTGCGGGGACTATGCCGAGAGCTACCGTCTTGTGAGCCAGGGCGTCGAGCGACTTAAGGCCGGCGGCGTCGATGCTAAAACGCTTGGAAAAGCCGTTGCGGTTCAATCAAACGCTGCAAGGATCTTGGGCGATTTCGAAATGGCGCGAAAACTCGGATACGAAGCTTTGACACTGTTCGAACCGTGTGGCGATGCATACCTAACGGCGTTCGCGCATACCTGCATCGCTGTGACCCTATACGGCGAGGGGCAACTGCAAGACGCCGAGTCCGAGTTCTCCTACATTTTGGATGAGTTCGAAAAGTGTGGCGTGGAAAACGATAGCGTTTTGACCCTCACTAACCTCGGCATTTGCCGCTTGTACGCCGGGGACTACGATGTCGCTCGCGCACGCTTTAACGCCGCCTTGCCTCGCGCCATCGCGTTGCAACACCGTTATTGTGAGGCATGGACACGCCTCGGCTTGACGATGACGTATGCACTCACCGCTGACTACGAGCTCGCCGAAGACGAGCTCGTACGCTCTGTAACGCTCGCGCGAGCGTTGGAGGATAAAGAAGTCCAGGTAGGCTGTGTCGAGTCGGCTGCGCTATGCTACGCGAAACGAATGCCGGAATTGGCTGCGCGTTTTTTGGGATGCGCCGATCGCGCTCGCGAGCGATATCACGTGCCGCGCTTGCCGGTTGAAACACCACTTTATCAAACGTTATACGAAAGTCTAGCCACGGAGCTCAGCGACGCTGCGCTTGCCATTGCGCTCGAAGAAGGGCGCTTCACGAGCCTAGAGAGTATGCTGAAACGGCTTGAAGCACCGAGCCGGGCGCGTTTATGAACTCGGGACAACTCTACGCAAGGGCGGCCGGAGTGCTCTACTTGACCGAGATCGCCTTAGCATTTGCGGTCAACCCCATCTGGGATAAGGTCCCAATGGCCTCCAACGTTTACATGATGGCCGCTCAAATCTCGGCTCCGCTCTCCCAATGGCGCGTGGCGCTCGTGGGTGAGGTCTTGACCTACATGTGCTACGCAGCTATCGCCGTATTGTTCTATGCGCTGCTGCGTCCCGTCGATCGAATACTGGCGCTGCTCTCCTCGGTTCTTATGTTGGTTCACGTTGCGGTGGCGGGAACGAGTACTCTCGGCCGCGCTGCGGTGTTGCTGCTGAGCGCACGGAGAAACGTTACGGTTTTCGACCCACACCATCTCCAAGGGATCACGAGGATCGCACTCAATCTTCACGATTACGGCCATAATATCGGACTGTTTTTTTTCGCGGGTCATTGCATAGTGCTCGGCTATCTCATTTACCGTTCCGCTTACCTTCCAAAGGTTTTTGGAGTGCTCTTTCCTCTAACCTCGCTCTTGCTTTTGACGAGCATCTTGGCAAACTTCCTTGTTCCCGATATTAGCGCCGCAATTTTCCCGGCGCTCATCGCACCGTTTTTTCTCACTCAACTCTCTTTCGCGTTATGGCTCACCATCTTTGGCGTGAACGTTCATAAATGGCCGTCTGAGTTATGAGCTCGCGGAGTCCTTCCTCGATCGCCGTGGAAATCGATGTGCGACAAATTCCGACCCCGGAACGCCATGCGCTCATTTTTGCCCGCTTCGACGAACTTTCGGACGGCGACGAACTCAGGCTCTTAGTCGATCACGAACCGCGTCCGCTGCGCGCACAGTTTTCGGAACTACGCGCGCGTCAGTTCATGTGGATGCAGCGCTTTTCCGGCAGCGAAGTGTGGGAAGTCAAAATTCGCAAAATCGGCGAGCTCGCTCGTTCCGACGATATCGCAACCTTTTTGGCTCGTTGCCCGCTGACAGGCGACCTGTCCGCGAAGACGCGAGAACACTTGGCTCAGAATGCGATGGAAGTGTCCCTTGAGCGCAATGTGGCGTTGGTAGAACAAGGGGAAGATTGGCCTTACCTCGGGATGGTTCGCGACGGCTTAGTCAGCGCGATTCTCACCTCAGAATTCGGTCGCGAACAAACATTGTACGAAGTGCTTCCGACCGAGCCGTTCAACGAAACAGCAGTAGTCGACGGAGGCACAACAATAGCGCGGTTTGTTGCGACTACAAAAGACACGGTTGTGTTCGTGATGCCTCTTGCTATCGTTGCTCAGGCGCTTCGCGACGTCGGGATGGCTCAGCAAATTGCACTTCTCACGGCACAACGGCAGCGTTCGTTGATCGAACGATTTGCGGCGCAGATATCACTGCCGATCGTATCTCGAGTTGCTTCGGTGTTGCTTTCCTATGCACCACCGACGATCGGTCTCAGTCCGGCGCTCTCGCCTCTCGACGGAATGACGCAAGTCCAACTTGCGACGGCGGTCGGAACTGCCAAAGAAGTGCTGAGCCGCGCGCTCGCGGAACTCGAGTCCGCGCACGCTATTCGTCGCCGGCGCGGACGAATTACCCACCTAGACCGTGCGGTTCTCAGCACGTTTGCCCAATCGCAATGAACGCTAAGTCCTACGATTCTTCCCAGCACGGCAAAGCTCCGTCGCCATTCATTCCGCTGTCGTTCGTTGCTGCTGCACTTCTGACGCTGATCGCGACGATCGTTGCGACGATCTTCTCCAGTCCTCAGCCGCTCGCGGTTCTACACGCCTTAGCTGTCGGGGTTTTTCTGACGATCGCCTTGGGGTTGCTCTACCAATTCATTCCGGTCGTGTCGCTCAGCTCGTTGAAATTACCGCAGCTCGCGTACGTCCATCTCGTTCTCGCCCTCAGCGGCACCGGGCTGCTGGTATACGGTTTTGCGAACCTGTCGTTTTCAAGTGTGTTAGCGGGTGGCGCACTTCACGCCACCGGTTTGGCACTTGAAGTTGTCGTGCTCGCCAGAACCGTCTGGGGTCGCATCCCACCACCGGCCGCTGCTGCTGCCCCGTTAAGCATCGCGTGGCTCGTCCTTACCATCGGCCTGGGAATGTTCATGGCGAGTGATCTGAACCGCGG
>JAMXLG010000249.1 GCA_024281135.1 Vulcanimicrobiia bacterium | reverse complement strand
AAAACACCGGTCGTCGAGTATAAGAAGTAACGCGTCAGACGTATCCGGCGAGCGTTTCCAGAAACACGCGTAATGCCGTATGCCGGCGCGGCGCCATCGCCGCGCTCCACGAAAAATCGACGGCGACTGCGCGTTCGAAGAGGACACCGTCGGGAATGACCATGGAGCCGTTGTGTTCTTTCTGACGCAATACGAGGTCGAGCGGCCGGTTCGCGCGACTGAATCTCGCGCTGATGCCCCATTCGCGCTCCAGCACCTCGGCAAACGCGTCGCGTCGCGCTGCGAGATGTTTGTATCGCAGAATTTCGGTACTGATCGCGAGCATCGTCGTGATGTCTTCCCTTGCATCATGTGGCGCATTTGCCGGTAGCTCGTGCTCGATCGCAATCAGCGACGTTGCGTCGATCGCTTTCACCTCGAGCGTAACCCATCGACGAGGTCCGCTCTCTCCCGTATAGACCAGTCGCTCGATGCTGTCACGGCGTTCGAGCGCGTACCACGCGGCTTCGATGCGGTCGCGTTCCTGCGGATCGTCGAGAAGGCGCTCGAGCAGCGAACGTTCGAAGTCCGCTGCGCGTCGATTGCGATTGCGCAGTTTCAGCGTGAATGGGAACGAACGGACGACGTCATAGACTGCTACCGGCTCTTCCTTCCCGAAAAAGAACCATGAGGGCCGGCCATCCGGGTCACGGACGGCGTGGCCCGCGAATTTGACCCACGAATTGCCGTCGTTCGACTTCACATCGAACGTGCGCGAACTTTCGTACCGATCGTTCCGCCGCGTGATGAACTCGACCAATTCCGCACCGGTCAGCGCGTCCGCCGGTAGTCCGACGAGCGCTGCGAACGCGTCGTTCGCGTAGGTGATCTTCGGGCCGCCTTCCGATGGCGGCTTTGCGGAGGCCGTTACGACGAAATCCGGTGTGGTCGATAGCAGCGATTGCAGCACCGTTGAACCGTCAATCTTTTGCTGCGGTTCGTCGACATAGTGACAGGTGATAGCGACGCGCTCGGTGTTGCCGTCGTCGCGCGCCGGCGAGGCCGTGAAATGGACCCATCGCGGCGTGTTACCGTGGCGATGTACGAGCAGTTCGCGCTCGAGCTTCGCGCTGCGTGTGACGCTTCGCGCGTCGAAGACGTTCGGCAGGCCATCGGAAACGATGCGATCGCGCGAGGTGTGAAGCATCTCACACATCGCATCGTTGACGTAAATAACCTGCGGTTCGGGCTCGTCGCCCTCCGTGATTTCTAGGATGCACAGGCCGTCGTGCGCCAGCTCGGCCGGATGCTCGCGAAGCACGGCAACATAGTGCGTGACTTCTTTGCCTTCGTATTGTAATGGGGACCAGCGTATCTCCGCCCACGTAGACCGCTCTTTACCTCCGAGCGCGATCTCAAAGCGTACGGACCTACCGGAGCGCACTTCGTTGAAGAGTTGGTCGTAGCGCGCGCGGTTCTGCGGCTGATTGCGTAAGAAAGGATTGGACGGGTCGAGCAACTCCCGGTGGCTGAAACCACTCAATCGCTCGATTGTCGTGTTCGCGTAGACGATACGAACTGGAACGAGAGCATCGTCGGTGAATCGCATGATCGCGATCCCGTCGTTGGCCTCTTCGATTGCAAATTCAAGTAGGTCGACGAGCTGGACGATCCCGCGGTCACCCCGAAACAGCGGCGCGCTTCTCATAACCATGTAAGGACTGCGCTAAGAATACACTCTGTCCTTTGCTTTTCATAAGCTTGCGTTTAAGTATCACGTGCTCTTTACGAAAGTCGTGAAAAGCTGATGAGCATCAAGATCAACGGTCGCCAGTTTGACGACCGTTCGGTTAGTAGCTTGCGCGTCTTAGAGCTAGTGGTTAGTGAGGTCGAGGTAGACCATTACTTGGCCTTTGATCAACGAGAGCTTCACTTGATCGCCGGCTTTGATCTTGCCGAAGTCGACGGACTGACGCCCGGTGGAGAGCGTCGCTTCGGAGCCGTTGTCCATCGACACGTCGATGTGCTTGTTGTCTACGACTTTGTTGACCTTGACGGTGTAGGTGCCGTCCGGAATCAAGGATGCATCGATCGTCGCGGCAAGGACCGCGGACGGTGCCGCGATTGCGGCGATGAGTGCGAGGGCCGAGAATATCTTCTGCACGGGAGTCTCCACTACTAAAGGCTACTAAAGTCTCAAATTTCTATCAATTTTTACGATGATAGCGCAAGGGCGCCGGGGTCTTCCAGAGCCCCCCGTGGACCAGTTGGACCATCTCCGAGAGTCTTTTGGCCTGTACGGAACTGTCCAGCCATATCCTTTAGCTGTGTCGCTTCCGATTGGACGTCCTCGGCGCTGGTGGCCATGCTGGCAATCGCGCCCGAGTTTTGGGTTCCGAGTTCGCTCGATTGCTTGATACGAGTACCAAGCGCCTGAATTGCCGTCTGTTGCTCGGTCGAAGCGCGCGCTACTTGGGCTGTGCGGTTCTCGATCTCGGAGACGCTCTCCAAAATCTGGTTCGACGTGATGGCTTGTTCGCGCATCGTCGCCGCGGCTTCGTGCGTCATCGCGCCCATTTGTTCACTTGCACGTGCTAGCTCTTCCGACGCACGCGCCTGTTCAGTCGTCGCGACGCTGATTTCGGAAACCAACTGCGCCACTTCGGTGACACGGGTGCTGATGGTCTCGATCATCTGCGTGACGTTACGAGCCGATTCCGCATTGTTTTGGACTAACGAGTTCGCGCGGGCGGTCCGTTCCAAGACGGCGGAAGTCCGGCGCTGGATGTCGGCCACGAGCTGGCCGATCTGCTTGGTGGAGCTCGCGGAGTTCTCTGCAAGCTTGCGGACTTCGTCGGCGACGACCGCGAAGCCGCGGCCGTGTTCGCCGGCGCGCGCCGCTTCGATCGCAGCGTTGAGCGCGAGCAGGTTCGTTTGGTCAGCGATTTCTTCGATCAGGCCGAGGATCTCGCCGATTTGGCGCGATGCACCGTCGAGGCTCTGCATTTCGGTTACGACGTCCTTGACCGTGTCGCTGATCGAGCCCATGCCCTTTGAGAGCGCGAGCACTTCGTTGCGTCCTTCGCGCACTTGTTGATCGGTGACGTTCGATTCCGAACGCACGCGGTCGGCATTGCCCGCGACTTGCACGATCGACGCGGACATCTCTTGCGTGTTCGCAACGGCCTGTTCGACGACGGTCGCGAGATTGAGCAGGTTCTGATCCATCTCTTGGATCGACGCCGTCATTTGCGCTACCGCACTCGAAATATCGGAGACGCGGCGCGCGACCGCTTCCGCGTTGTCGGCAACGGTGCCGGCGTTCTCTGCGAGATCGCTCGAGTAGTTGAGCGCTTGCGAAAGCGCGGCCAATTCTTCTTTGACGCGGTCGTCGACTTCGATCGCGAGGCGATTGCTCTGATTTGACGCCTGTTGCACCGTCACGGTGGCGCGCTGGATGCGGCCGATCATGCCGGAGATGCGATCGGCGAAATCGTCGATGCTATTGCCGAGACGGCCAAGTAAATCGCGGCCGTGCCAACTGATGCGCTGCGAAAGATCTCCGGTGCCCATCGCCTCGAAGATCTCCACGCACTGCCCGATGCTGCGCAAAACGATCGTGCGCAGCCACGCCATGGTCATGAGGGCGATGATGATCGCGCCGGCAAGACCGGCAACAAGCACCATTAACGCCATATTGCGGGCCTGCAGCAGGCGGTTATAGCGGTCAGATGCGAGCGAGGTGAGCGCATTGAGCATCTTGTCGCCGTCTTTATTCTGTTTTTCGTACGCAGCGCTCGACGGTCCGTTGATCTGCGCGAGCGCATCTTCGTTTTTGCCTTGCTGCAATAGGCTGACCGCCGAGAGCGCCTGGAAGTCATACGCGCTTGCGCTCGTGCCGAACTTGTCGACGAGCGGACCGATCTGTTTCGCGATCTCGTCTTTGGCTTTGGTGCACTGCGTCGCCGTTAGATCGGTGTCTTTCGCGTTTTTATCCACGGGACAGAAGATGTTGGTCATCGAGCGCGCGTCGTCGGGAAACTGCTTGACCAGCGTCTTTGCCTGATCGAGCTGCGCTTGCGCAACGTTCTTATTGCTGGCCGTTGCCGCTTGGAGCGTCGCTGCGCGCAATGTATCCGCGTCCGCGGCTACTTTTGCGTACGCGAGTTGCCCCGCGATGACGCGTTTGTCGAGGACTTCAGCTTGCGCAGTGATCCCGCTCATGACCCAGATCAGCACGGGGATGATTAATAGCATGACTGCAATCACGAGGCTAAATGCAATCGTGAGCGCGCGTTCTAAACTCGTGCGGCGACCTTCCATACAAATGTATCTTTCGGCCCACTGCTATGCGGATTTAAGGCGAGTTAAGATCGGGTACGACCAACTCGTCGTGAACATTGCCGGCTTGCACTCGCCCCGGGACATCATCGCGTTGGTCGACAGTCTCCCGATACCGACGATCGTCGCGCTTGATATGGAAATATCAGAAGCCTACTTCAATATTGCTATGCGCGACTTGCTTGGTCTACCGAGCGATGCATCGATCTTTAGCCCCGACAATCTACCGTACGACCTCGAATCCCACGGCCGTCCACTCTCTAAAGAGGAAGGCCCGCTTCACCGCGCCGTGCGAGGCGAAAAGATAAACGGGGAAGTCATCACGTGCGCCCGCCTTGGCGGTCGGACATACGACTTACTGACATTCGCCCAGCCCGTTCGAAATGAGGCGGGGCAGATCGTAGGCGGCGTCGCCAACTTCACGGACGTGACCGCCATGCGCATCGCCGAGCGGCACAGCGCAGATCGTCTAGCGTTCCTAACGGCGTTGGGTGCACGGCTAGGGGATGCGCTTTCCATGGACAGCGTGTTTGCGGAACTCGAACGCGCGCTGGTGCCGCGTTTCGCCGCACACCTGATCGTCGAGCTGCTCGACGATGACGGTCGCGTGGTCGACGTGCGCGGTGCCGATGCCGGCGATTCGTGGAGCAAGCACGACTACATTAGCGTTCCGATGATGAGTCACGGCCGCGCAGTCGGCTCGCTCATCGCTCGGAAGCGCGAAGGCTTGACGGCCGACGATCAGCAGTTGTTGCACGAAGTAGCGCGGCGCGCCGCGACCGCCGTGCAGAACGCGCAACTCTTCGAACACAACGAGAAGGCATCGAAAGTGTTTCAAGAAGCGCTGCTGCCCGCCAAACTGCCGTCCTTGGAAGACGTTCATTTCGATGCGGTGTACTCGCCGGGTGACGACCGGGCGCTGATCGGCGGCGATTGGTACGACGCCTTTGAACTTCCGGACGGACGCATCGCCGTTTCGATAGGCGACGTTACCGGTCGCGGCGTCATCGCGGCAGCGCTGATGGGAAAAGTGCGCCAAACGATTTCCGGTCTTTCGTTTTATGAGACCGATCCGGTGAAGTTGTTGGATGTCGCAGAGCTTGCGCTGACTCGCCGGTATCCTGATTCTATCGTCACTGCAATTGTGGGCGTGCTCGATCCGACGAGCGGCGAATTCATCTACGCGACCGCGGGCCATCCTCCGCCGTTCGTACGGAGAGCCGACGGCACCGTGCTGCGCTTGCCGTGTCACGGCTTGCCTCTCGGACTGCGCTCGCAAGACGAAGACCGTTCCTCCATAACATTCCGTGTCTTGCCGGGCGATACGTTGATGTTGTACACGGACGGCGTCACGGAAGTCGATCACGATCCGGTGCAAGGCGAACTGCGCCTCGCCGAAGCGTTTTCGGCGATGCCCTCGTCATGCGACCGTCCGGCGCATTTTTTGCAAAAGGCGCTATTGCCGAACGGCGCACGCGACGATGTTGCGCTGCTTGCGCTCACGTATGTGCCGGCGCACACGCGGCGCCGCAGCGAAATCCTCGAGATCAAGTTCGATTCGCGCGACGTGCGCATGGCGCGGGACTTGCGCGTGTTTATCGTCCGCTACTTGCGCGCGTACGGCGCAAAGAACGCCGATTACAACTCGGCGGAGTTAGTGTTGGGTGAATTGCTCGGAAACGCCGCGCGTCACGCTCGCGGCCCGATCGAAATTCACGTCTCGTGGGCCGGCGAATTTCCGATCATCTCGATGCTCGATCGTGGACCGGCGTACGATCTCGGGCTTGCGGTACCTCTCGATGTGTACAGTGAAGGCGGCCGCGGCTTGTTTCTCGTTGGCCTACTTGCACGCGCATTCACCGTAACGCGACTCTTCGGCGGCGTGAACGAGACGCGTGTCGAGCTGGATGTGCCCGCTCGGATGAGCGGCGTGCTCGTATAAGTACGCACAACGACTTACACGTTCATTTCGTAGGCCGTGCGCACGCGTCGGAGTTCTCGACGCAACTATAGGTCCAACGCACCTATCACTGCGATGAACGACTTCCTTACGATTTCCTTGCGAGGAGGCGTTTCACCATATGAAATCGCGCGCGGCTTTGCTCGTTGTGTTGATCGCGAGTCTTTCTTCATGTTCGGGTGGAGGTGCACGCTCAGCGGCTGCAGGCGCGGATATCCCGATGGCGCAGAATGCAGCCAACAGTTCGGCGTTCCCTTACCACATAGTGTACCTCCCCGTCGATACCGGCTGTAATCCCGGCAGCATGTACTTAGCCAAGAGTGATGCCGTTGTGGCCGTTTTGGAGACTTGCGGATTACGACGGACCGACGTGTGGTACGTGTGGGCGCATGGCCACCGAACGATGCTTCCGCAGAGTACCTATTACGTCTACGGCGAGAATGCTCGCGACCAAGTCTCGATTAAAGAGCGTGACAACGTGATCGGGATCTACAATTACGTGACCCGAAGCGAAACTGTGCTCAAGGGCGTACCGGAAGACATTCCGGGTCAGATCAATGACAGTGGGTACGTCGAGGGAACGAAATTTACGTGCGGTCCTAGATGCCCGGAAATAGCACTATGGTCCCCGGACGGCAACTATCGACTTGTTTCCTCGTTGCCGGTGACTGCTACGAACCGCGGATTGGGAATCAACGCGTCGGGAACGGTCATCGCGAGCTCTATAACTGGGGGTGGGCCGACGGAATTAGACCACGCTTACATTTTCGAGCACGATGGACCGACCGTATCCATTGATCACATGATCGGGCAGCGAATCGTCGACCCAAACGACGTGAACGATAAGAATGACGTGACGATCAACGTCGGACAGTGGCCGAACTCCAAAGGCTATCTTTTCATCGGTACAAGCAAGCCGATTGCGATTCCGCCGCTTCGCTCCGGCGAATACACGTCTGTGAGTTCAGTCAACGACAATGACCAAGTCGTGGGCTGGAGCTGTAACCTAACTGGACAGTGTTCCGGGTTCCTCTGGACGCGTACATCTCCAACCAGCGGTTACAATCGGCCGCTACAAGATCTCGTGCCGGGCAACCTAAGAATTCTCCCCTATACGGTAAACAATAAGGGCGAGATACTAGCGTTCATTGGTGACAGTGACCTTCCGGCGCTCATCGTGCCGAATGCCATCGTGAATCCGTAGGTGCGTTAGTTATTTCCGAGCGTGACTGGTAGTTCGGCGCAAATGTGATTGCCCCCGTTGTGCCATTCGATGCGTAAGTTGCGCGCCAGCGAATTGACGAGGAACAAGCCACGTCCACCTTCCGCGAATTGATCCTCGGGAAGATGGAGTTCCGGAATCGGCGCGCCGCGATCGTTCACGTGAAGCATCGCACGATCTCGCTCAAGCTCGAGCGTTACCGTCGCGTGTCCTTCGGTGTGACGCGCGACGTTTCCGAGCAATTCGCCGAGAATCAGTTCGACGGACATGAGATCGGATTCTCCGTTGGCATATTGACCTAGGTGCCAAAGGAACGCGCGTTTGACGCGGCGGGCTTCCGATACGGCGGTGGCATCGATTTCCCATGTGCGCGCGCGGCTGGCGCCGCGTACACCGAGTTCGGTCACGCCGATGAAGAGAATCGCGGAGTCGTCGTGCGGTTCGATCTGCGCGAAGACGCGATTTTGAATGGCAAGCGCGATGTTTTCGGAGGTGTTGTAATACTCGGCGTTGATGGCGTCGATCAACAACGAAACGCCGCGTGAAAAATCGCCGCGATACGTTTCGATCAATCCATCGGTGTATAAGACAAGTGCGGCGCCGGATTCGAGGTTCGTCTCGAAGTGCTCGTAGCGCGCGCTACGCTCGACGCCGAGCAGTAGACCTGAACCGGCGAGCATACCGATCGTTCCGGAGGCGCGAACCGTGATCGGCGGCGGATGACCGGCGACGGCATACTGCATGTGCCCGCTGCGCGTGTTGAGGATGCCGAAGAAGGCCGACACCACACCGCTGCTTTGATCGACGATATTGCGGTTGACGAGTTCGAAAACGGCTGCTGCATCTTGCGTGTAGCGCGCAGCGGTTTGAATCGATTGCCGGACCGTCGCCATCGTTGATGCGGCGAGAAGCCCGTGGCCCGTGACGTCGCCCATGCTGATCCCGATGGTGTCGTCGCCGAGTTCGAACACGTCGTACCAGTCACCGCCGATGTCAACGCCCGTTGCGGCCGGACGATACGACGCATCGATGCGGATGCCGGGAACCTCGGGAAGTTGTTGCGGCAAGAGCGCGCGCTGCAACTGTGACGAGATGGCCTCTTCGCGACGCATTCGAAGCG
>JAMXLG010000248.1 GCA_024281135.1 Vulcanimicrobiia bacterium | reverse complement strand
TTCGCAAAGCGCATGGGCGCAAAAACCATTGAACTGTCTTCGAGCCACGTTGCGATGATCTCTCATCCGGATGACGTCTGTAGCCTCATTGAGGCTGCAGCAAGCGCCGTTCCGGTTGCGACGTGAGAAGCTGAATAGGCGGTGAGCTTGATGTTACTTTCGATCTCCTGGGTACGTGGCCACGGAAGTGTGAACTCGAATCGCACCGCGCGGTAGTGCGGATAGAGTTTTCGCAGCAGATCGCGAGCGAGTGGCTCGATCAACTCGCGCATCTTACGGCTCGCGTCTGCTGCGGCCTCCGGTGCAAGGTACTCGTGGTTGGGAATCCCGCGGTCGGCAAGATACGTGTTCACTTCGGGGCGCACGATATCGTGGTAAAGGTAGTCATCAATATAACGGTTCACCATGAACTCCGCATGCGCGATCGGGTCGTATTTCGCCGTCCGACGGCCTGCGCCGACGGCGATCGCCTCGGCAAGCGCGAGACCAACGCTGTTTGCATCGGTGTTCCACGAAGAATACGCGTCAAGGGTACCAGAAATACGGGCTTGAATCAGCCGCTGAACGAACGCAGCTTGCGCGTCGTAGGATCGCGTAAGATACGTGAGGTCGACGAAGGCCACGGATCGTCCCGACCGCACGGATGTCGAGAGCCCATCAAGTAATGCGTCATCTTGAGCGGCGCTCGTCCCAGGCACGCGAACGACGAGGGAAATATCCGGGTGAATGTCGTCGTGAATACCACCGGAAAGCCGAATCAAATCATCGATTGTCACCGAAATCGGCGCAAACTCGAGCGGATCTTGCGTTGCGCCGCCGGTTGGCGTCGAATAGCTAACGGAGACGCGCGGCGTCCACCGCGCCTCACGAGCAATCGCGTGCGCGACAAGCGCTGCTCCCAATTCGTCCGCGCCCGGTTCAACCGCCGCACGTCCGGCGATCCCGAGTTGTGCTACCGTTTCCGTGAGCGTATGAACGTCCCTCACGTGTAAGCCGACGGGACCCGCGTCATCGGCGCCGAGCACGATCCGGTCGAGCGTGCGATCTTCAACCAAACGCAACGCGAACACGTCGACGATGAGATCGCGTCTACGCGCCTCCAAATATGACGCCAAATTCGCGGAACCAATCAGTTGGCGCAAATGTTCTGCCCGCGGTTCCTCATCCGCTGTCGGCGGATCGTGCAGCTGCGCGTAGTCCCAAATATACTGCCACGTGGGCGGCTGCGCGATCGCTGAATAATGAACGGCCTCTCCAACTGGTTGCACCACCGTCGGCTCCAATCGCATCACCGTTCCGAATGCAGAGATCCATGCATGCGGATGGCGTTTTCGAAGTTCGCGCAGCACCTGTAGGCGTGACATTGCGTCTTGTTCGCTTACATCGTCCGGTATTCGGGATGGATCGAGGCCGCCGTACGCCAGCATGTCGGTCGAGATCACGAACGCGCTTGCGCGGTTCGCCGGCGCGCGCTTGAGCCAAGCGGTAATTGCGAGCACATTGCCCGGTTCGATGTAGTCTCCCAGCCATTCGCGCGGCGGTTCTGCCAAGGGAACGCCTGCGATCCGCGCAAGCATCGGCGGAAGCTGCCGCGCCGTAGGCGACGAGTACATCGGTACGAAGGTGATCAGTGCTGCGAGAACGCTCGGTATGAAAATTGACTAGCTCCGAAGAGATCTGAAGCCGGCGCGGACCTCCTCTGAAAAGAGTTGCGGTTGTTCCCAAGCCGCGTAGTGACCACCGGCTGCAACCTCGTTGAAATAGATGAGCTTATGATACGCCAACTGCGTCCAACTACGCGGAGCTTGATAGTTTTCGCCCGGAAAGACACTCACCGCGGCCGGGATCGCAACGTTGGCAGCATTGTACAGGCTAGTCTTCGTCTCCCAATAGAGACGCCCGGAAGAAACGCCCGTGTTGGTTAGCCAGTACAACGTGATGTCATCGAGAACGTCGTCTCGGGTAATCGCGCCGGCCGGATGCCCGTCAACGGTTTGCCCTGCAACGGCAGAGACAATTGCCGCAGCCGGTTGTGAGTAGCCGTCGCCGTGGTCGATCATCCATGTTGCTAAACCAACGGGTGAATCGGCGATGCCGTACAGCGTCTGTGGGCGCGTCGCCATGAATGTTGCATAGGCACGTTTTTTCGCATATAAGACGCTGAGTTGTTCGTACGCGCGTCGCTCGTCGCCGGAAAGAATGGCCGGCGGCGGACCGCCCAATGCAAGCGCCTTCGCAATGTCCGGTGGAACGGTACCGGGCAAGTTAACGTGGATGCCCAGCAACTCCGGCGGCGTTTGTTTAGCCATCGCTTCCACCACGCCGGCACCCCAATCGCCGCCCTGCGCGACAAATTTCGTGTAGCCAAGGCGCTCCAGCAGCACGACCCACGCGCGTGCGATGCGATCCGTATCCCAACCGGTGGTCGTGGGGCGGCTTGAAAAACCGTAGCCGGGGATCGACGGAATAACCAGATGAAACGCGTCGGAAGCGTTTGCACCGTGTGCGGTAGGATCGGTCAGCGGCTCGATGATTTTCAACTGCTCGATGACCGAGCCAGGCCATCCGTGCGTAACGATAAGCGGCAACGCATCCTGGTGCTTCGACCGGACGTGAATAAAGTGAATCGTTATTCCATCTATCTCGGTCGTGAACTGCGGGAGTGCATTCAACTTCTTCTCGCACGTACGCCAATCGTAGTCGGTACCCCAGTAGCGCGCGAGTTTCGTAATCATCGCGGCCTGCACGCCTTGCGATTCGTCCAAGACGGTTTCGCGATCCGGCCAGCGCGTGGTGTTTATGCGCCGGCGCATTTCTTCGAGATCCGCATCGGGAACGTTTACGTGAAACGGCTGAACAGACATGGCGACACGCCTAGACCGTCGCGCGCACCGGCCTGAAGCCGGCGCGAACTTCTTCTGAAAAGAGTTGCGGTTGCTCCCAGGCGGCAAAGTGACCACCCGCGGCAACATTGTTGAAATAAACGAGCTTATGATAGGCACGCTCGGTCCAACTGCGCGGCGCTTGATAGATCTCGCCGGGAAATACGCTTACAGCTGCCGGTATTGAAATATTGACGGCGCCCAAGAGACGAGCCCTATATTCCCAAAAGAGGCGAGCAGAAGACACGCCCGTATTCGTCAACCAGTACAGAGTGATGTTATCGAGGACATCGTCGCGTGTCAGGTCGCCGGCGGAATGCCCGTCAACCGTATGTCCAAGCACTGCTGACGTAATCCCCGCCGCAGGCTGCGCGAATCCGTCGGCATGATCGAGCATCCACGCGGCGAGTCCGACCGGTGAATCCGCCAACGCGTAAAGCGTTTGTGGTCGCGTCGAACTAAAAATCGCGTACCCCAACTGCTTCGCACGCAAGTTGATGAGTTCTTCGTAGGCTCGTTTTTCGTCGGCTGAGAGACCGGCCGGCGGCGGAGCGCCTAACGCGAGCGGCTTTCCAATCTCTGCCGGAACCGTTTGCGGAAAATTCGTATGAATTCCCAGCAATTCGGGTGGCTGCTGGCTCGCCATGATATCACCGATTGCTCCGCCCCAGTCCCCGCCTTGCGCGACAAACTTGTTGTAACCAAGGCGCTTCATAAGTACGACCCACGCACGCGCGATCCGTTCCGGTCCCCAGCCCGTGGTCGTCGGTCTCGCCGAGAACCCGTAACCCGGAATCGACGGAATCACAAGATGAAATGCATCAGACGCGCTTGCGCCGTGAGCAGTTGGGTTCGTAAGCGGATCGATGATCTTCAACTGCTCGATGATCGAGCCGGGCCAACCGTGCGTAACGATCAGCGGCAGCGCGTTCTCATGCTTCGACCGGACGTGAATGAAGTGGATCTCGAGGCCGTCGATGTTTGTGACGAATTGCGGCAGCGAGTTGAGGCGAGCCTCGATCTTACGCCAGTCATAGTCGGTCGCCCAATGCTGCGCGAGCAGCTGCATCGTGGCGAGCTGTACGCCTTGCGATGAATCGCTCACCGTTTCACGGTCCGGCCATCGAGTAGCCGCTATGCGTCGCCGCAAATCGACAAGGTCCGATTCCGGAAAGTTGACATGGAACGGTCTAATGGACTCGGAAGAATCAGCAGCTCTGACCTGCGCGCTGCCGAGCATACCGAACGAAGCCGCAGCCAGGCCGAACGCCGAACTGCTGACGAAACGAAACCGGTTCATTGTGCAACCTCCACGGTAACGAGAATTGGGCGATCGTGTTTCATGATACTCACCCTGCCGCCGCTGTTAATGCACGCTCGAGTGCGTCATCGAGTGCGCGCGCAACTTCTGCAATACGATCGTTGTCGAACTGAACGAAGAGCGAAGACGGGAGATCGTACTCGAAGCGCGAGCCGCCGTTGTCATTCTCGTAGAGGAGGACCCGTAACGGAACGTACAGCGACGCACCCTGATTGTAACGCGCCACAGTTGAACCGATGAGCGGATTCCCGATTTCGTACTGCACCACTTGCGCGCCGTGCTCTCGTTTGAGAAAGATAACCAGTTCCGGCGAGTCTTCCAATCGGTGCTCGAACTCGACCGGCGGGACCACCGCTTCCAGAAATGCCTCGACATTCGCGAACGGCTTCGTCGAATCGATCGCGACGTGCGTCACGTCTAGCTGGCGAAACGTCTGCTTTTGAACGAAGGGTATCATTTCGACGCCGTTTCAAGCGAAGCGCGCTGCCAGAACGTCAACACGGCGCGAGTATAGGCTTCGGGGCACTCCTCGGCGAGGAAATGACCGCATCCCGCCAGCACAGTACCGTGCACGTCGGTCGCATACGGCGCAATCACCTTGAGCATGATCGGACCGAGCGAACCTTCTCCGGCGAGTGTGAACACCGGCATTGCAAGTTTGTGTGCTGCGAAGAGTTGCATCTCTTTCAGACCGGCTGCACTATACGCCTCACGATAATAGTCGAAGCCTGCGCTCAACACGGAGCCGCGTGAAAAGACGCGTGTGTATTCATCTAGCGCGGCAGAATCAAAGACGGACGTCTTCGTCGCTTTCGTAGTATAGATGTACGTCAGATACGCGCGCTCGCGCCCCTGAACCAACGATTCTGGAAGTACGGGTAACCGATTGAACGCAAACTGCCACGTCCGCAACACTTGTACGTCGGTCGGGGTCGGTTGTGTTGCCACACCCGGCAGTGGCGCTTCGCTCAGCACCAGACGCCGCACATCCTGAGGGTACGTGCTTGCGTGCGCGAACGCGATCCAGTTTCCGATGTCGTGCGAGATGATGTCGATGCCGCCGCCGCGCGCAAGGCCGGCGGCCTCGATAAACGCATGAATATCTTTTGCAGATGTGGCGAGATCGTAGCCACTGCCCGGCGCATCGCTATCGCCGAACCCACGCGGATCCAGCGCATATGCTTCGCGCCCGGAAGCAGCCAACTGCTTCATGACCGAACGCCACGCATACCAGCTTTCAGGCCAACCCGGGATAAGCAACACGGGATCGCCTTTGCCGAATGTGACGTAGTGCAACCGGACGCCGTTCGCGATCACCGAGTGATCTGCAAAACCCAATTGCTGGGCCGGTGAAGGCGCCGCATTAGCGGACGTAGCTGACGCGATCGCCAGCGCTGCAACGAAAATCCAAGTTCTTAAGTTCACGTATCTGCTCCTTACGTCGATGTTTGCCGCGCTTCCAGGAGCGCGACGTCACTAGAAGTAGCAAATTGCGCGACGACAAGCAGTGAACCAAAGGTGTACAAGGCACTCCCAGTCTAATGTGCGCATGGGAGACTTATCGTGTCTACGTTTGGGGAGCTGCTCAGAGAATACCGGATCCGTGCCGGACTTTCGCAAAGCGACCTGGCCGAGAAAGCGCGGATAAGTCCCGCTGCGGTCAGCGCGCTCGAGCGCGGCATTCGCCAAGCGCCGTATCAAAGCACCCTTTCGCTTCTTGCAAAGGCCCTAAATCTCGACCCGGAGGAAAGCTCCGCACTTAAGGACGCGCGCAAAACGGGACGTGGTAAACCGGCCGGCGGTGCGGCGTCGCATAATCTTCACGCCGAGCGTACCTCGTTCGTCGGTCGCGATGCCGACATTGCCGATATTCTCAAGCTCGTAGATCGGTCGCGATTAGTAACGATCACCGGTTCCGGTGGAGTCGGAAAGACGCGCGTCGCGATTGAAGCGGCGACGCAACTTCTGGGTCGTTCTTGGGAGGAAGCGTGGTTTACCGACTTAGCCTCGCTTACCGACGGCGAATTCATCGTATCCAAGATTGCCTATACAATCCAACCGCCTCTGACCGGCAGCGCCGGATCGATCGACACGTTATCTCGGGCGCTCGCGAACCGGCGCATGTTCCTGATTCTCGACAACTGCGAGCACGTGATTGCAAATGCAGCACAGGCCGCAGACGCGATTTTGAGCCGTTGCCCGCACATCACAATTCTCGCGACCAGCCGCGAACGGCTCAATGTGGCAGGCGAGTTCGTCTATCGCTTACCCTCGCTTGCGGAGTCCTCGGCGATCGATCTTTTCACGCAACGCGCCCAAGCGCTGTCGTCGCACCTCACATTCGATTCAAGAAATCTGCCTGCGGTCGTCGACATCGTTCGACGGCTTGACGGCATACCGCTCGCCATCGAACTGACTGCGGCGCACGTCCCTCTCCTCGGCATTGAAACACTTCGGGACCGCTTGCACCAAGAATTCGACGTGCCGTCCGGCCGTCGGGACTTACCGGCTCGACAACAAACGGTAAACGCCGCCATTCGCTGGAGTTTTGAACTTCTGACGGCGCAAGAGCAAAGCTTGTTGTGTGACGTCTCGGTGTTTGCGGGCGGATTTACGCTTGCTGCAGCTGAGGCCGTCTGCGCCGGTGATGATCTAAGCGGCTCTCTTGTAGTGCAATGTCTGTCAGCACTTGTAGATAAGTCGCTTGTGAACGTCGAGAGCCTAGACGGCAGAGTACGTTATTCTTTGCTGGAGTCCGTCCGAACATTCGCCTTACAACGGCTGCACGAAATGGAGAGGTATACGGCGGCGGCGCGGCGGCACGTGCAATGGTTCGCTCGTCTTGCCCAAGATTTCGAAGACGCAGTCATATCGCGCGAACATGCGGTTTCGCTGCTCGGCGATATCGAAAACTTGCGTAGCGCAATTGCCTGGGCGCTTGACGCGCCACTGCAAGAGGACCGAGTATTCGCGGCCGAAATTCTCTGCAGCTTTTCTCCCCTCTGGGACTATATCGGTCGTCCGGGAGAACACCGGCGATTGCTCGACGACGCTATCGAGCGCCTCGACGAATCACGACATCCGCTTCTTCTCTCGCGTCTGCTGACGAAGTTCATCCTTCACGCTCAGCGGGAACCGGTCGTTCTCGACAAGGTCGACCGTGCCGTTCGGCTGTGCGAGCAATTCGGTGACGACCGCGCAAAGGTACGCTTGCATATCGTGCTCACCGCGGTTTTAGCGATGCATGGAATGCTGGCCGAAGCGGATCGCTCCGCTCAGCGCGCTTCCGAACTATTGGCTTTCGAAGCGTTGAACGATTCCGCGCTTCGTCTTTCATTTCTAGCGAATAGACACGACCTCCGCATGGCCCAACGCCGATTTGACGACGCGCGCGAAGATGTCGCGACGGCAGAAACGCTCGCGCTCGCGCTTGGTGAACGTTTGTGGATCGCGCTCTACTGTTACAGCCGATATTCAACGCTGGAATACGCGGTGGGCAATAAGCACCTAGCACTCGAGTACGCGGAACGAATGATGGCAGACGAGTTCCAAACGTACCCCATCGTCCGGCAGAACGCGCTCGAGCGCCTTGCCATACTTCGGCTTGATGAGGGTGATCTCGAAGGCGCCATGCAGTCGTTAAAATCCCTCCTCGCCGATCTGCCTGTCGGCGAGAGTACGATGCACAGCGCACTGGAGATCACGGCTCTGTATCTTGCTCTTCGTGGTCGCACTGATACTGCGGCAAAGCTCCTCGGATTTGTTCGTAGCGTCGTGCATTCCGGATTTCGCCGCAACCTCATGAAACAGGACGCCTATGACCGCCTATGCTTGTCGCTTCAAGAGCAACTCGTCTCGCAGGAGCTTGCAACTGCCGAAGCTGATGGGTCATCGATGAGCGCGTCGGAAGCCCATGCAGTAGCGCTCGCAGCGCTCGAGTAAAGCGTCAAAAAACAAGCTCGACAAGTGCGAGCGCCCAGCCGCGCTCTGTCCTGATGCGTACGAGATAGCCCGTCTTCGTACGGTCGTAGACGTGATAGCCGGCTTGCAGGGCGTCGGCAACGGAACGAAAGATCAACATGACATACTCCGGCTCGTTGAAATGGCGTCGCAGTTCGGACACCGCATGACCACGGCAAAAAAGTTTTGCAAGGCGGGAACCGCGAGTTGGAACAGTGTCACGCGTTCCTGCGCGCTCGCATTTAACGCTGTTGCGAGGCGGTCAAGCACTGGAACGGACGGCCGCTTAGCCCCCGATTCGAGGCAGGCGTACCACTCGCGGCTAACGCCGATGGCTTCGGCGAGTTCTTCCTGCGAGACGGCCTTTCCATGCCGTGAATTCAGGCGACGGTGTTCTCCGAGCATCGTAGTACCGGGGTCGATCCGGCGACGCCACTGCTTGAGAAGAGTCGGAATCGCGCCGCGTTGCTCCAATTGCGCTGTGATCATGGAGCAATGGTAGGATCGAGCGTTGTTCCTTCACAGGCACGCTTCATACAGTTCTTCATACAGTTCGAATGTGGTCCGTCGCTTCACAGACGTCTGTCCAGGGCGGCGTTATCGTTGCCCAATAGAACGCTTATCCCGGCTCGCGGCCGGGTTGTGAAGGAGAAACGCATGTCATATCTGGGACGCCCCTATTATCCGTTGTGGCTGGACGACTTGGCCGACGACGTTACAGGAGAGGGCGCAGCGATGCAAGGCGTCGCGCACGGCGCGGAAGCGGTCCACGCAATTGTGGTTGCGGCGCGCGAAGAGTACAAGCATCAGGAGTTCAGCTTCACCGGCGATTTCGGCGACGATGGATTCATCGAAGAATACACCTGCGAGATTCAGGGCGAGCCTACCAAAGTTGTCGTCACCGTTCATCGCAACGCCGAGGGAAAAACCCAGCACCTCGTGGTGAACCACCGGCCGCGCAGCTCCGTATTGCTCTTCGCACGCTTGATGGGCGAAAAGTTCGCCGGCACGCCTCTTGCTAAACTCTTCGTCACATCGGAGGAGTCCGTTCCGTCATCGAGATGATGAACGATTCAGACTATCTCGCAGAGCAGTTCGAAGCGCGTCGCGAGCATCTGGAGGCGGTTGCCTATCGGATGCTCGGATCGCGTGTCGAAGCCGAAGACGCGCTGCAGCACGCATGGCTGCGGATCGATCGTGCCGGTACCGCGGGCGTTGAAAACATCGGTGGCTGGTTCACGACGGTCGTCTCTCGCGTCTGCCTTGACGCGCTGCGTTCGAGAAAAGCCAAACGCGAAGAGCCGCTCGAAGTCACGCACACCGAATCCGCGATCGAACCTGCAGCCGGCCCGGAAGACGAAGCGATGCTCGCTGATTCGATCGGCGCAGCGCTCATGATCGTGCTCGACACATTGGGACCCGCCGAACGCGTGGCATTCGTGATGCACGACCTCTTCGACATTCCATTCGACCAAATCGCGCAGGTGCTCGGAAAATCGGCTGATGCAACGCGCCAACTCGCAAGCCGCGCGCGCCGGCGCGTTCGCGGCATTAGCGCGAATGAGGGAGCACGGGCTCGCGAGGATATCGTACGTGCGTTTCTCGATGCGGCGCGCGAGGGAAACTTCGAAGAATTGTTGCGGCTGCTCGATCCGAACGCGATATTGCGCGCCGATGCTACGGTCGTTTCATTCGGTGCAGAACCGGAGGCCAACGGTGCGCATGCCGTCGCGAAGACCTTTGCGGGCCGTGCACAAGCAGCGCAATTTGCAATGCTCGACGGTGAACCCGGCCTCGTGTGGCGTTCAGGCGGTCAAACCCGAGTCGCGTTTACGTTCACATTCGAAGGCAACCGCATCACCGCGATCAACTTTCTCGGAGATGTGCAACGCCTCGCGCAGATGCGAATCGAGCCCCAGTAACGTCCTGATTGATCTTCTTGATCGCCGCATCGACCGCGAACGGAATCGGAATCGCTCCGTCACGGCGCGCTTGCGCGTTCCCGGCGTAGCCGAGCGCAGCTCCGGCGTCGAGCACGAAACGCGTCCGCCCGAGGTCCTTTGCAAAGCGCATTGTTTGCATCGCGCCGCCGTCGATCTCACTTGCAATTAGCACAGTTGCTCGTGCATGCGCAGCTTGTAGCCGGTCGCGATGGACGAGCGACGATTTCGTAACCGCTTCGTCAGGAAGCCTTTCGGTCGCAATCGCACCGCCACGCGCGACAATCTCGTCTTCGAGCGCTCGGTGCTCGGGAGGATACGTGATACCAAGTCCCGTGCCGACATAGGCAATCGTCGGAAGCTGGGCTTCGATCGCACCGGCGTGCGCTGCGGCATCGATTCCCAATGCCAAACCGCTCACGACCGCCACGCCGCACTTTGCAGCGAGCTCGCGAGCAAATTCGGCAGCGGGCCCTGGTGGATTCCTACTTCCGATGATCGCGATGCCGGCGCTAGGTATGGTACCGCGCACGCAGAGAAACGCCGGCGGATCCTCCAGGTCGAGTAGCCCGCTGGGATACGCCGGGTCCACGATCGTGACCAGTGTCGCATGCAGACGCTGCAGTCGGTGAACGGCCTCGCGTGCTTGATGACGCGCATGCGAGACTTTGCGCGAGCTATCGCCGGCGATCCACTCCTTGAGGTCGCGGTCTTGAGCCCTGGCAAGCGCTCTCAAGCGGCGACTTGGTACGTGCAAATAGGCAGCGGCTAGGAGCACCAATTCATCGTCCGGCATCGCTTCCATTATAATACTGTTAGCACGAAAACGAGGTATCGCGTTGTCGCTCGAGGATGAAGTCCCTTACACGTGCCCCTATTGCGGCGAAGAAAACTATGTGGGCTTCGACGCGAGCGGCGGAAATCGACAGAGCTTTGTCGAGGACTGCCCCGTCTGCTGCAGTCCGATATACTTCGTCGTGCACGTCGAAGATGGCATTCCCGTGCTTCAATCTGCAACTCGCGAGAACCCATAGCAAACAATACTTTAGAGCATGGCAAAAAGCTTTGCACACTTGCTGAAACGCCATCGGGTCGCCGCCGGTCTGTCCCAGGAGACCCTGGCGGAGCGCACCGGCGTGAGTGTGGATACGATTAGCTACCTCGAGCGCGACGAACGGCATGCTCCGCACAAAGCGACGCTCGACCTTTTGATTGCTGCGCTCTCGCTTGACGACGACTCGCGCCGGCAAATCGAAGAAGTCGCAAAGCTGGCGCGAGCGCGCGGACCTCGAGCGCAACGACGCGGTGCATTTTCCGATCCGCGGGCGGAGTCTCCGCCGAACAATCTCCCGGCGCAACTCACGTCTTTTGTGGACCGAGAGAGCGTGGTAGAAGAGATCAAAGAACTGCTTCAGTCGTCTCCGCTTGTCACGGTGGTTGGAACGGGCGGAGCCGGGAAGACGCGCTGTGCGATTAAGATCGCCGCTGAAGCACTCGACGGCTTTGGCGATGGCTTTTGGCTAGCGGAACTTGCACCGATCTCTGATCCCGCGCTCGTCGCCGGCGTCATTGCGCGCTCGTTGAGGATACAAGAGGCGCCTAATCGTCCGATACTCGATACGTTGCTTTTGCATCTCAAGCGCAAGCGTTTGCTCCTTATCCTCGACAACTGCGAGCACGTGATTGACGAAGCGCGTCGTGTTGTCGCAGCGATCTTACATGGTTGTCCCGATGTCCGCATCCTCGCTACCAGCCGGGAAAGCTTGAATATCGCAGGTGAGCAGGCGTATCGCTTGCCGTCGCTTCCGGTGCCGTCAACCTCAGAGTTGCCATCCGCAGACAACTTGTCGCAGTTCGGTGCCGTGCAGCTCTTTACCGATCGCGCACTCTCCGCCGACAACGCCTTTATCTTGACCATTGAAAGTGCGCCACACGTTGCGGAGATTTGCCGACGGCTCGATGGAATACCACTCGCCATCGAACTTGCCGCGGCGAGAATAAAGGTACTCTCGGCACTCGAACTCGCGCAGAAATTGGACGAGCGGTTTCGCTTGCTCACCGCGGGAGATCGTAGCGCGCTGCCGCGCCATCGCACCATGCGGGCGCTGATCGATTGGAGTTACGACCTGCTCGCGGACGACGAAGGCGCGCTCTTTCGAAAGCTCTCGATCTTCGCCGGCGGCTTCACACTGGAGACAGTCGGGGCCATGTGCGGCGACTTCGAGATGGATGAGATCGTGGTGCTCGATCTGCTCTCATCGCTCGTCGACAAATCGCTCGTGCAAACGGAAGTCGTGGGAGTTGACACGCGCTATCGACTCTTGGAGTCGACGCGGGAATACGCGCGTGAGAAACTCCGCGATGCCGGCGAGGAGGACGCGGTGGCGCGCGCTCATGCACGCGCGTTCGCGACGATAGTAGAGGAGCTCCATGACGTCTATGACACCACCCCGGATCGGCAGTGGTTCGCGCGAATCGAGCCGGAGTTGGAGAATTTTCGCGCAGCGCTTTCCTGGGCGTTCGGTCCGCATGGTGACGCGCTGCTCGGGCAGCGCATGGCTGGCGGGCTGCGTCCGGCCTGGACTCTGTTCGGTGCGGCCGAGGGGAGGCGTTGGGTGGAGGCCGCGCAGCAGCGCGTCACTTCGAATACGCCCGCCGCAGCCGTGGCCGCGCTCGATCTCGCTCAAGCCTCGTTTGCTTCGGCGCTCACCGAGCACAAGGCGAGTCTAGAAGCGGGCACACGCGCGTTGGCGCGCTACCGCGAGCTCGACGATCGGTTCGGTATCGCTGCGGCAGAACTGCAGATCGGCCGCGCCCAGATTAATATCGGCGACATTCCCGCAGGTGAGGCCCTGACGCAACGAGCCTTAGAAGTAGTCGGGTCATTTGGCGCGCGTAGATCAGTCATGTTCGGGCTGTTGAGTCTAGCATTCGCGCGGCAGTTCGCCGGCGATCTTCCCGGAGCGCGACAACGCTTTAGCGAGACGCTATCAGTCGCGCAATCCGTTGGGGCCGATCGATACGCGGCGGCCACTGCGAGTAATCTGGCGGAGGCGGAGTATCGCGGCGGAGACGCGGCCACTGCGCTGCGCCTCGTCGACGAAGCGGTTGCGGTGTTGAGCGTCTTCGGGGACACTCGTCTTCTTGCACATTCGCGATACAACAAAGCAGCGTATCTCGTAGCATTGCGCCGGTACGATGAGGCGCGCAGTGCGGCGCGAGAGGCGCTCTCGGCCGCGCGCGATTTGCAATGGCCCGTAGGCCTGGCGTGGATTTTTCAGCGTCTGGCTGCCATCGGTGCGTTACGTCCGGGCACTGATGTGCAGAAGCT
This sequence comes from Vulcanimicrobiia bacterium, assembly GCA_024281135.1. The sequence goes on along the minus strand of JAMXLG010000248.1, from coordinate 8,584 downwards.
GGAAGATTGTCGCCGCGCTGCGTGCATTCTCGGGTACGCCGACGCGCGCCTTACAGCGCTTGAAGCGTTGCGCGAATACACCGAACAACAAGAATATGATGCAATGCTTCCGTTGCTGCGCGATACGCTCGGCGAAGATCAGCTTGCGCAACTCATGACCGAAGGCAGGACTTGGAGCGAAGATCAAGCCGTTACCGAGGCGATGCTCATGTAGTTTGACGAAGTGACCTTGGACCATGGCCGAGAGCTTCGCACACTTGCTGAAACGCTATCGGGTCGCCGCCGGCCTGTCCCAGGAGGCGCTCGCGAAGCGCGCCCGTGTCAGCGTCGATGCGATTGGTTACCTTGAACGCGACGAGCGGCATGCTCCGCAGAGAGCGACCCTTGATCTTTTGATTGCCGCTCTCGCGCTTGGCGACGACTCGCGCCATCAACTCGAAGAGGCCGCAAAGCTGACGCGGGCGCGCGGACCTCGCGCATTCCCCGATTCGCCGGATGAGTTTCCGTCGAACAATCTCCCACCGCAACTCACGTCCTTCGTAGGGCGTGAGAGCGTGGTAGCAGAGATACAAGAAAAGCTTCGATCGTACCGGCTTGTCACGGTGGTCGGAACGGGCGGTGTCGGCAAGTCGCGCTGCGCGATTCGGGTCGCGAGAGACGAGCTTGACCACTTTGTCGACGGCGTCTGGCTTGCCGAACTCGCGCCGACCTCCGATCCGACGCTGGTGACTAGCGTCATTGCGCGCGCACTGAAGGTACAAGAGACGCCGAATCATCCGATGCTCGATACATTGCTTGCACATCTCAAGCGTAAGCGTTTGCTTCTTATCCTCGATAACTGCGAGCACGTGATTGAGGAGGCACGTCGCGTAATTGCTGCGATCTTACGTGAATGTACCGATGTTCGGATTATCGCAACCAGCAGGGAAAGCTTGAGTATCGCAGGTGAGCAGATCTTTCGCTTGCCGTCGCTTCCCGTGCCGTCAAGCTCAGAGTTGCTATCGGCAGTTGAGATGTCGCAGTACGGCGCCGTGCAACTCTTTAGCGATCGGGCAGTCTCCGCGGACAACCGCTTTTTCTTAACTGTTGAGAGTGCGCCGCACGTCGCGGAGATATGCCGCCGGCTCGATGGAATACCGCTTGCCATCGAACTAGCCGCGGCGCGGGTCAAGGTACTCTCACCACGTGAACTCGCGAAGAAGTTGGACGAGCGGTTTCGCTTGCTCACTGCGGGGGATCGCGGCGCGCTGCCGCGCCATCGCACGATGCGGGCGCTGATCGATTGGAGTTACGATCTGCTCTCGGCCGACGAACGCGCGCTGTTTCGAAAGCTCTCGATCTTCGCCGGCAGCTTTTCGCTAGAGACAGCTGCGGCCGTGTGCAATGACGGCGAGATAGATGAGATCGTGATGCTCGATCTGCTCTCCGCGCTCGTAGACAAGTCGCTCGTGCAAACAGAGCAATCGGCGAGCGCGAGACGCTATCGCCTCTTGGAATCGACCCGCCGGTACGCGCGCGAGAAAATGACCGACGCCGGCGAGGAAGATACGGTGGCGCGAGCACACGCCCGCGCGTTTTTGGCACTGGCAGTGCGGCTCGACGACGCCTATGACACCACGCCGGATCGCGCGTGGTTCGCGTCGGTCGAGCCGGAGCTAGAGAATTTTCGCGCAGCGCTTTCCTGGGCGTTCGGTCCGCGCGGTGAGGCGTTGCTCGGTCAGAGCATGGCGGGTGCGCTGCGCCCAGCTTGGATTTTTTTCGGTGCAGCGGAGGGGCGACGCTGGGTGCAAGCCGCGCAGCAGCGAGCCGGCGCGGATGCGCCGGTCGCGGTCGTTGCCGCGCTCGATCTCGCGGAAGCTCAGTTTGCGAATTCATTCAACCAGTACAAGGCGTGTCTCGCAGCGTCAGAGCGAGCATTGGCGCGCTACAGCGAGCTTGCCGATCCGCGTGGCGTAGCTCAAGCGCTCGGTCAGATTGGTCGGGCGAAGATCTTTCTCGGCGAGATCGCAGAGGGAGAGGCGCTACTGGGGCAGGCTTTGGAGGCGGCTCGGTCAGTAGGTGCGCGCACATCGGTCGTCCTGCAAAATTTGGCAATCGCGCGCCTGTTGAGCGGTGATCTCCACGGTGCGCGACAACGCTACAGCGAGGCGTTGGCAGCCGCGCGAGTTGTCGGTGCGGAGCGATTGACCGCAGGTGTCGCGTTAAATCTGGCCGAGGTGGAGTTTCGCGGCGGAGAGGCGGTCGCGGCGGTGCGCCTTGTCGACGAAGCGGTTGCGGTATTGCGTGCTTTCGGGGATGCCCGTCTTGTTGCACATGCGCGATACAACAAGGCAGCGTATCTCGTAGCATTGCGCCGGTACGATGACGCGCGCACTGCGGCGCGAGAGGCGCTCGTCGCAAATCACGATATGCAATGGTCTGTGGGACTCGCGTGGACGCTGCAGCATCTCGCGGCGATTGCTGCATTGCGCGAGAGCAGTGATGCTCCAGTCATCGAAGACCGTCGCCGCGCAGCGCGCATCCTCGGTTACGTCGACGAACGAATCGTAGGACTCGAAGCGTTGCGCGAATACACCGAACAACAAGAATACGATGCGATGCTTCCGGTACTACGCGAAGCGCTCGGCGAAGATCAGCTTGCCCAACTCATGACTGACGGCACGACCTGGAGCGAAGATCAAGCCGTTGCCGAGGCGATGCTCATTTAGTTCGGGTAGTCAATTTTCTGGGACGTTATGGCCGCTCAGCCGGTTTCCCCGTGAAGTTTCCTTGAACGTACGTTGCGCCGTTTGCAGCTGCCCAGTCAAGTTCGGCTTTTGTTTCAACGCCTTCAACAACGCTTGGAAGGCCGAGCACGCGCGACGCTTCAAGCAATCGATTTACGATCAACGCGCGATACGGGTCGGTGTTGATGGAGCGAACCAGGTCGCGGTCGAATTTGAGGATATCGGGGCGGAGATCAGCCAACACTGTCAGCGACGAATAGCCGGAACCGAGGTCGTCGAGTGCGACGAGAAAATGGTGCTTCCGGCACGCATGCACGAACGCGCGCAAGTGGTCGCGGTCGTGGCGTTCGGTCTCGACAACTTCGAGGACAACGTTGTGCGGCTCGAGTTTTAGCTCGCGACAGTATTCAGCGGCTTCCGCAACCCGCGTCTGCGGTTCGTGCATGTGCGCCGGCGAGCAATTGACGAAGATAGTCTTCTTGACGTCCATTTCCGCTGCATTCGTAAACGCCGTTTGCATCGCAAGCGCATCTAACTGCGACATAAGATGTGCGCTTTCGGCGATGGAGAACATCCGCCGCGTATCCATGCCTTCGCGATCGGGGCTTGCGCGCACAAGTGCTTCGTAGCCGTAGACGGATTCCGTGTCGTCAGCTTCGACGATCGGCTGAAACACCGACGTGAGCTCCCGTTGGCGCAGCAGGTCGATCAACCAGTCCGCAGACAAGCGATTGCACAAACATTCAATCGAAAGTGCGGAGAGCTTGTCGACAGAGTCCAGCGCCGAACCCGAGGGACGCAACACCGCCAGCGTATCCTCGCGCTCGGGAGGCGTCGAGATTTCAACGATGCAGCGTAAAGCGGTAAGGGCGTCGACGCCCGGCATCGCGATCAGATACGGATCGTCGGTATACGACCATACATCGTAACGTGCTCCGGCCAAGTGTTCTCGAGTGCGTTCAGCGGAGCGCAGCGTAGGAAACCGAACGTAAAGATCGCCCGCAGTAATGCGCACGTCGGGTAACCGCGGAACATCGGACCATAAATCGCCAATGCGCACGCTCATCAACACAGTATACAGGCGGACTCACGGGAATCCAGCCAGGCGCTCGTCAGCAGCGTTTTCGCGCGCAGCCCAGACGCCGAGCGTTGCAAGAAACGCAACGAAGACGATCAGCCCGCCGGCGATCCACATGACCGCGGCTGCAGTAGTTTGGTCGGCGAGCGCCGCTGCGGTTCCGTTGAGCTGCGCGTAGTGGGGGTAGAGCGCGCGATGCCCGCTCGCAAGCGCAAACGCGAGCAACGCACCTTGCGGTAACGCGACGAAGAGATAGAGCAATCGCATCGGGTACGGAAGCGGTCGCAAAGGTTGTGGCGCGAGCACCGGCAACCAAAAGAGCACGCCGGCACTCAAGTACAGTGTATGTTCTGCGACGTGAGCCCACGTATGTTCGAGCGCCAATTCGTACAGTCCCGAGAAATGCGTTGCCCACATCGTCGCACCAAAGAACGCAAGCGCAACAACCGGATGTGCAGCAACGTGCATCGGGCGCGTCACCCGAACCACTCTCGCGACAACACCCTTCCGCGCGAAAGCCGAGAATAATTGAAACGGACGCGCGGCGACGAGGCAGAACGGGACAAGGAAGAGCAGCACAAGATGCTGCGCCATGTGCCACGAAAACGCCGCATCAGCGCGAGCGTCGATCTGGGGCGACAACGCGGCCGCGAGCATTCCCACTGCTGCGATGATGTACAACACCGACGCCAAGTTCACGCGATCGGCTCCTCGTCGAATCCGCCCTCCGCATTGCGGCGCAAACGTACGCGCGGCGCCTCATGCACTCCCGAACGGGCTCGGAGTTCGACGCAGAATCCGTACGTCACGAAGAACGCCGCAATCGGCGCGATCAAACACCAAAGACGATAGAATTCCGTGACCGCGGTAATCGGTGCGTGGACGTATCGCGCTTGCACGTCGCCACTCCCTGCGAGCATTAAGCCGACACAAAAAACAGCTACCGCGAAACCGATAGCGGTGCGCAGCGGAGCGTTACGCGGAAGATCCAACAAGTGGTGAGAGCGGCGGTCGTTGAGCCATACCGCTTCGATCCACGGCCACGCGGCGATGAAGAGAAACAAGATCGCGGGGAGCAGTACCGCCATCCAAAACGGCGACGGAATCATGCGCCCGAAGAAATGAAACGCCACCGGCGGTCCGATTCGTAACGCGCCATCGAGCCACCCAACGTACCAATCGGGCTGCGCCGGACTGAGGACTTGCCACGGTTCGTAGGGGCCCCAAATCCAGATCGGATTGATCTGGACGATCGCCCCAAGTGCAAACGTGATTGCAACGATCGCGGCAAGCAAACCCATCGACTTCGCGGCGTAACGCGGAAAGAGCGGCGTGCCGACGACGTTTTGCTCGCTGCGTCCGGGCCCGGGGAATTGCGTGTGCTTCTGCCGCCACACAATCGCAAGATGGACGGTTATCAAGGCCGCGAGCGCAGCCGGAACCAAGTACACATGCGTGACGAACAATCGCGGCAACATGACGGCGGAGTCCGGAAAGACGCCGCCGGCCAGCAACGATGTGAGATACGCACCCACGAACGGAACGGAAAGCAGAATCGACACGGCGATGCGCAGGCCTACGCCGCTCAGGAGATCGTCCGGCATCGAGTAGCCCGCAAAACCCTCGAACATCGCGAGTATCAACAGCGCAAGTCCGATCAGCCAATTGATCTCGCGCGGCTTGCGAAACGCCCCGGTAAAAAAGATGCGTCCCATGTGCGTGAAGATTCCGGCGACGAAGATCAGAGCGGCCCAATGATGTACCTGGCGAATCAAAAGGCCGCCGTTCACTTCAAAGCTCAACCTCATCGCGGAGTTGTAGGCATGCGAAACGCTCGTTCCGTCGAGCAGCGCGTAGGGCCCGCGGTAGGTCATCTTCGCGGCCGTAGGGTCGAAGAACAACGCGAGAAACGTACCTGTCGCCAGCAATATGAGGAACGTGTACGCGTTTATTTCGCCGAGCATGAACGACCAGTGATCCGGAAACGCTTTGCGCAACGCATGGCTAACGAAGTGCGCCGTACCTAGACGATCGTCTACCCAATCGAGGAAACGAGCGATCATGAACGCTCCCAGAATCCGGGTCCCACCGGTTCCGGATAATCGCCCGTTGCGCGCACGTAACCGTCCGCACTTACCTCGATCGGGAGACGCGGAAGCGCGTGGTCAGCTGGTCCTGAAACGACCGCGCCTTCACGCATAACGTCAAATACGGACTGGTGGCACGGACACATCAGTTGCTTCGCGGTCGTACGGTACAGCGCAACGGGACAGCCCGCATGCGTGCAAACCTTTGAATATGCGAGATAGCCATCGGAGGTATGAATCAACACGGTTTGCGATTGAGCGTCTCCGATTGCGCCTTCGGGGAAAACCGTCACGACGGAATCCACATTGAGGTCGGAGGCTTTTACGAACGTTCCGTCCTCGCGCTGTAGGCGCAAGCCTTTGCGCCACTTGGTATGAAACGCCGAATCGATCGTGCCGGGTCCGAGCGATCGAATCGGCACGATCAACGCGATGCCGAAAAAGCCGAGTGCTGCATAGAGCATGCGCGTGAGAACCCGCTTGCGCGTAACGTCAACAATCGCGCTCTTCGCCTCGACGTCTTCCGCCGCACGGTCCCACGGATCGGACGGATATTCGTCGCGCTCGTCTTCGACTTGTTCCTTCGGAAGAATCCAGAACGCCCAGCCAATTGCGGCGCCGCATAAACCGGCCGCGGAAAGCGCGAGCGAAAGTCCTTCGTAGAGGCGGTTTCCGCCCAAAACGTACGATATAATGAACAGCGCTGCTCCGAACATTGCGAGCAGCAGCGTTGCGGCGATCACGCGTTCTTTGACAATCATTGCACGAGATAAATCGTCGCCCAGATTCCTACCCAAACGATGAAGACGAAGTGCCAATAATAGGTCATCGCTTCGGCGCCCTCGCGATGGTAAACACGAAGCGCGCCACTGCGCATGCCAATGAGCAACGCGAGCAGAATTCCAACCCCGACGGTGACGTGCATGAGATGGAAGCCCGTCATCGCGTAATAGATCGAGCCGTAAGCGTTCGACGAAATCGTAAAGGTGTTGTCGATATACCCGTGGATCGAGAGCCCAATAAACAGAAGTGCCGCGATGATCGCCGTCGCCGTCCACCAACTCGCCGCCGTCATCCGTTGTCTGTCCATCGCCTTCGTTGCAAAGACCATAACGACGCTTGCAACAAACAGCAGCAGCGTGCCGACGATGGATTCGGGAACGTCGAGATGCACGCCGGGCGGCGGCCACGCTGCGCGATTCGCGCGCAAATCGTAATATGACGCGAAGAGCGCAGCGAAAAACATGAGTTCTGAAGCAAGAAAGAGGACGGTCCCAAAGACCAGCGGATGCGCTCGAATGGGGAGCGGCCGTTGACGAGCGTTGCCTTGCGCAGAACTGGACACACTCAATGCTACCCCCGTGCGCGAATTCTTATACGCGGTTGGGTAAAGCGCCGATGTGTGGTGGTTGACTCATGCCATGACTGCGCAAGCCGGCGCGATGCAGCAGAGCTGGATCGTCTTTATTTGCGCGGGTGCTTTTGTCGGCATCTATGTGTACGGAGCAATCTTGTGGTGCATCATTGCCTACCGTCGTGAGCGACACCACGATGCGCATCACTTTACCGGAAATACGCCCCTCGAAATTACCTACACCGTCATTCCGCTGCTCATCGTAATCGGACTCTTCCTCGTCACATTCCATGACGAAATGCCGGTCGACCACGTGGTCGCGCATCCCGAAAACCGCGTCAGTGCGACGGCATTCCGATGGTCGTGGCGTTTCGGCTATAACGGAGATCGTATTACAACGACGGGCACCCCGCTGCAGCCGCCCACGCTCTACCTCCCAGTGAATCGCACGACCGAGATCGATCTCGCGACCACCGACGTCAACCACTCGTTCTGGGTTCCGGCCTTCCTCTTCAAACGCGACGCAATTCCCGGCATGACCAACGTCTTCGATATCACGCCGAGCCGGACGGGGTCGTATCTCTCCCGTTGCGCGCAATTCTGCGGTTTGGACCACGCGCTCATGACGTTTTATGTCCACGTCGTTGCCGATGACGCATACGACCGGTACATCGCTTCCAATGGAGCAATCAAACCGTGATCGCATGGCTCACGGCGACCGACCACAAAAAGATCGGCATCATGTACATCGTTGCGACGATGACGTTTTTCGTCACGTCGAGCATTCTCTCCATGATGATCCGCGCGCAGCTTGCCCGCCCAGACAACACACTACTCGCTCCCCACCTCTACAATCAGATCTTCACGCTTCACGGAACCGCGATGATCTTTTTCGTCATCGCTCCGTTCGGTATTGGGCTCGCCAATTACATCGTTCCGCTCCAGATCGGCGCGCCCGACATGGCGTTTCCACGTTTGAACGCAACGTCGCTGTGGCTTTTCATCTTGGGCGGCATCATTATGTTCCTCGGCTTTGCTACTTACGGCGGCGCAAGCGCGAACGGCTGGACGAATTATGCGCCGCTCTCAACGATCAGCGAAGGAACGGGCGCCGGTAGCGATTTTTGGACCATCGGCGTATTGATGGCCGGCATCTCGACGATTCTCACGGCCCTCAACCTGATCACAACCATCTTCCTCTTGCGAGCGCCAGGCATGACGATGTGGCGCGTTCCGATTTTCACTTGGGAGATCATCGCCACCGCGCTCCTGATTCTCATCGCGTTTCCCTCGCTCACCGCCGTCCTCTTGATGGTCCTCATCGACCGGCATCTCGGTG
>JAMXLG010000247.1 GCA_024281135.1 Vulcanimicrobiia bacterium | reverse complement strand
TCAAAAGCGGAAGGCGGAAGCCGAGACCGTCGTTATCGGCGTAAGGCGGAGCGACGGGATCGTACCAGCCTCCCGAATCGTCCCAGAATATGAAAATCGCCGTCGAGTCCCAGAACTGCGATTCGCCGATTGCATTGACCAGCGATGCAACCCACGATGGTCCCGTCTTCGATCCTGAACCGCCATGGTCGGAGTTTGCGTACGTCGGCGTAATCCACGTCACCGCACCAAGCTTTCCAGCCGCAATATCGGTGAAGAACTGCGACGGCGGCCCGATGACGTTGCTCCAATCGGCACCGTAGCAAATGTGATGGATTGCCTGATAGGCGCTCCAAAGGCCAGTGCGCCCTTTTCCCGCGTTCACATCAAGGCCGGCGGGATTGCAAGCGAAGCTGCCGGCTCCTTTGACCTTCGTCGCGTAAAAAGCCCAAGATAGGCTTGCAGCGTCGAGCTCATCGCCGAGCGTCGTCGGATCCCAGCACGGGACTTCGTTCTCGTAGTGTCTGAACTGGCGATTGGCTCCCAGGACCGGAATTTGATCGCCGGGGCCGCCGGTACAACCCCATAAGCCGTCGGGAGAGTTGACCGACGCATTCGGGTTGACACCGGCGATGATGTACTGGTGCGATTCGAAGCTGCTGATGTCGAAATCGGAGGCAAACATCTCGTCGGCTAAGACATACTGGCTCGCCATGTCCCAGTACGGTTGGACTTCGGTTTGCGGGACGTAGCTGTACGGTGGATTCGCATTGGGACACGGCGGTTCGGACCCTACTCCGCAGTACGATTTCACCTTGTTAAAGCCGTTCATCTGACAGTTGGTGCCCGGTATGCTGCCGGTGCCGTGGCACGACTTTATGAAGCCGAGAGCGTCGTGTTCGAGATCCCAGGTCGTCGCACGCGTCACGGGCGCAAGGGTAATTTGCTGGTTCTTTGAGTTTAAACCGTAAGTCTGCGTCGTCGCTCCGGGATAGCCCATGAAGAGGTTGTTGAACGAGCGGTTCTCTTGAATGATGATGACGACGTGCTGGATCTTGCCGCTCGAGGTCTGATGATGTAGCACGGACGATCCGGTGTTGGGGAGCGCGGTTTGCGAAACAAGGTTGCCGCTGCCCTGACAAGCGCACAGAAACGCGACCGAAGCGGTTAAGGCAAACGCGCTCCGACTAATGGCAATGTGAGCCATGATCCTTCTCCTTAATAAGCAGAAAGCAACGGCGACCAATAGCAGCCCCGGTAGGACTACTCTTCTAACCGAGCGTTGGGGCGCTCCTCCTGATGCTGGTATTGTTAAAATTATTAAGACCGCTAGGTGAATCCTCACCGCCGGCGTCTTAGACTCGCAGGACGATCTTTCCAAACTGGTCCGCGTTCTCCAAGCGTTCAAACGGAACGCTCGCGTCGGTCAGCGGAAAGACGCGGTCGACTATGGGTCGTAAGCCGTCGCGAAAGAGCTCGAGCATCGCTTGGAAGTCCTGCGGACTTCCCATTGACGTTCCCAAGATGGTGACGTGTTTCCAAAAGAGCGGAAAGAGTTTGATCGTCGCTTCGGCATTGGTGCCGCCGTAGACGACGATTCGTCCGCCGGGGCGGATCGCGTCGAGCGCCTTGCGCAGCGTCTCGCCGCCCGAAGAGTCGACCACGAGATCGATCGGTCCCGTCGAGCGCAAAAGTTTCTGCCAGTTCGGTTCTGTGACGTAGTTAATCGCGAGGTCGGCACCAAGCGCGCGGGCCCGCTCGAGCTTTGAATCACTGCTCGATGTAACGATCGCGTGCGCTCCGGCCCGCTTGGCAAAGAGCAAGACGAAAGTTTGCACGCCTCCGCCGACGCCGGTAATCAAGACGGTCTCACCGTGTTGCAGCGCTCCGCGCGTAAAGACGGCGCGATAGGCGGTCAGCCCGGCAAGCGGCAGCGCGGCGGCCTCTTCCATCGAAAGATGCGCAGGCTTGGGATAGACGTTTTCCAGCGGCACCGCGACGTACTTCGCGAACGTCCCGTCACGCGGCATGCCGAGAATCGTTGCGTGCGCCGCATCCCAAACGCGCGGGTCGTCGCCCCATCCGACCAGCGGGTCGATAACCACTTCGTCACCGACCTCGAGATTCGAGACGACCGCGCCGAGCGATGCGACCGTGCCGGCCGCATCGGAACCGAGAGTGATCGGTAGGCGAATGTTCGGATAGAGGCCCTGCGTAATGAAGAGATCGCGACGGTTGAGGGCCGCCGCCGAAACACGAACCAAGGCTTCGTCGTCTCGAACGCCGGGGACTGGAATCTCGTCGATCCGCAGACTCTGCGGGCCGGCAATCTCGTGCAGGCGCAGAGCCTGCATCGTGCCGCTCATTGGTGGAACGTAACGATGAATCGCACCGCCCCGGGCTGGACGAAGAGCGCGTTGGTCGGAATATCGGCGAGGTACGAATTGTTTGATGCGCCCGCGTAGAGTCCGCGGTAGGGAACGCCCGCGTCGTAGAGAGTAAATGGTCCCGACACGGCGTTGAAGATGTTCGTTGCGGCTATCGTGAAATCGAGGTGACCGAGGTTCTTTCCGATCGCGCCGTCGACCAGCGTGTACGGCGATTGATTGAGCGTGTTATTTTTGCCGGCGAAAGTAAAGGCGGTTGATGCGTGCCAACCGTTGCGAGCCCATGTAAAGACGGCCGAGCCTTGCTGCTGCGGGACACCCAAGAATTGCTGATAGTCGATCAGCGTACCGCCGGAGGTTGGATTCGAGACGAACGGTCCAAGGGCATACGGGTAAGCGACGTTGAGACCGTACGAAAATGTCGCGGTCAAGTTCAAACGCGGAAACGCCTCTTTGTAGCGCGCTTCGGCGCCCTCGTAGACCGCGTTGCCGATGTTGATCGGTATCTCGTAGGCAAAGCCTTGCTCGGTGTCGCAGAAGCTTTGCGAGCCGCCGCCCGGATAGTAGTTCTCGATCGTGTCGCGCAGATTCGAGCGATAGATCGAGACGTCGAGATTCGACGTGCTCGAAAAAAGATGCGAAAAGCCGAGCTCGTATTCGGTGGCATGTTCGGGACGCTCGAGTGGGTTGCCGTTCGTAGTGACGCAGTTCGAATCCAAGGGCGGCAATCCCGGATTTGGCCTTAGTTTGCCATCAACGACGACCGGCGGGAAGAAATAACGCTCGATGAGGAGCGGAGCCCGAAAGCCGGTTCCAACCGAAAAGCGAAGATTGCTCGACGTTCCGAGATCGTTGCTGAGGCCGAGCCTCCAGTTCAGCGTGTTTCCGAACGTCGAGTATTGCGAGTCGTAAAGGCCGCCTAAGAGTCGAAGATTCTTCCCGATCTCCTGGGAACCGCGAAAGAAGTATGAGTTGATGCTTTGCGCGAGCGTCTGGTCTATGCCTAACCCTGATAGCGCCTCTTGCCGGGCATAGAAGCCAAAGTCAAATTCGCTCTCGTCGAACGTGCGACCCCACGACAAACCTTCGTTGTATCGAGTGTCGAGGTGCGAGACATCGTACGGCGAGATCGCCCCGCCTTCGAAATCGACGTTATTGTCGCTGGCGTAGAAATCCGCCGACAGCGTGCCCGCTCCCAAAGGCGAACGCGAATACGCATCGTAGGCGCGGATGCTCTGCGCAAAGTCTGCGCTGCCCGAACCGACGTGATCGCCGAAGACCGGATTATC
>JAMXLG010000246.1 GCA_024281135.1 Vulcanimicrobiia bacterium | reverse complement strand
GGAACGATTCTCGTTGCCCACTCGATCGGCGCGTCCGCCGTCCTCAAGCTGTTAGCGACCGGTGCGCCGACGAGGATAAAAACCGCAATTCTCTTAGCACCGCCGTACAAAGCGGCCGACAGTCACTGGGGTTCCGACGATTTTACCTTTCCCAATGACTTCGTGCGCCATCTACCGAGTGACCTCGATCTAAGTATTTATCATTGCAAAGACGACGCCATAATCCCAGTCGAAGACGCAATCGATTACCGCAACAAGCTTCCTACCGCAAAAATATCACTGTTAAAGATGGGCGGGCACCAGTTCGCCGGCAGCATTGACGCCGTCGCAAACGATATCCGCCCGTAGCCCGTCGTTACAGCAGTTTCATGGCGCGTTTCACGTCAAGAATGACCGAAGCGGCGATCTCGCGCGTGCGCGCCGTGCCTTCTTCGATGATTGCCTCGACTTGCGCCGGATCGTCGCGGTAGACGGCAAGGCGTTCGCGAACGGGTCGCAGATAGGCATTGAGCTGTTCGGCGAAATCCGTCTTATCCGCGACGCAACCCAATGCGCCACTGCGGCAACCTTCGGCGATGCCGTCCAGCTTGAGCGGATTGACGAACTTCCATAGCGCGAAGACCGGACAAATCTCCGGACGACCCGGATCGCCTTTGCGAATCTTCTGCGGATCGGTGATCATCGACCGGACTTTTTTCGTCGTCGTGTCCTCGTCGTCCGCGATGAGAATCGCGTTGTTGTACGACTTCGACATCTTGCGTCCATCGGTGCCCGGAATTTCCGCGAATTCCGTGAGCGTTGCCTGCGGCTCGGTCAGAACTTCTTCGCCGTCCCCGTACAAATAGTTGAAACGGCGCACGACTTCGCGGCCGAATTCCAAGTGCGCGACTTGATCGCGTCCGACGGGCACCTGTTGACCGCGCACGACCGCGATATCGCACAACTGCAACAGCGGATATCCGAGAAATCCATAGGTCGCAACGTGCGAACCCAGCTCTTCGATTTGGCCTTTCCACGTCGGGACACGTTCGAGCCATGACACCGGCGTGATCATCGAGAGCAGCAGGTGTAGCTCAGCAATTTCGGGCACCGCCGACTGCAGGAAGATCGTCGACTTTTTCGGATCGACGCCCGCTGCAAGCCACACAGCAACCATCTCATTACGCGAGTCACGAATCACCTGCGGGTTTTCGTATCCCGTCGTGTACGCGTGGAGGTCCGCGATTTCAAAGTACGCGTCTGCCGTGTCGCAATACGCACTCCATTGGGAAAGCACGCCGACGAGATGTCCGAGATGCAAGCCGCCTGTCGAGCGCATTCCCGACATGACGCGTGGTTTTGTTGCCGTCACGGTGGTCATCGGCGGCTAATACGCCACCGGAAGCCCTCCGAACTCCCTGGCGTGCCCGATCTTTCGTCGGACGAATGCGCGAGCGAAGCGGACGGCGTCGCGCAACGGATCACCTTGCGCTAGTGCGCAGGCAAGCGCCATGGCAAGGAGACATCCGGTCCCGCGAAGTTCGCCTTGCACGCGCGCCCCCTCAAAAAGTTCCACGGTTTCCTCGGTGGCGAGCACATCGAGGGGATCACCGGGAAGATGACCGCCTTTCAATAACACCGCGCGGCAGCCGAATTGCTGGATATCGCGCGCGGCTTGCGCCATCGTGTCCCGGTCGATTCCGCGACCGAGTAGCGTTTGCGCCTCTTCCAAGTTCGGCGTCGCAATGACGTTCGGTAGTGAGAGAATCTGCTCGCGAAGTACAGCGACGGTATCGTCATCCGCGAAGCTGCCGCCGCGCGTTGCGGAAAAGACCGGATCGACGACGATCGGAAGGTCGTGGTAACGGCGCACGCAATCACCGACCACCCAGATCGACTCTGTTGACGTCAAAGCACCGATGCGCACCGCATCGATCCGTGCAGCGTGCGCCGATTCGAACTGCGCGCGCACGATCTGCTCGGAAAGCGTCTCGAGGCCATGCAGACCACGCTGGTCTTGGGCGCTCACCGCCGTGCGTACCGTCACGACGCGCACGCCGAGTTCGTGGCCAACGAGCATGTCGAGCCCGACGCCGGCAATGTTCCACGGATGCGTCGTACCGATCGAGAGAACCGTCGTCACTTGACGTACCCCAGCCGCTCGTAGTAGTCGAAGCCGCTGCGCACGAGCCCGCCTAGCTCATCGAAGAGTTCGGGTTCGAGACGCGTAAAGTTGAAGCACGACTTACCGTGCAGGCGTCGGCGCAACGGATCGGAGATCCGCCCCATCAACTCGGGATTCGAATACACCGGCATCAAGTAGAAGCTCACGAACGCGCTGCCGGCGCGCACGCCGCCGAAGAACATCGGGCGTTTGATCGCAGGCGCGTACTCGCCGTCCAGCATATAGGTCGTGGGCACGTCAGAGGTTACATGAAGACGCGACGCGTAGGGGGCGAGCAAGCACTTGAGGGCCGCGAACGTTTCCTCAAACTTCGCCATCACCGTTCCACTGCCGGACGAGTTCGCGCGCTGCCATCCCGGGATCAGGCGCACCGGAGATCGCTGCAATTACCGCGGCCATCGCTACGCCGCTTTGACGTATGGCCGCAAGATTCCGCGATGTGATGCCGCCGATGGCCGCGACCGGCATTGTGGCGACGCCAGCAATGCGGAGCAGGCCGTCGATGCCAATCGGGTCTCCAGCGTCGGCCTTCGAGGCCGTCGCATATACGGAGCCGACGCCAATGTAGTCGGCGCCAAGGCGATTGGCTTCCATGGCTTCCGCGACGGTTCCGCACGACAGTCCGATGAGCCGTTGTCCTAGCGCGGCGCGAACGGGGGCGATATCGATAAAGCCGTCGTCGTCCGGCCCCAGATGCACGCCATCGCAGTCGTGCGCGGCGGCGGCACGCCAGTCGTCGTTGACGATCAACAGCGCGCCGGCGGCCGTCGTCAGCTCGCGCAGCGCGCGCAGGTGATTCGCGTCGATCCCGGCCTTTGCCCGATACTGGATGATGCCGACGCCCGCGTCGAGCGTGGCGCGAGCAACGGCGAGCAACACGTCACTTTCATTGAGAATCGCGTAGATGCCGTGCAAACGCGCTACGCGCGTGGTTTCATTCGTCGCCATAGCACGATATTTACGATCACATACAGCACGAAGGCTACGCTGATGCCGACGGCGATCACCATGTTGTGACGCTGCAACGCTAGCGGCACAATCAGCACGAAGCAAATCGCGCCGAACATGACTATGGTGAGAATACGGGTGATCGAAATCATTCTTCGGGCTCGAGCAGCAGATCGCCTAAGCGAATCAATTCTTTGTCGTTCGTGAAACGAAATTCGATGCGGCCGCCGCGTCCGCTCCGAACGAGCGCGACGTGCGTGCCGAATTTCTCGCGCAGGCGCGATTCGAAGTCGTGTTCTTCGGCCGAAAGTTCGCGCGCGCGTGGAACCTTCTGCGCGTTCGGCGTATCGACGGCGCCCGTAAGCCGCTCCAGCGCGCGGACCGATAGCCCTTCGTTGACGACGCGCTCCGCAAGTTGAATCCGCTGTTCCGCAGGCGCTGCCAGCAAGGCACGCGCGTGTCCGGCGGAGAGGCGTCCATCGGCAAGCAACGCTTTGATCGCATCGGGCAATTGCAGCAAGCGCAACCCGTTCGCGATGACCGGTCGGCTCTTGCCGAGGCGCGTGGCGACGTCTTCTTGCGTCAGTCCATACTCGTCGATGAGATGCGAAAATCCAGCGGCTTCTTCCAGCGGGTTCAGATTCTCCCGCTGCAGATTTTCGATGATCGCGACTTCAAGCGAATCGCGATTGTCGCTCTCGCGCACGATCGCGGGAATCGTCGCTTTGCGCAAAGCCGCGCAGGCGCGCCACCGCCGCTCGCCGGCGACGAGTTCGAATTTGTCGCCGCGCTTGCGTACGATGATCGGAACGAGCACGCCGTAGACGGCGATCGACGCCTGCAATTCGTCGAGTGCTGCTTGGTCGAAGTTCCTGCGCGGCTGATACGGGTTGGGTGTAATCGCCGCCACTGGAATCTCGCGCAGCGTTTCACGTGCACCCGGCGCGGTCGGAACAGGCGCATCACCAAGCAGGGCGCCGAGTCCCTTGCCGAGCCCACGTTTGGGTGCTTGACTCACGCGCCGTGCCCGACCGCGTGATTTTCGGGCGCAAGCAGCTCGCGCGCGAGAGCGAGATAGGCCTGCGCGCCACGGCTCTTCACATCAAACAGAATGACGGGCTTGCCGAACGACGGCGCTTCCGAAAGCCGGATGTTGCGGGGAATTTGTGTTTTGAACATTTGCTCAGGAAAGAATTTTTCGAGTTCGTCGAGCACTTCCATCGCCAAGCGCGTGCGTCCATCGAACATCGTGACGAGCACACCGCTGACGTGCAGCGTCGGATTGAGCGCTTCGCGGACGCGACGCACGACGGCTGTGAGTTGCGAGAGACCTTCGAGTGCGTAATATTCCGCCTGCACCGGAATGATGATTTCTTCCGCTGCTGTCAGCGCATTGATCGTCAGCAATCCCAGCGACGGCGGGCAGTCGATCAACACAAAATCGTAACGCGCGGCAATGGGGACAATCGCTTGCCGCAAACGCGTTTCGCGCGAAAGTGCGGAGACGAGTTCAATTTCGGCGCCCGCGAGATTGATCGTCGCAGGAACGAGCGCGAGCGTTTCGAGCTCGGTGCGCTGCACCACGTCGTCAACCGATGCTTCCTGCATCAACACGTTGTACACATCACGATGTAGGCCGTGTTTTTCAATACCAAATCCCGTTGTGGTATTGCCTTGTGGATCGCAATCGACGACAAGCACTTTGCGGCCTTGCACGGCAAGTGCGGCACCGAGATTTACGGCCGTCGTGCTTTTTCCGACGCCGCCTTTTTGGTTGACGAGGGCGATGATTCGACTCAAAGAGAGGTCCTGAACAAATGTCACGGCACTTCGGCGAGATACTCGTCGAGAAGTGCGTACAGCGTTTGGCGCTCGTTACGCTCGGGGTGCTCTGTGACCTGCTCGAAAAGCCACTGCAATGCATCGCCGACGCGGCGATCTCCGCGAAATCCCGACGGTGCTAAACCGCGATCGATCATGGCAGCCATGACGTTCGAACCATCAATCGCTAGATCGGCAACCGAGAAAGCGGGCTTCCGTTCAACCTCCGCCCACACGCGCGTTTCGAAGCGCTCGTTCGAATCGTCTCGCTTCGGCATACCGGAACCGATGATGTCTGCCGCTCGGACCGCGAATTGCCGCTGCAGATGCTCGAGACCGATGCGGCGGATAAAACGGCGTACCGCTGCGTCGCTCAGTTCAGGATCCTGGTTGTACATATGATGGCGCACGAGATGCTCGACCGTCGCCACGGCGTCGTTCGAGAATCTTAGCTTGCTAAGCATTTCCCTTGCCATGTCGGCGCCGACGATCTCGTGGCGGTAAAAGTGTCCGTCTTCCTTGCATCGCGGCTTCCCGACATCGTGAAGAAGTGCCGCCACGCGCAGAACGCCGTCGCCGGGCGGGGTCGCGTCCATCGTTTCGAGGTTGTGGCGCCACACATCGTAGGCATGCCACTCGTTCTGCTCGACACCCACGCCTTCGAGGAGCTCCGGCCAGATGTGCTGCAGTACGCCGGTGTCGTGCAGTAGACGCAGCCCGACCGAGGGTTTGGGCGCACGTTCGAAGAGCTTCATCAGCTCGTCATGGATCCGTTCGGGCGAGACCGTCGCGACTAGAGGTGCCGCAGCGCGCATGGCCTCGAGCGTTGCCGATGTCAGTTCGTAGCCGAAGCGCGCGGAGAACTGCGCCGCCCGAAGCATTCGTAGGGGGTCTTCTTCGAACGTGCGCGGCGTCAAGATGTCGATGCGGTGGGCGCGAATGTCCGCCTCACCTCGATAAGGGTCAACGACCGCCCCGCCGGGTAGCGCTCGGGCGATCATGTTCATCCGAAAGTCGCGGCGGGCGAGGTCGTCTTCGAGCGGGACATCCGGGCCACTTTGAATCTCAAAATCCCGGTGACCGTGACCGGTCGACTTCTCACGACGCGGCAGCGCAACGTCGACCGTCTCGCCGTTAACCGTCAGCTTGAGCACCGCGAACGCGGCACCCACCAGGTCCACTTTGCCGAGCGGTGCGAGCCGCGCCCGCAATTCGTCGATCGGTACGCCGGTTACGACGTAGTCCGAGTCTTTCGCCGGAGCCTCGCCACCCTCGATCTGGGCACGAATCTCGTCCCGCACTCGCCCGCCGACAGCATACAGCGAACCGCTCGGCAGAGCAGCTGCTAGCTTTTCATCGAGTGGGTGCGGGCGATACATCCCTCCCATGTTACCAACCATGCGAAATCTATGTTTCCCGTGAAACGCCCGGGACGGTGTTTCACGCTAAACGTTCGTAACGGTCCTTCGACTCCGGCGCTATGCGCCTCCGCTCAGGATGACACTGGGGGAACAGGGCGAATCGGCGAGGGGTGAAGATCGGGCTTAGCTACGATCAGGGCAAACCTAAGTACCGCTTATACCTCGGCGCTCTTTTGGCATCTGCCGAGCACGCCGGCTATCGTGAGCGGATCGAGCCCGTGTGGCTCGCTGGCGCGGCGCAACCGCTGGACCGTGAGGCGCTCGAGGAAATCGACGGGCTTATGCTCGTTGGCGGCGCGGATGTACAACCACATCGCTACGGCGCTTTGGATCCTGAGCAAATCTGCGAGACATTTTCCGGCCGGGACGAGGCTGAGTGGAAGATGCTCGATGTGGCGTTCGAGAGGCGGCTGCCAGTGCTCGCGATTTGCCGCGGTATGCAGCTGCTGAACGTCTATCAGGGCGGCACCCTTATTCGCCACCTCAGCGAAGACGGCCATCAGCTCCAAGACACCGAGCGCCACGTGGTTCACATCGAGTCTGGGTCAGCGCTTCACCGGCTCGTGCGGACGCACAATGGGAACGCAACGTCGTCGCATCATCAAGCCATTGAGGAACTCGGTGAAGGCCTACGCGTCGTGGCGCGGCACGAGGACGGCGTGATCGAGGCGATCGAGTGGATGACCCCGATGCGCAAGCCGTGGCTCGCAGCGATTCAGTGGCATCCCGAACGAATGGGTTTAGACGAGCCGCTGGCGGGACCGATTTTCAGCGGATTCCTCGAAGCAATCCGCGCCCGCACCGGCTAAACGCAAAGTGGGCGCTTTTCCGGGATCCCGACGCGACGGGGAAAGCGCAGCGGCGTGTGGCTTGCCTTTCCGATTAGCACGACTTGGCGCACCAATGCCGCTTCACCGATTTCCGGCAACTGCGGAATCACTCGCTCCACTTGCGCTCCGAGCATCAGCGAAGCATCCTCGAGCGCTTGATATTCGCGCGCGTCCATCGCGCCGCGCTGCAACACGGCCCTCCCGCCTCGGTGAATGAAGGGCAGCAAGAGCTCTGCGACCGTCGACGGCGATGATACCGCGCGCGCCGTTCCGGTATGGAAGTGCTCGCGCAACTCCGCGTCGTGCGCAGCAACCTCGGCTCGCTGCGCGACTACGCGGCCAGCTAGCTCGAACTCACTCAGCATCTGCTCCAGGAATCGCGCCTTCTTCGTGGTCGACTCGACCATCAACACGGAAACGCCCGTGACGATCGCCAGCGGGATCGCGGGGAGTCCGCCTCCTGAGCCGATGTCCACCAGCGACTGCTCGATGTACGGCGCGATCGAAACGCTATCGATAATGTGAGGCGCGAACTCCGCCGCGTCTTTCGCGCCGGTGAGGTTGAACTTGCGATTTGCCTCGAGAACCCGTTCTCCGTAGCGTGCCAGCCGCTCGCGATGCTCTTCGGGAACGTGGCCGGCGAGGAGACCGAAGACCTCGTCGAACTCGCTCACGCGCTCGCTGCGCTTCGTTCCCGATGGACGAAAAGGCCAAGAATCGCAACATCGGCAGGCGTGACGCCGGGAATGCGGCTCGCCGCGCCGAGCGTGCGCGGCCGTTGCGCCGAGAGCTTTTCGCGCGCCTCGCGCGAGAGTGCCGCAATCGCGGCATAGTCGAGGCTTTCTGGAATGAGGACGCGCTCGGTTCGCGTGGCCTTTTCGATCGCAAGCTCCTGACGGCGTACGTATCCCGCGACTTTCAACTCAATCGTTGCGCGTTCGCCCAGTTCGTCGCCGGCCGGCGGATCGAAGAACGGCGCAATATCACCAAACATTAACGTCGGGCGGCGCAACGCATCGGCGAGCGTCGCTCCCGCCTCGAATCGCTGATCCCCGATCTGGTCGACGGGCACGCGGGTGCGCTCGGCGCGTTTCATCACCTCGCGCAACGACGCTTGCCGTTTGATGTACGCTTCCCACGCCTCGTCCGTAACGAGGCCGATTTCGCGACCCATCGGCGTCAAGCGCGTGTCTGCGTTATCGTGGCGCAAGATCACGCGATGCTCCGCGCGCGACGTCAGCATACGGTACGGTTCGTCGACGCCTTTGCTAACGAGGTCGTCGATCAACACGCCGATGTATGCATCGCTACGTGCAAGTCGCAGCGGTTCACGTCCTTGCACCGCGCGCGCTGCATTGATTCCCGCAATGAGTCCTTGCGCTGCAGCTTCTTCATACCCCGACGTGCCGTTGAGTTGTCCGCAATGGAAAAGATTTTGCACGCGATGCGTTTCGAGCGTATCGCGCAACTCGGTCGGCGGTATCATGTCGTATTCCACCGCGTAGCCGGCGCGCAACATCACGCACGATTCCAATCCCGGCAACGTGTGCAGCATTTTCAACTGCACTTCTGCAGGCAACGACGTCGAAAACCCGCCGACATAGAGCGTCGGTTCGTTCCAACCTTCGGGTTCCATGAAAATTGAATGCGACGGGTTATGCGCGAATTTTACGACTTTGTCTTCGATCGACGGGCAATACCGCGGACCGATGCCTTCGATCAGATCCAAACCATACAGCGGCGACAGATGCAAGTTATCGCGCACAAGGTTGTGCGTGCGCTCGTTGGTTTGCGTGATGTAACAATTGAGCTGAGGCCCAGCAAATCGCGGCGCGCTCGTATATGAAAACGTCAGCGGCACATCGCTCGGCGGTTGCAGCTGCATTGCATCGTAATCAACGCTTGTCTTATCGATGCGCGGCGGCGTGCCCGTCTTCAAGCGGCGCGTTGGAAATCCGAGCCTGCGCAGCGCGTGCGAAAGGCCGATCGCCGGCGCTTCACCGAACCGTCCTTCGGCCTGCACGACCCCGCCGCGGAACGTCTTGCCGCCGAGAAACGTCCCCGTCGCGAGTACTACCGCACTGGCGTAGTGCCGGGTCCCATCGGCGCACACGACACCGCGAACGACTCCGGTCTCGACGATCAAGTCCTCGACGAGTCCTTGGACGATCTCGAGGTTCGGCTGCGATCGCAACACGTCGATTGCAAGCCGCGCGTATGCCGGCTTGTCCATTTGCTGGCGCAGCGCACGAACGGCCGGGCCCTTGCTTTCATTCAAAAAGCGCGAATGGACACTGCATTGATCGGCAAGCGTCCCCATGGCGCCGCCGAGCGCGTCGATCTCGCGGACGAGCTGCCCTTTCGCGCTGCCGCCGATCGACGGGTTGCACGGCAGCGTGCAGATCTTTTGCGGGTCGCCCGTAACCAGTGTGGTCGGCACGCCAAGGCGCGCGGAAGCAAGCGCCGCTTCGACGCCCGCATGACCGCCGCCAACAATGATCACCCCGTTCACGATGTGCTAGTGTATCAGATATGGCGATGGCGCACATCCGCACGTTCGCTACCATTGCGCTCGTCGTGACGGCGCTAGCCGGTCGCGTTCTCGACGAAGGCAACGGCCACGCCCTCGAAGGTGTGCACGTGCTAGCCGAGGGTCCAACGACATCAGAGGCGACGACAGATCGCAGCGGCCGTTATGCGCTTCCCAACCTCAAGCCGGGGCCGTACACCGTTACCACCGACTCGGACGAGGTGCCGATGCAAGCGTTCCACGTGAATGTCGCACCCGGGCGAAGCACCTATCTCGATATGAGAGTCTGCAGCACGCGCTACGACGCACACTGCGGACCGCCGCCGCGCGGCTTACCCTAGGGCGTGCGCGCTAGCACAGGCTTTTCTTCAGCGAACCGCCGCAACCGGAACGACAGGCCGATCATCATTACGCCGAAGACGATCGCGTATGCACCGATGAGCCAAATCACGGTCAATATACCAGCGAGCGGATACACGATCATCAAGACGCCGAAGACGATCGACGCAATTCCGCCGAGAATGAGCAACCACTCGTTTTTAATCTCTTTGCGCAAACGAATTGCCGCAACGAGTTCAAAGATTCCGGTCAAGAGTGCCCACACCGCAATCGTGATGTACAACGCGAGCGCAGTGAGGCGGAGGTCGTAAATCGTAACCGCCGCGATCACCAATCCGACGATGCCTTCGAGCAAAAATGCTCCCCATCGCTCGTGGGCTTGCGCGGCACGCACCGCTGACACAATCGCAAAGATACCATCGACCAACGCGTACGCGCCGAAGAGAATGACCAGTGCTATGCCGGTTGCGCCCGGCCAAAGAAACGCGAGAATACCGAAGATAATGGCCACAATGCCGCGGATGAGGAGCGCCCACCAATTGCGGGCCAAGACGTGAAGCATGGTCCCTCCTGATCTTGTGCTATTTTCCGATGCAGAATCTCGCAAAGACACCCGTGAGCACTTCTTCGGCCGCGAAATCGCCGCTGACATGCCCCAATACAGCATACGCCGCTTGCAAGTCGCTGACTATCCAGTCCGTAGCGTCACCGCGCCGCAGGGTCGCACGCGCCTCTTCGAGCGCTGCAATGGCGGCGTTGACGGCATCGAACTCGTAGAGTGAAGCGAGGTGTGGACGTTCGAGATCCGGCACTTCTCCGCCCCAGCCGACGCGGGCAATTGCCGAACGAATCGCGCGCAACGTCCCGGGTTCGCGCACTGATCCGACGATCGCGTCGCCCACGTTTGCTTCGTGCGCGCCGTCTTCGCCCACATCCGCCTTATTGAAGAATACGACGCGTTCGCGATCTGCGGTCGCGTTCAAAAGCGCGCGCGCTTCAGCATCGAGCGGTTGCGAGCCGTCGAGCACCACTAACGCGATTCGCGCGGCGGTGAGGACGCGGCGGGTGCGTTCGATACCGGCGGCTTCCAAGCGGTCCGCATGTTGGCGAATTCCAGCCGTGTCGACTAGACGTACGCGCACACCGTCGATCGCAATCGACTCCTCGATCGTGTCGCGCGTCGTTCCGGGAATCTCCGAGACGATGGCGCGTTCTTCACCGAGCAGTGCATTGAGAAGCGACGATTTGCCGGCGTTGGGTGGACCGACGATGGCGACGCCGACGCCTTCGCGGACAAGCCGTCCCACGTCGCCGTCATGGCGCAGTTGCGCAAGACGTTCGAGAATTGCGCGCAACTCTGCGTCCACGTGCTCGCGATCCGGCTCAGGAACTTCTTCCGGAAAGTCGATGGCGCCGCTGCAGTCTTCGACGATTGTGGTCAGTCGCGCGCGCAGCGCCCGAATTTCGTTCGTGAGTCCGCCGCCAAGATTTGCAAGCGCCGCGCGCGCCGCCGACCGCGTCTCAGCATCGATGAGATCCGCGACCGATGCCGCGGCATGTAAATCCATCTTTCCGTTCATAAATGCACGGCGCGTGAACTCACCGGGTTCGGCCAGACGCGCGCCGCGCGCCAGCAATGCACGCACGACTTCGTTCGCGACCACAGGCGAGCCGTGCACGTGTAATTCCAGCGTGTCCTCGCCCGTGTACGAATGCGGTGCCGGTGAAAAGAGGACTAATCCGCGATCGATCGTGCGATGGTGTTCGTCGTGGATTTCCGCGTAATGCGCGTAACGCGGGCGAAGCTCGACATCAGGAACCACATGCGCGGCTAGTGCGCGAACGCCGGGACCGCTCACGCGCACGATCGCGATCGCGCCCCGGCCGGGCGGCGTAGCAATGGCAGTGATGGTATCTGCCAACGTTACGCTTTTCTTCCGACGACGATTTTGAAGACGTTCTCCAAGCGGTACGATCCATCTACACGGCAATACGGTTCTACCGCGGACTGCAACGTCGCGAGCAGCTTCTCAGCGCCAACGGCGAGGCGCGCTTGCGTTCCCGGTCCCGCCGACAAGAAGGCGCGCACGGCAACGTCGCGATTGGCATAGACCCAAGGCGTCTCGACGAACCGGACCTCCTCGCACACAAAACCCGTATCGTTCAAGAGCGCTTCGAGTTGACCCGGAGCCGAGAGCGCAAAGGGTCCCGGTGTACCGAGGACTGCGGGTTGGAGCAGCGAGAGCATCGCGGCGATCGGTTTTGCGCCGTCGCACTTTTCCTCGGCATCGAAGACGGCGATTGCAGCTCGTCCACCGCGGCGTAAAACACGCGCCGCTTCTTGCATCGCGCCGAAACGATCGGGCACGAACTGGAGCGAATTCGATGCGATGAGCCCGTCAAACGATGCGTCTTCAAAGGGCAGCTCCTGAAAGTCCCCGACAACGAACGAGGCGTCGGGGACGCGTTTTCGTGCAATGTCGATGAACGGTTGCGAAACGTCTACTCCGGTCACCGCAATCCCGTGCTGCGTCGCAAGCAAACTGACAACGCCCGAACCGCAGCCGGCATCAAGCAGTGCGCTTCCCGGCGGCAGCGCAACGGAATCAAGCAGCGCGTCGTACAGCGGGCGGTGTAATGGCTCCTGGATCGCAATCCAGTCCTTTGCGTTGCGACCCCAAAATGATTTCTCCGAAGAAGCGCTCATCGTCGTGCGTTCCTCCAGGACACGAGTATATCGCAACGGGTCGGCAATCATTGCAGCGACCAATCTTGCGTCTGTCCGAAGTTATAGAGCATATTCGGCGCGACACCTCGTAGCGAGGGATTGATCGCCTCGTATTCCGTCCGGTAGACCGTAAACACCGCCGTCACGTTGTCGAAGACGCGCTGCTGCATCACGTGAAAATCGTTCGTGCGGCCTGCCGGATCGACCGTGCGCTGTTGATCGGCAAAGGCAGCATCGTAGCGAGCGTCGCACCAGCGCGCCAGATTCGGCCCACTCGGTGCGCGATTAGCGCAGATCCACGGCTCAGACGTCTCCGGATCAAGGCCGCCGTACC
>JAMXLG010000245.1 GCA_024281135.1 Vulcanimicrobiia bacterium | reverse complement strand
CCCATACGTCGTACTTTCTCAACGCGCTAGGCATCGCTGCGCGCGGCGTCGGTGTGGTCCTCGACGAGACGCAGGTGCTCGAGGCGCAGCGTGGACTCGAGTACATCGCGATGCACGATCCACTCACCGGCGCATTGAACCGCTCAGCGTTCGATCGTTATGCACGCGCTGCGATTGCCGAATGCGAGGCTAGCCGGCGAGGAATCGCGGTCCTTTTCATGGACATTGACGGATTCAGCGACGTCAACGACATCGCCGGACACGGTATCGGCGATCAGATCCTGCGCGCAATAGCCGAGCGCCTCCGGTCCGTTCGCGGTGCGGATCAGGTCGTAGGCCGTATGGGTGGCGATGAGTTCGCTTTGCTCTTCCTGGACGTGCACGATCATCGCGAAGCCGAAGCCCGCGTGAGCGACGTACGCAATGCGCTGCGGCCGCCGATTGCAATCAGTGATGCCGAATACTCGCTCACCGCGAGCATCGGTGTCGCGATGTTCAACGTTCATCAGAGCGAAACTGCGCTGATCTCGCATGCGCACATGGCAATGCTTGGAGCAAAGGCGTCTGGACGATCGCGTGTCGTGTGGTACACGCCCGATCTGGAACGCTTGATGACCATGCGCCACCGCATCGAGCGCGATCTTACCGTGTCACTCGATCGGAACGAGTTGGCTGTCCACTACCAGCCGATCTACGATGCAAGGTCGAACGCTTTGTCGGCCGTCGAGGCCTTGTTGAGGTGGCACCATCCCGAACTCGGGATGATCGCGCCGACGGCGTTTCTCGACGTCGCCGTACAAACCGGGCAGCTCGTCGCTATCGGCGAGTGGGTATTCGAAGAAGCTTGCCGCGCGAGCGTCTCGTTATCGCTACAGCATGGACGCACTATCCGCGTAAACGTCAACGTGTCGCCGGAGCAGCTGCAGACGCCTGATTTCAGCGTGCGGGCGCGCGATATTGCGCGACGTGCCGGCGCCGATCCTGCGCAAGTCCAAATCGAAGTGACGGAGCAGTCGCTGATCAACGATGTCGAGCACGCCGCGAAAGTCCTCTCGCAACTCAAGAAAGACGGATTCACGATTGCAATCGACGACTTCGGCACCGGCTATAATACGCTCAGCTACTTGAAGTCCTATCCGGTTTCGTGTTTGAAGATCGACCGAATGTTTGTGCGCGATTGCGAGAGCGACGATTACAGCCGCGCAATCTGTCGTTCGCTCGCGGCACTTGCGACTTCACTCGATTTGATGGTCATCGGTGAAGGCATCGAGACCGCCGGACAAGACGCGTTTCTCCGAGAAGCCGGGTGCCACGAGCTGCAAGGTTTCTTCTATGGGAAGCCCGTTGCGCTTCATGATTTGTAGCGCGCGTCGTGCTACGCTCGTATCACGAAACGGTCATTCTTCGTCCCTATCCTCCTGAGTGCGCTTGCCGCGTGCGCCCGCGCGTCGAACGCCGTTGCCCCGGCAGTTCCGACGAATGACACGCTTGCGCCGCTGGCCGGCGCGGCTAGCACTATGCGGACGATTCCGTCCTTTCAATCGTCATTCGTTTTTGCCGGCAAAGTATACAAGTACAAAATGGTCGGCAGCAATCCGTTCTCTTCGCCTGCATCGGTGACGATACCGACCGAGATCATCCCGGTAAAGCTTCGGTTTTCAAACGGTACGATCTTTGATCCGACCACGGTGACGCACGCCATTCAAGCATCTCCGATCTTCCATACCGGCTCCTATACGGCGGGGAGGACGTTGCAGTACGGAGATGCGTTGATGCGCTCCGAGTTCTGGAAGTTCGTGTCAAATAAGAACTATCACGTCATTCTTGGGACACCGGTCGTTAGGTCAACGTTTCTCGCTAACGTTCCACCGGCCGATGGATCGATCGGAACGACCTCGGGTATAAAAACTGCATTTCTGAAGTCGCAGTATTTTCTTGATACGCTTGAACGGCAATTGCTTTCTGCATACCATGTTTCGCCGGCATCACTTACGATCTTTGCCGTTGCCGACATGCGCGTACTCGAACCGAATGGTGGATGCTGTTACAACGGCTTCCATGATTCGTTTCCCGTAGCATCGTCCACCGGTACTTCGACGTTCACGACTGTCTGGGGGAACGTCTCTGCTTCAGCGCCGTTGGAAATGACGCACGTTTCGCACGAGATTGCGGAATGGCTCAATGATCCGTTTTATCCGACACAACCGAACTTCGTGCCGAACTGGATCCATCCGGTCACCAAGGCCTGCGACGGCGATGAACTCGAAGTCGGCGATCCGCTCGTCGGCACGCAGTTTACGGTAAACGGCTACAGCGTCCAAGATGAAGCGTTCCTCTCGTGGTTCAGCCGCACGGTACCGTCGTTCGGCATCGATGGGCGCTACGATCTGCTCGGAAGGTTTACGAAGCCGGCTACGAGCTGCTAACGAGCACCGAGACGTTCTAAGTACATAACCCGCGATCCGTTGAATTGCGCGCGGTCGAACGCGCAATAACCGAATCGTTCAAGGATCCGTAATGACCGCTGATTTTCTTCGTTGACCAACGCGACGGTTCGGGGCGACGGCAAATACAGGTCTCCCCACGCAACAACCGCGCCGACCGCTTCAGTCCCGTACCCGCGACCGTGCATCGTGGAACGTAGGGCAAATCCGATTTCCGGCGCATTTCGCATCGATTCGGCAATGTCGCGTTTAAAGTCCGCGAAGCCGATCTCCCCGGCGTATACGCCGGTCGCCTTTTCCTCGATGGCCCAATAGCCGAAGCCCATCGCCTTCCAGTGCCCCATATACGTCAGCAATCGGGACCAGGTTTGCTGCGTCGTCGACGGACGTCCGCCGATGAACCGCGTCACTGCGGGGTCGGACCACATGTTGCAGCAGTCCTCGTAATCATTGACCCGATGAGCACGCAATCGCAAACGCTCGGTATTAAGCGTTGGAGCCTCGATCATGTCGTCAGGCAAAGGCGGGCGGCGGACCGGCAGCCGCATACGCGCGCTCGTCGTGGTACAGTGCACTCGCAACAGAAACGACCGCTTCCCGGTGCCAGATGCCCTTCAGCGTGGCGAAATCGCCATTCGCATTTTCAAGGTGCCACGTCGGACGTTCATCACCTCCGATCGCCGCGAGACGTTTGTTGCCGTCTAGGAGAATCTCGCGAACGCGTGCGTCCGAAGCCCGCTTTTCGATCTCTTCCGCCGGCACGCCGGCGTACGATGCAGCACTAGCGTACGCTTCTGCAGGCCTTCCCACGAGCTTGCCTTGCTCCATTGCAGCCGACATCATTGCGTGCGCCGCGTTAAGTTGATTACCGGTGATTTCACCCGCAACGAACGCTGCGGCATTTGCGGCGTAACTATTGACCTGCGGCCCTTCACACCACACCGCGCTCAATTGCCGGTTATACGCGCCGCTGCCACGCTTATAAAACCAGGCCTCCATCTCGTAGGTATTGCCCATCGGAGCACCGTCTTTGATCGGCGCATAAACGACCTCGACGTCGATGCTGAGATCGACGAGCGCCTGGGCAGAGGGAACGGCGACTAAGCACCAGTGACTGAGTACGTCCACGAAAAACGTTGCCTTCACAATTGATCTCCTACGGATCGACGTTGATGCTGAGCCTCGTGTCGCGATCATTTCGCGCGAGCGGGAGAATATGCTTGCGAATCGTCTCGCGAAGCGCTTTCGGCTTAAGCGTTTTTAAGACGATGCGCATGCGCCACTCGTTATTCAGCCGGGCGATCGGATACGGCGCCGGACCGAGCACCTCCGCGCCTCCAATCGAACGAAGCACATCGGCATACTGAGCTG
>JAMXLG010000244.1 GCA_024281135.1 Vulcanimicrobiia bacterium | reverse complement strand
GACTTACGCGCCACGCGATACGTTCGTTTTCGTCTTGGACCCGGAATAGACCGGGAGGTATCGCTTGATATAGGTGGTGCGCTTGCTCGCGAGCCGTGAGGTTCGGGACAGTAGCCGTACAAGGCATAGTAAAGGGTCGACTCCTCTATCTACAGCCGTCAGGGATCTTGGAGCTCTTAAAGGCAATGTAGCGCCGCCGCATACAAGCCCCTAGAGTCCCCGAAGCGCCCGTTGGGTTGCATTCCATAGGGTCACTTTATCGTGATCGCTCCAGGCGTCAGCAAAGCGCCCTCGACCCGCACGAGTCCGTCCGAGTAGGCGAGCGTTAAGTGCAAGGTCCCGGTCAGGCCTAACTTGGTGAGGTTAAGGCTTTGGATGACTCGTGAGACTCGCTCGCCGGCGATGAAGTGCAGCTTTATGGGAAGGCGTTGAGTGCCTCCCGGCCCGGAATAGGTAGCCGTCACCGGGACGATTACCTCCTCGACCCCGTTCGACTGGATCGTGCCGCTGACGCAGTAGCCAATCGTCACGGGCGCATTCTCGACCGTCAGGGATTCCTGAGTGCACGGCGCGGCGGCGGTAGCAAGCCGAACGGTGCCGGCGGCCAAGACGATGAACATCGTCAGCAATCGTATCATGCTGAAATTCTGCAAAACCAATTCGGTACGAACTGAAGCGATACCCGTCGAAGAAGGTGGTGACACCATGCGGGTTCGCGTGCTTGCCTTCGCACGTTTGCGTGAACTGCTCGAAGCGCCCGAGCGGAGTCTCGTCTTGTCTGAAGAGTCAAGGGTGGCCGACGCCTGGTCAGCGCTGGTTCGAGAGTATCCGGCGCTCGCGAACGAGCGCAGCTCGACGCGAGCCGCACGCAACGGCCATCTCGTCTCCTTCGACGAAGTTCTCGCGGACGGCGACGAACTCGCGCTCCTGCCGCCGGTCGGCGGCGGATAACGCCCGACGCGAATGAGTAAAGTCGAGCTCTTTCGCATCTCGGCAGAGCGCAATCCGGTTGCGGTTCTCTGGTACGAGCCGCGCAAGCCGCGCGGTGTCACCGTCATCGCAGGACACGGGTACTCGTCGAGCAAGCAGAACTTAGATTTTCTTTGTTCGTTCCTGTCGAGCCACGGCTTCGGCGTCTATAGCCTCGATTTCCCCGGACACAAACTCGGCGCAAGCGGCGGCGAGCTCCGCGGCGTGGACGATTGCATCGACGCAATGTCGTCAGTACTCGAATTCGCGCGCCGGCGAGGCGACGACGCGGCGTACACGATGGGGCATAGCATGGGAGGAATGACCGCAATCTTCACCGCCGCGCTCGAGCCCAGCGTTTTAGGGACTATTGCGATTGCGACCGGTTATGGGCGGCCAACCTCACTTGAAACGCTTCGTCGAGTCGGCGTCGCCGATTTTCGTTCCTCGTACGTGGTCGGCGTCACGTTACCGGAGCTCGTTGCCGACGTTGACAAGCGCTACTCCGAGCTTCTCGGCCGGCTCGAGGGCCGCCCCTCGCTGTATGTGGCGGCGAATCACGACGCAATGGTCAGTCTAAAAAGCGTCAAGGAGCTCTACGACCGGGCGCCCGAGCCGAAATCGTTTGCGACCATCGAGAGCGATCACACCTACGCTGCGGAGAATGCGCGGGCAACCATTTTGGAATGGTTGCGCAGAAATCACGAGACCGCACTCCTACGGGAAGCATGAACCCGCGCGAGCTTCGGCGCTACAGCCGCCATCTTCTGATTCCCGAGGTCGGTTTATCCGGACAAGAGCGGCTGCGCGCGTCGCGGGCGCTCGTCATTGGTGCCGGCGGCCTCGGTTCGCCGGCGCTGCAGTATCTTGCGGCAGCCGGCGTTGGGCGGATAGGCATCGTCGACGACGACGAAGTTGACGAAACAAATCTGCAGCGTCAGACGATCTTCACGCAAGCCGACGTCGGACGAAGTAAAGCGAGGGTTGCGGCGGAACGGATCGCGGCGCTCAATCCGCTCGTTAACGTCGATGCGATCGCAGTGCGCTTCGATGCAACCAACGCCCGCGAGCTCGTCCGCCTCTATGACGTGATACTCGACTGCACCGATCGGTTCGAATCCCGTTATCTGATCAACGACGCGTGTTTTCTGGAAAAGCGAGCCGACGTTTACGGATCGATCTTTCGTTTTGACGGTCAGGTAAGCGTCTTTCACGCGCCGCTTGGACCGTGCTATCGATGTCTCTATCCCGAACCGCCGCCAATCGAGAGCCGGCCGACCTGCGCCGAAGGCGGAGTCCTGGGCGCTCTAGCCGGAATCGTCGGCGCGTGGCAGGCGAGTGAGACGCTCAAGGTGCTGCTCGGCATCGGCGAACCGCTTGCGGGGCGGCTTCTACTCATCGACGCACTCGATGCGCGCGTGCGCGAT
Organism: Vulcanimicrobiia bacterium; assembly: GCA_024281135.1. Next base: position 754 of record JAMXLG010000244.1, on the reverse strand, counting down.
GTGCGCTTTGCGCGCGATCCGCAGTGTAACCTCTGCGGAGAGGGTGCCACGATCTCTGAGGTTTCCGTTGACGCATATCGCGAACCGGCTATCGAATCAGCGGTCGCCGAGATCGAAGCCGGCCAGCTCGACTCGGCCTTGCGCGATGCTCGTCTGCTAGACGTGCGCGAGCCGCACGAAGCGGTGCTTGGAACGATCGACGGCGCACTTCGAATTCCGGCGTCGCAACTCGAAGCGCGCATGTCCGAGCTGGACAGCGCGGCGCGATACGTCGTTGCCTGTCGGGTCGGAGCGAAATCGCTCTGGGCGGTGCAGCGCTTGCGCGACGCGGGCTTCAGTCGCCTGCAGCACCTTCGCGGCGGATTGCTGGCATACGCTGCTAGTCATCAGGATTTCGAATTTTTCTAAATGGCGCCTGCGATCGCGGCGGCAATCGGAGTCGCTATAATTAGCGCCACCATCGCGTTGACGCTGTTGAGCTACGATCGGCTGCCCGAACGAATTCCAATTCACTTTGGAATCGACGGCGTGGCTGACGGTTTTGCCCGGCGCGAGGCGATATGGCTGATGATCGGGCTGCAGCTCATCCTTGCTGCGACCTATGCAGTTCTTTATGCGTCTGCGATCGGTCCCCGCGGACTAATCTTTTTCGGAGTTTCGGTTTTGGCGGTTTGCGCGTGGGGGCAGTACCACGCCATTTCGGCTGCTACCGACGGTACGAATCGGATACGTGTCTGGCAGTTTTGGAGCGGCT
>JAMXLG010000243.1 GCA_024281135.1 Vulcanimicrobiia bacterium | reverse complement strand
CGCGATCGCGCGCTTGACGTGTGACGAAGAAATCGCGGAATCCCTCGCGCCACTGCGGATTCGCCTCTTTCCACTCCGGCGACAACTCTCCACGCAGTTCGAGTCCCTTTTCGTACTCGTCCAGACCCGCCGCGACGATACGAACGCTCACGCCGTCGCCGCCGAAAGCGCGCGCAAACGATCGTAGACGCCGCGGACGAGCGGAATCGGCACTCCAAGGCGGTCGCCGAGCTCAACGACGGCGCCGATGATCGGCGCCAATTCGAGGGGCCGTCCCGCTTCGTAATCCTGTAGCATCGACGTGCGCACGTCGGCCAAGCGTTCCGCATACGCAATGCGCGCTTCGATGTCGACATCCGCAACGACGCCCAAGGTCTGACCGACGGCGAGCGCCTCGTGCATCAGCGCTCGCACTTCATCTCGCGTCGCGGGACGTTCGAGCATCTGACGGATCGTGAGTCCGTGAAGCGTACTCACCGGATTCAGACCGACGTTGTTCACGAGCTTCAACCATACGGTAGCGCGAATATTCTCATCGATCTGCGGTGCGAGTTCCGCCCGTGTAAAAGCCGACGCGAGCATCTCGACACGCTCGCTCGTGCCGCCCCCGGGGGCACCGAATGCGTAGCGCATCCCACCGCTTTGATGGATCTTGCCCGGCTCGACGATATGACCGGAGACGTGCACGACGCCTCCGACGATGTGCTCGTCGGGGAACAGTGACGCGATGCGTCCGCCCGGGTCAACCGATTCGAGCGATGGCGTGCGCACGAACCAAAAGGGAACGCCGTTCTGCAACGTCACCACGGTCGCGTCCGTCTGTGCGAGTGCGGCGAGTTGGGGCAGCAATTCGGAGTATTGGTGCGCTTTGAAGGTAAGGAGCACGGCGTCGAACGTTCCGAGCGCGCGCAGATCGTCACTCGCCTCAACCTTCGCCGTGAAAGGGCCGAGGTCGCTATGGACTAGCGTGATCCCTTTACGCCGGATGACGTCGAGATGTGCTCCTCGAGCCACGACCGCGACGTCGACGCCGGAACGCGCAAGTGCCGCGGCGATAAAGCCGCCGATTGCACCCGCTCCCACTACCGCGATTCTCATCGTTAAACTTTGGAGGCGACGGGCAGATTCGAACTGCCGGATGGGGCTTTTGCAGAGCCCTGCCTTACCACTTGGCTACGTCGCCGTGGAGCGGGTAGTGGGAATCGAACCCACGCATCAACCTTGGGAAGGTCGCAGGCTACCATTACATCATACCCGCGTGCGCATCCACTGGCAGCCCGCCCGATTCGTTGCAGGCTATGACCCGTCCTCTGGGGGAACGGTTGAGCTGTGACGTGGGTCTACAGCCTACCCCTTTGGGTTGCAACCGTCGTCTTTATCGGCGGCTGTTGCTTGCTTTCAACGGCGGGCCTGTACTTTGCGCGCCGCCGGTACGATCGCGGAAACGGGTTCACTCACAACGACGTTGCCGGGCCTATCATGGGCACGGTCGGAACTCTGCTCGCCGTTTTGCTGTCGTTCATGGCTGTCACGGGGTGGCAAGAGTGGGACGCGGCGGCGCAAGGTGCCGACTCCGAAGCGGCGGAGCTCGCCGATCTCTACCACGTCAGCTTTGCGCTGCCGGCTAACTTCGGGAACCCGCTACGTGCAAGGATACGCCAATATATTGACGTCGTCGTGCGTGACGAATGGCCGCTCATGAAATCCGGCTCCGAGAGTAAAACCGCGGAACGCATCGCAATCGAAATCGTCGATAGCGTTCAATCGTATCCGCCCACCACTATGGGCGAACAGAACTCCCAAGCCGACGCGTTGACGCACGTGCATAACTTTCTCGACGCGCGGCGCACTCGTCTTTTCAATAACGCCGAAGCGGTACCCGCGTTGGTATGGGCGATGATGGTCTTCGTCTCGGCGATCACCATCAGTTTTGTGTACTTCTTCCGCGTTGCGAATGCTCGCGCGCATCTCTTGATGGTTCTCGCCCTAGGCGCAGTCGTCGGAGCCACGTTCTTGATCGTCGCCGAATTGGATCTGCCGTTCCGCGGCCCGCTTCAAATTCACCCGAACGGCTTCGTACACGATTTGCAAAGCCTGCCGAGTCAACATTAACTCAAGATGTTCACCGAACGCGCCAGGATCAGCGCAACGGTTACGAACGAGATTAGCGACTCGATCAGCATGAGAATCTTTGCGATGCGCGTCAACGGCATCACATCGGTCGGACTAAATGCAAGCGCGTTCGTGAACGACAAGTACAGATAGTCCAAAAACATCGGACGCCAATTTGCCGGCACGGACGCCGAGTGCATCTGTAGCAACGTCAACTGTGGAAAAAGAAAATCGGCAGGCGCATCGGTGCACGTTGGAATGTGATCGCGAATCTCGACGCCGCCTTCGTCGATCTCCCAAAACCACAACGCGAAGACAATGACGTTTGTTGACCAGATTAGCGCACCCGATTGCAGCAGCTCGGATGCCGTGGCTCCGTGATGCCTCGTATGCGGATTCACTAGGTCGTTGACCAATAAGATCACCGACGCGATATTGAAGAAATTTAGCGTCGCAATCAATGCGACGATGGCTGTACTGCGCACATTCCGCGGCATTTTTCCTTCGAAAAGGAGCAGCGACAAGAGCAGCGCGCCGACGATCACGGGTAACACCCAAACCGGACCGAACGTCAGTTTTGGAGGCAGGCGCTCGTAGAGCACGAGTGCGATGACGATTGCAATGGCAGGCCGCCAACGTGGTTCGCGTTTCACGAGCCGCGTTTTCGACCAGCAACCCACTCGTACCGCTCGGCGTTGATAACCCTATGGCTACCGATTTTCGAGATGGAAAGACGTTCCCGCGCCGCGGCCGGGAACCGCTCGGCGATGCGCTTTGGCTCGCACGCGTATACGACAAGGCCCGCGCGTCTGCAGCGGGAACGATTTACGACTACATCTATCCCTGTCCGATGGACAAAGGCGTCATGCAACGCTGGGGTATAACGCCTAAGGACTTTGACGAAGCGATTCGTACGCACACTACGGATCCAGCGATTCAGGCATGGCTTGCCGAACGCGTATCTCCCGATCGCATTCGTCGCGCGAACGATTGGCTTCTCAAGGAAAAGAAAAAAAACTTAGACCGGCAAGATGCCGAGGAAGGGGTAACGGTTTGAGCGAGATGGTCGAATTCACGCGCCCCGATGGGCAGCGCGCCCCCGGATACTACTCCGCGGACGGAGCCCCAGACGACGCGCCCGGCGTCGTGATGATTGAAGAATGGTGGGGCGTCGACGACTCGATCAAACAGATGGCCGACAAACTCGCGAGCGCGGGATTCCGCGTGCTCGTTCCCGATCTTTTCCGTGGCCGCAAAGCGGTTGTCCCGGACGAAGCAAACCACTTAGTACAAGGCTTGGACTTCGGTGACGCCGCGAAGCAAGATATTCGCGGAGGCGTGAAATACCTGAAGTCGACCGGTTCGAAGGACGTCGCCGTCCTCGGCTTTTGCGTCGGCGGCGCCCTTGCTCTGCTCGCAGCAATGAACGACCCTGAGATCGATGCCGTCGTAACGTTCTACGGTGTGACGCCGCCGGAAGCCGGTGACGTGGGGCAGATAAAGGTTCCCGTGCAAGGTCACTGGGCGAACCACGACGACTTCGCTAGCCCGCAAGCCGTCAGTCGTATCGAAGCGCGTTTCAAAGAAGCGGGCGTTCCGCACGAGTTCCATCGTTACGACGCCCAGCACGGATTCAACAATCCGAATCCAATGGGACAAGCGGGACTCGGACACTATCACGAAGAGTCGGATAAATTGTCCTGGTCCCGCGCGATCGATTTTCTACGTAAGCAGCTTCAGTAGCGTTGCACTAGTGCGCGAACAGCGTGCCTGCATTGACGGGCACGCTGCGCAGCGCGCCTTGTTCGAGTCCCCACTTCTTCAGCAGTTTGTCGTACGTTCCGTCTGCGATGACGGACTGTAGTGCGGCAACGACGCGTTGACGCAATGCCGGATTGCTCTTTGAGACAACGATCCCGTACGGTACGAGTGCAAACTGACGGCCTGCGACTTCGTATTTATGATCGTTGGTTTTCGCAAGATACGCGACCACCGGATAATCGGTCACATGAACGTCGGAGCTGCCGGCGGCGAAGAACTTGAACCCGGCTTCATCAGTTGCAAATGAGGTCAGCTTGATTTCCGCAAGCCCGATGTCTTTGCAGTGCTTGGATTGTTCTTCGAGTGCGGCTTCTTGTGAGGTTCCCTTCTGCACGTCAACGCGCAAGCCGCAAAGTGCGCCAAGCTCAAAGACGCGTTTGGGGTTGCCGGCGGGAACGAGCATCCCGCTTCCAGCCAGCATATAGTCGATGAAATCGACTTGCTTTTCACGCACTCTGGTGTCCGAGAGCGCCGAGATGGCGAGATCGAACGACCCCTTCTTCACCGCCGGAATCAGATCGTCGAACGTGTGGTTCGAGATTGAGAGGTGGGTGCCGAGTCGCTCTGCCAGCGCGCCTGCGAGGTCGACGTCGAAACCGCGCATCTGGTGAGAACCGGTATAGAACTCTAACGGGGCGTACGAGACGTCCGAACCTGCACGCAACGGAGCGTCTGCGAAAGCCCGAGTAGAGAGCATGGATAGAACAGCTGCGAGCATAAGGACGCTCGCACGGGCAAATACGCTCATAGAACGAGTATCGGCCACAGGTCGCGCCATTCTTTAGACCTTCATGACATCCAATGTCCCATCCGGTACGCTTCCCTTACGGTAAGGAAGGGACAGACATGAATGTTGTAGGCGACATTAGGGCCGGACTTCAGACGGCTCACAAAGACTGGGGCTGGTTTATGGCGCTGGGCATCGCACTGATCGTGCTAGGCGTCCTGGCCATTATCTATGAAAGCACCGCTACACTGGCATCGATAACCGCACTCGGTATCATCATCCTCATCGCAGGCATAGCGCAGATCGTCGCCGTCTTTCAGTCGCGGAACGCGGGTCACATTATCTTGTACCTGCTCTTCGGTGCATTGGAAATCTTCGTCGGCTTCTCTCTGATCCGCTATCCGCTTGCCGGAACGCTTACCGTGACGCTGTTGCTTTCGGTGTATCTCGTGTTCACGGGACTCTTCCGCTTCGTCTACGCGCTGTGGTCGCAATTCCCGCAGTACGGCTGGGCGGTCTTTAGCGGAATCGTCTCGGTGATTCTCGGCGTGCTGCTGTGGATGCAATGGCCGGTCTCGGCGCTGTGGTTCATCGGCTTTGCGGTGGGTGTAAGCTTCATCTTCGCGGGCATCTCATGGTGTGGATTCGCAATGAAGCTCCGCGCGCTGCCGGCAGCGTAACCGTAACGAAAGAAAGCCCCGCAAAAGCGGGGCTTTCAACTTTCTATGGTGCCAAGGGCCGGAATCGAACCGGCGACACCGCACTTTTCAGGCGCGTGCTCTACCAACTGAGCTACCTTGGCTCGAACCGCCGCGCTGCGGCGACCGACCCTGATTCTATGCGTGGGAGTGGGTCCCTTTCGGATTTTTGTCGCTACAGACGCAACTTCTCGGCTAACCATGCAAGCCTGTCTTGCGTGGCTGCCGGTGTCGCGAGCGAGTGACCGACGTCGTAGACGGCCATCGCGCGCGGCAGCGGCGCGGACTGGAAAAATTCGAGTTCTCGCGACGACGTAATGTACCGATCGTGCGCGCTGAATTGGAACAGAAAGCCGCGCGCCGTCGAACGAGCCAGATACCCGCCCGGGTCGAGCGGCGCCATCTGCGCGACGTACGATTGCACGTCCGCCGGTTTCGCCCCGAGCAGATACCATTGCGAGAACGAGGTCGTTCCCGCCATCAACACATACCACTGCGGGCGCGGATCGACGCCGGCGAGCACGGCACCGTACATTGAGCCGAAGTCATGTCCGACGTATGCGACGCGCGACGGATCCACGTTTGGTTGCACGAGCAATGCGTCGAGCGAGCGCCGCAAGTCAACAACTTGCGCGATCGACCGTAGATAGTCGGTTTGCGTCGTGCGCCCTTTTTCGAACCAATCTTTCTGCGACCACATCGCATCGACAAGAAGCGAGGTCACGCCGCGCTTTGCAAGCTCCGCGGCATCGTCCTCGAACTCGGTATGATTCGTCGTTGCTTCATCACCTAGCCAATGCACGAAGAGTACCGCTGCATGTTTTCCGTTGCCCGTTCCCGGAACCACGACGCCGTGAACCGCGCGGCCGCCGGATGAGGTAAAGGTAATCTCACGCATCGTCACGCCGTCGCGCTGGGTCGTCGTTCCGTAAACCTCTTTCAGCGGCGCGCGTTCGTCGTACGCAAACGCCGATGCGTCGAGTGTAGCCGCGAGAGCCCAGGCAACAAACATGATGGCTACCCCGTGAAATCGACCGTGAACAAATAATCGCCTCGAATCGGAACGCAGTCGCGTACTTCCGCGCGATAGCTCGATTGCCGTGCGGCGCGCAACGCCTCGCGATCGAGCAGCACATTTCCGGCTGAATGATAGATAGTAACGCCTTCAACCGCACCGGTAGGTGTTAGTGTGACGCGTACTTGCGCCTGTGCGTTTACGTCCGTACCCAGCTCGTCAGGAATCGTCGGAGAAACGACGCTGACGGCTGCGGCACGTGCATTCGGCACCGAACACGCGGGCTTCGGCGTTTCGGTCGGCGCCGGCGTACCTGGTTGCGCACTCGCAATATTTACAGCCGGCCCAGGGGTTGCGTTGTTCGGCGGTCCGTGAAAGGGCGGTTCCGACGGGCCTTTCCCTCTAGTTGAAGGAACTCGCGGAGGCAGAGGGTGCGTTTGCGTCTGCGTGGTCGGACGCGACGGTGTCTTTGGAGGC
>JAMXLG010000242.1 GCA_024281135.1 Vulcanimicrobiia bacterium | reverse complement strand
GTTTCAAAGGAATACGCATGAAACAGATCGTTCGCGAGCGCAGCTTCACGTGGGATGCGCCGGCCGCGACCGCAAACGCGACATTCGGCCGCGATCATTTAACGTGGATGCACGAAATGCAAGCGGGCCTCGTCCCACCGCCGCCGGCCGCGCGCCTCATGGGCTTCGACTGCACCGAGGTTGAGCCGGGCCGCGTCGTGTTTACAATGCGTGCGCAAGAGTGGATGGCAAATCCGACGGGCGTGCTTCACGGTGGCATGGTTTCGACGCTTCTCGATACGGTGCTGACCCTTGCGGTACAAACACAATTAGCAAAAGACCGGTACTGCGCGACACTCGATCTTCACGTGCACATGGTTCGTCCGATCCTTCCGGACGGCGAGCTGGTTACCGGCGAAGGACGCGCCGTGCACGTCGGCACCACGATCGCCACGGCGGAGGGGCGAGCGCACGACGCGCGCGGGCGCCTAGTTGCACATGCAACCGCTACGCTTGCTATCTTGAGCGCCGACCGTATGGGTTTGCCATGAACGTGCAAACCCGGCGGCGACATTTAAAGTACTGCAGCTAAAACCCGAATACTCTACCAGATACCCAGCGTCGCCTTGACGTCGTCGGATGCCATTGTTGCAGGATCCCACGGCGGAGTGAACGTGATGTCCACCTTCGCACTCTTGACTCCTTCGACGGCAAGCACGTGATCTTCGACAGACTTCTTGAACATCGGGCCGACTGGACACATGGGTGAAGTTAACGTCATAAGGACGTTAACGTGCTCTTGGTTGTCACCTTCGACGCTGATATCGTAAACGAGACCAAGCTCGAGGATCCCCATGTTGATCTCGGGGTCCTTGACTTCTTCGAGAGCGGTGCGAACTTGTTCCACGGTGGGCATAGCGGCTTATTCTACCACGCAACTTTTTCCGTGCCGCCGAGGTTTGAAGCACTGCCTCGCCATGACGGAGGGCGCCGCGCGGGTTTGCGCGTAGAGCACAAACCAATCTACCCGGCTGCTTCCCTCCCCCTGAATCATCCACGCGCTTTCCGATCTCGCGCCCGTCTTTAGGACCGGGGCGACACTTTTCTACTCTCATTAAGGACGATTGGGGCGTCACGAAACTTGAATGCGACGGGTAGAGTTAAATAGACACCTGCTCCCGAAAGCGATTGCAGACGGATCAGGTACCGGAGGAAGAGCCTAACAATGTCAATGTGGGAACCGTTCACCGAGCGCGCGCGACGAAGCATCGTCCTAGCTCAGGAAGAGGCGCAGCGTCTTGGGAACAACTACATCGGGACCGAGCACATCTTGCTCGGGATCATTTCCGAAGGCGAGAGTTTGGCGGCCAAAGTCCTCGAGTCGCTCGGCGTGAACCTTGCGAAAGTACGCCAAGAAGTTGAAGCGATCGTGGGCCGTGGCGGTCAGACCGTCCAACAAGAAATGGTCTTTACCCCGCGCGCAAAGCGCGTTATCGAGCTCGCCTTCGAAGAAGCCCGCCAGCTCAATCACAACTACATCGGAACGGAACACCTACTGCTCGGCCTTATCCGTGAGGGTGAAGGCGTAGCGGCGCGCGTGCTGACGAACCTCGGCGTCGATCCGGCGAAGGTTCGCGTGCAGACGACGTCGCTGCTTGGCGCCGAAGGTCAACCGCCGGCACCGAAGGGCAAGAGCAAAACACCGACACTGGATGCGTACGGACGCGATCTTACGCAACTCGCTCGCGAGAACAAGCTCGATCCGGTCATCGGACGCAGCAACGAAATCGAGCGTGTCATTCAGATCCTCTCGCGCCGCACGAAGAATAATCCGGCGCTTATCGGTGAACCGGGCGTCGGTAAAACGGCGATCGCCGAAGGTCTCGCGCAGCGCGTGATCAAGGGCGACATTCCGGATCCGTTGCGCGACAAGCGCGTGATCACGCTGGACCTTGCCGGCCTCGTTGCCGGTACGAAGTACCGCGGTGAATTCGAAGAGCGCATGAAGCGTGTCATGGACGAAATCCGTGGCGCTGCGGGCGAAATCATCCTCTTTATCGACGAGTTGCACACGCTCGTTGGTGCGGGTGCTGCTGAAGGCGCGATCGATGCGAGCAACATCATCAAACCGGCACTTGCGCGTGGCGAACTGCAATGCATTGGTGCGACGACACTCAACGAATTCCGCAAGCACATCGAGAAAGACTCGGCGCTCGAACGCCGCTTCCAACCCGTGATGGTTGGTGAGCCGTCGGTCGAAGAAACCGTTGAGATTTTGATGGGGCTGCGCGATCGTTACGAGGCGCATCACAAAGTGCAAATCACAGACGGCGCGCTCGCTGCGGCTGCGAAGCTTTCGGATCGCTACATCACCGATCGCTTCTTGCCCGACAAAGCTGTCGATTTGATCGATGAAGCAAGTTCGCGCGTGCGGTTGCAGGCGACATTGCCGCCTCAATCGATTCGCGATATCGACGCGCAGCTTCGTAAAGTGATTGCGGAGAAAGAGTCGGTTGTCAAGAACCAAGAGTTCGAAAAGGCCGCTTCAATTCGCGACCGTGAAGAGAAGTTGCGTTTAGAAAAAGCGCGCCTCGAGGAAGAGTGGCAGCAGAAGAAGGCGCAAAACGCCGACAAGACGCTGAAGGTCACCGAAGACGACGTTGCCGAGATCGTGTCGTCATGGACGAAGATTCCGGTCAGCCGTCTCGCGCAAGCGGAGACCGAGAAACTGCTCAATATGGGTGCGCAATTGCACCAGCGTGTGGTCGGTCAAGAAGAAGCGATCAACGTCATCACGCGTGCCATCCGCCGTTCGCGCGCGGGCCTGAAGAATCCGAATCGTCCCATCGGTTCGTTCCTCTTCCTCGGTCCGACGGGCGTCGGTAAAACGGAAGTCGCGCGCAGCGTTGCCGAGTTCATGTTCGACGACGAAGAGTCGATGATCCGCATCGACATGTCGGAGTACATGGAGAAATACTCGGTGTCGCGTCTCGTCGGCGCACCTCCGGGATACGTCGGCTATGAAGAAGGCGGTCAGCTCACCGAAGCGGTGCGCCGCCGTCCATATTCGGTCGTGCTGCTCGACGAAATCGAAAAGGCGCATCCGGACGTCTTCAACTTGCTGCTGCAAGTGCTCGACGACGGACGTCTGACGGATTCGCAAGGCCGCCAGGTCGACTTCAAAAACTGCGTGATCGTCATGACGTCGAACGTCGGCGCCACCGGCATGCAGACGACGACCGACATCGGATTCCGTCCGTCTAAGGGTACGGAAGACGATGAGGCCAAGAACTACGAGCGGATGAAGAACAAAGTGCTCGAGGAGATCAAGCACACGTTCCGTCCGGAGTTCTTAAACCGCATCGACGAAGTCGTTGTGTTCCACCAGCTCACGAAGGAACAGATCGAGCAAATCGTCGGTCTGGAACTCGAGAAGGTGCTGCGCGAAGTCAAGGCTCAGGAGATGCACCTCAAGGTCACCGAAGCCGCGAAGTCTCTGCTTGCGAAGAAGGGCTGGGACCCGCAGTTCGGAGCACGTCCGCTGCGTCGCGCAATTCAGCGCAACGTGGAAGACGAGCTCGCCGAGGAGATGCTCAAAGGCACTTTCAGTGCCGGCGATCACATCCTCGCCGACATCGACGAGGCCGATCCGGAGAAACTGAAATTCTCGAAGATCCCGACCATCGAACCGCCGGCTCCGCCGCAGCCCGCACACGCGTAACGAAATTCACTTCTTAGCAAGGAAAAGGACCGGATGAAATATTCGGTCCTTTTACATACGTGCACGCCCTTGCCATATAGCGCATCGTCCAAAAGATGGGTATCCTGCTTATAGGGGGTCCACGACAATGCTCTCTTGGTTAAAGCAACCCAACGTGCCGTGTACCGACGAAGAAGCAGTCGCACAAACCGAAGCGCCACAGTATGACGAAGATGGACGCAAGTACGTGTTTCGTTATCCCGTGTCTACGCCTCGCAACTACACCATCGATCGCGAACGCATCTTCGATTATCTCGCAACCCACGATGTCCCCGGCGCACGTGCTCGCAGAATACGACGCGATCTACGAAACAGGGCGAACTTCTACGAAGACATTCGAGAGATTCAGACACACGCTGAAGTGGAACCGCTCGATGAACTAACGCAAAAACGCCGCTTCCGTTCCGCATCGTAAACGATGAAGCCCCGGCTCTGCCGGGGCTTCAAACGTTCGAACACGCTCGTCGGTGCTGTCTACAGATACTCGCGTTCGAGCCGGCGGAGTTGCTTGTAGCGGACAAACGCTTTGCGCTCGTCCTCAAGCCGAAGCATGGAGCGCCATGAGCATCCCCGATACGTGTGCCGCAGCATGCCGCAGATGTTGCGCAGCACGAACCACGGATCGTGCAGAAACACCGGCAGGATGTGGCGCACCTTCATTCCGCGTTCTGCCTTCCAACGTAGATATTCGATCTCGTCGACCGAGAGGTGTTTCGTTCTTACCACCGCGGTCGTTCCGTCGTACTCTTCGAGACGTTCGTTTACGATGAGTCCCTGATCGCGGAACTCCTTGGTCATCGGAGTGCGCGGATAGGGCGTCGGGTGTTGAATGTAGGGCCAATCGACATACTTGCGCGCGAAGGCGAGATTTGCTTCGATCGACTCGGCCGTGTCGTCCGGACTTCCGACGATCATCCCGCCGATGACGAACATTTTATTGCGGTGCAGATGTTCGATCGCCGCAAGGGTCGCATTTCCGACCTTCTTCCCATGGTCGCGCTGAGTGTTTTTCGACGATGCCCTCAGGAAGGCGAGGTCGTCTTCGAGGATGTTCTCAATGCCTAGAAAGACGTAGCGAAAGCCAGCCTGGCGCATAAGGGGCGCGAGAGTCTGCCCGTGGTTGGCGATGGCCGAGGTCATGCCCTGGATCGAGTAATCGAGCGTGTTGAGCCCTGCATCGATAAGAGCATGGCAAAGCGCTTCGAACCGCCGCACGTCGAGCGTGATGTTGTCGTCTACCAGAAAGACCGCTTCTGCACCGTGGTCACGCGCGTCGCGGATGTCCGCCAAAACTCGGTCGAATGAATAGGTGTGAAAGTTACGCCCTCGCATCGCGACAATCGAACAAAAACTGCAATCGAAAGTGCATCCGCGCGACGTCTCTACGACGTCAATTTTGCGGCCCAAGGCTATGTAACCGTCTAATACACGCGCGTCGCGATTGGGCAGACGGATCTCGCTATCATCAAGACGGTGCACGGGGCGGGCCGGATTGTGAGTCCAGACGTTATTATCGCGGTATGAGAGGCCCGCGATAGAGTGAAGAGTCGAGCCTTCTTCGAGCGCGCGTAAGAGCTCTCGAAACGTGACTT
>JAMXLG010000241.1 GCA_024281135.1 Vulcanimicrobiia bacterium | reverse complement strand
GCCGGCAAGAGCTCGCCGAAAGGTCGGGGACGTGTCTGCACCGCAGCCGCCAGCCGACGAAGTCCGGAGGTGGGATTCCTCAAGGGTCAAGGAGACCTGAACAATTGAAGGCACTCGGCAGGCACATCGTGTGCGAGCTTTCGGGCTGTCGCCCCTCCTTGCTTTCAGATATCAACGGCATAGCCGCCATGATGATCGGAGCGGCAAAAGCCGCCCGCGCTACCATTATGGAGAGCGCCTTTCATCGTTTCGAGCCGCAGGGCGTTTCAGGAACGGTGATCCTGGCCGAGTCGCATATCTCGATCCATACCTGGCCCGAAAAGGGCTACGCGGCGATGGACTTTTACACATGCGGCGACCATACCGACCCGTGGCTCGCTTGCGAACATGCGGCAAAAGCGCTGCATGCCGCTAGCGTGCTTGCTACCGAGTTCAAGCGTGGAATCGAAAAGAGTGACGGCGAGTTCACCCACGTGTTAAGTCGCAATCACGACGTTCGTGTGCTAAGCGCTTAAACGATTCCTTAACCGTTATCACCAGCAATTGTCAGCATTCTAGCGCGTAATCCGGGCAGGCTTGTCGCGCCCGTCGTCCAATTCTTTCAAACGAAAGATCACTGTTCTGTCGAGTGAGGTTTAGAATAATTCCGATGCGTCTATCAACGATTCGAGCCTGCGCTTTTGCAACCGTCGCTGCAATTGCGTTGGCCGCTTGCGCCAATCACGGCGTAATTCCGTCGTCGTCGAGCGCGATGGTCCCGCAGAGCGGGCTGGCTCCGACGACACTCGGCGACGACATGTCGCCGTTTCTTACGACCTGCGTGAAGACTCCGCCGCAATACCAGTGGCTGTTCAAGGGCGCTTGCGTAGGGTTTATGTTGAAACCGGCTGGCGGCAGTTTCAGCTTGCAAAAATATGCGAACATCACCGTAAAGGGCTCGATCGGTAAGAATACGGTAAAAGGTTCGGCCCACATCGTTCTCGCCGACGCGGTCGACAAGAACGGTGACATCCTGAAGTACAAAGGCAAAGCCTTCCCGCCATACAAAGCGAACGGCACGACGATCGTCTACGCGTCCGCCATCAATCAGACCAGCCAAGTTATCAAACCGATCCCGGAAGCCGGCAAGGCTGTGCTGCAATACCAAATCACGGACGCCAAGCCCATCCCAGGCAAGATGTGTGGCGCCGCGGTGCTGGCAAAACAGAGAAACGGACAGCTGAAGTGGACGTCTATCCCGGCCACCGGCAACGTCAAGGGTAAGACGGTTACGATCAGCCAGTACGAGGTCCCGGCGGGCTTCGAGCTGCCGCCGAAAACGCCGCTCTACTTCGCGGTCAACTGCTTCCCGTAAACCACGCCTCCACTATATCTGCAAGAGAACCTCGCCGTGCGGCGGGGTTCTCGTTTTTGTGCCGCCAATGAGTTGCCCCGATGCCGAAGACGCATATGTGGCAGTGGTACGTCGAAGAGTTTGCGCCGAGCGAGCTGCATCACCACGCGCTCGATCAGCTTTATTACTCGGGCCGCTCCGACTTTCAGCAGATCGCGATCGTTCGTTCCCCGATCTTCGGCAAGATGCTCGTGATCGACGGCGATACGCAAAGCGCGCAAGCCGACGAACGAATTTATCACGAAGCATTGGTGCATCCGGCACTTGCCGCCGCTTCCGATCGGCGCGAAGTGCTGATCCTCGGCGGCGGTGAAGGCGCGACGCTGCGCGAGGCGCTGCGCTGCCCCGACGTCACCCGTTGCACGATGGTCGACATCGACGGGCTGGTGATCGAGCTTTCGAAGAAGTATCTACCGGAGTGGTCGGACGGTGCCTTTGACGACGCGCGCGCGCGCACAATCGTCGGCGACGCTCTGCAATTCATGCGGAGCGACTCCCAACGCTACGGCGTCGTTATTTCCGACCTGACCGAGCCGCTTGCGGATTCGCCGAGCAATCCTCTCTTCAACGATTCGGTGTTTGGATTGATCAAGTCGAGGCTCGTCGAGGGAGGCGTGTACGTGCTCCAGGCGAGTACCGGCGCCGCCATCAACGCCTGGCTGCACTGCAAGATGGCGCGCACGCTGCGCCGGCATTACGCGCACGTCGTTTCCTTCGTGACGCACGTGCCGGCGTTCGACACCGAATGGGCTTTTTTGGCCTGCAGCGACGCCGTCGACGTTGCGAACCTCGACACGCCGCGAATCGACGCCTACTGCGCGCGCCTGCGGGGCGAGAGTTTCTTTTACGACGCGGTCACCCATCGCCGGCTCTTCTCCCTTCCGCTCTATCTGCGACGAATGCTCGCGGCCGGCGGGGATACCTTTTAGCGGAGCGGAAGGCGTAGCGAATATGACCATCGACTATTCGCATGCGCCGCGCGCCTGGGAGAAGGAGAAGAGCAACTTCGTGGCGCTGCTCGACCTGAAACTCGAAACCGTCGAACGTGGCCGAGCTGTGATGCGCATGCCGTATCGCTCGGAGATCACCAACGGAACGGGCGCCGTTCACGGCGGCGCGATCGTCAGTCTCTGCGACACGGTCTTTTACGTCGCGCTGGCCTCAATCTACGGACGCGATCAGGACACTACGACGGTTGCATTGCAGTGCAATTTTCTCGCACCGGCAAAGGCACCACACGATCTCGTTGCCGAAGCGAAGGTCTTGCGTGCCGGGCGGCGCATCGTCTACGGCGAAGTCTACGTGCGCAGCGGAGACAAAATCGTCGCGCACGCGACGCTCGACTTTCTCAACACTTATCCCGAGGAAAAACCCCGGAAAGCATGAGGCGAACCGCCCTCTACGACGAGCACGCCCGCTCAGGCGCGCGGATGGTTCCGTTCGCCGAGTTCGAGATGCCGGTGCAGTACGGCAGCATTTTGAAGGAGCACGACGCGGTGCGTCATCGCGCCGGGCTCTTCGATCTCTCTCATATGGGACAGTTCTGGCTGACCGGCGATACCGTGCCCGAGTGGGCGGATACGCTCACCATCAACGCGGTCGGCACAATGAAGCCGTTTCAGGCGCGCTACAACATCTTTTGTAACGACGGCGGAGGCGCTCACGACGATACGATTTTCTACCGTTTGGAGCGCGGCTGGCTGCTCGTCGTCAACGCCGCGAACGCGCAGAAAATGTGGAATCTTCTGGACGAGCAGCGTCCGCAAGGCGTCGCGCTCGAGAATCGCCACGGGCGTGCCGCGCTCATCGCGATCCAAGGGCCGCGCTCGCTCGAAATGCTCGCACCCCACGTCGACGTCGACATCGCGTCGCTCCGATACTACTTCTGCACCGAGGGACGAGTCAACGGTGTTCCCGCGGTGATCGCTCGTACCGGCTATACGGGAGAGGACGGCTTCGAGCTCTTCGTCGATGGCCCACAAGCGGCGGCACTCTGGAACGAGTTGCTGCTCGCACACCAAACCGACGGGCTCGAACCGTGCGGCCTCGGAGCGCGCGACGTGCTGCGTCTTGAAGCCGGTATGCCGCTCTACGGACACGAGCTCACCGAGACGATCACGCCGGTTCAGGCCGGCTTGAAGTGGGCGCTCAAACTCGAGAAGGCGGAGTTCGTCG
>JAMXLG010000240.1 GCA_024281135.1 Vulcanimicrobiia bacterium | reverse complement strand
ACGGTGCAGTGCCGACGTGGATCAACAAAGCAAGCCCTTGAGCGGATACATATTTCGCGACACGCACGGCGTCGGAACCGTGCGGATCGAGATCGATTGCGAGCGGCATTCCGAGACGCAAGAATTGGCCGTCGAGCGCGGCCGACTGGCCGCAGAGTCCGACGACGATCGAGAGCCGTTGCCGAAGCCACCGCGTGGTAGCGAATTGCGCGCGATCGACGACGACGTCGTCCGCAGAAAACAGATCGACAATCGGGCCGTCCGAGTAACCGCGTACCATTGGGTGCACGCTTGGCGAAGCGGCGGAATGCAACACGACCACCTGCGGCGGATGAGTGCCCGCTTGACCGCTGAGAAATCCGCCGAGAATTGCGGCGAGCGCTAAGACGATGACGACGAGGGAGAGTGTGGTGGTGCGCATAGACGCGAGCTCATCGCCCAGACAAGTGCGACGAGCAGAAAGTTTGCGACGAGCGAGCTGCCGCCATAGGAAAGAAACGGCAAGGTAATGCCGGTGAGCGGAAAGACTCCGATCACGCCGCCGATGATGATAAAGACTTGGAACCCGAGCGTCGATCCCATTCCCACCGCAAGCAATTTCGCATAGAGATCGGGCTGTTCAGCTCCGGCGAGCAACATGCGACGCACGAGCACGAGGAAGACGGCAATGAGTGCAACCGCGCCGATTAGTCCGAACTCTTCAGAAAACGCCGCATAGACGTAGTCGGTCGCGACATCCGGAATGAAGCTCGGATGCCCTAGGCCGAAACCCGTGCCGAATACGCCTCCTGCTGCGAGCGCGTAGTACGCTTGGGACGACTGATACCCGGCGCCGAGCGGATCGCGGAACGGATCGTTCCAAACGGCGATGCGCGTTTGTACGTACGGATAGTGATGCACGGCCCAAAATGCAACGAGTGCAAAGACGACGATCCCGCCCAGCACGAGATCGATTCGCCGCGTCGCCACATATAAGAGCGCGGCGAAGGTTGCAAGCAACAATGTTGCCATGCCCAAGTCGCGCTGCAGCACGAGAATCGCCATCGAGCTGCCCCATCCCAAGAGGAGCGGCCCGAGATACCGCAGATTTGCTCGCACCGACCATGGGCGCGAGTTAGCAATTACGTCGGCCGTCTCGGCAAGGTACGCCGCGAGGAAAAAGACGATGAAGAGCTTGATGAGTTCGATCGGTTCGTATTGAATCGACCCAATGCGAATCCACAAACGCGCGCCGTTGACTTCCTGTCCGAAAACGAGCAGCAAGACGAAGAGCAGCAGCGATCCGACCACCCACAGATACTTGTATGCAGCGAAGGCCCGGAACCGGGAGAAAAGCGGTCCGAAACCGATGGCGAGCACGAGCGAGACGAACAGCCACCACAGTTGTTTCTGCGCCAAATCAGGCGAGAGCCGCGCGACGAGCGCAAGTCCGAGCGAAGAAAGGACGATCGCAATCGCGGGAATCACGTCGTCGCGAACGGCATTGAGGGGTTGCCACAGCACCCAAATCGCAGCGAGTACCGCGAGCACAAACGGCAGCCAAGCCGGCTGCAGCGTTCGAGCCGGCGCGAACGACAAGAAGAATGCGCCGATCGCTAAAGCGATTCCGACGGTGATCGCGCGCCGCGCGACGAGGGTTACCGAAGCCACGCGGTCGTGATCAAGAATCCAAAGAGCAGCGTGAACGTCGCAATCGCCGTCTGAATACGAACGTCGGGCGGTACCGTCGGCTTGACCGCCGTCACAAGCTCATCCATAGCGCGGTCGCTATCGTCGAAGCGCACGACCAACATGTGTTCGTTCGCCCCGGCTTCTTCAACGTGCGCGATGAGCGCGCGGCGATCCACTTCACCGCGGACGCGATGGCCCATGAGAATCATGACGTCACCCGCGTCCACATTCACGCTCGAAACCGAAACATCGAGCGACGAGGCGGCACCGAGCGCGCGAGAGAGCAGCGGCGTCACACCTTCCAGCGAATCCTCCGCGGTGAGCGACGTTACCTCACCCTTGTGCGCCAAATAGGCCGCAGTACCACCGCTATGAATGACGTACGCGTGACCTCGTACGACGAGCGTGGCCGTGATCGAACACCCCGCGGTGACGTAATCGTCGTGCGATGCGCTGCGCGAGAAGATGTCGCCGTTGACCCGCGAGAGTACCCCGAGTAACGCTGTTGCCGCTGCTTGCGGTCGATCGACTGCGCGGCGAAACCGCTCGCCTCTTAAGCGGCGCTCGCATTCGCCACGAACGCGCGCAAGCGTCGCGGGCGCGGCGGCAACTCCGTCGATCGTGCCGAAGCCGCGCGTGACCGCGAAGAGCCACGATCGCGGCCCAAGCTGCAGCGAAAGACACGACGCACGATCACCCCGAATCGCTACGTCCACGGTTGCAATCTCTCCACGACCAATCGAGTCGTACCCACATCGACTTCGTCGCCCTCGCGCAACTCGATCGCGCTCGCGAGCCGGCGGCCGTTCAGGAACGTGCCGTTGCTGCTTTCCAGATCGCGAAGGAAGACGGTGCCGTTCTGCGTTTCAAGCCGCGCATGACGCCGGCTGACTTCCGGATCAGAGAGCACGAGTTGGGAATCGCTGCCGCGACCGATAACGAGCGGACACGTGCCTTCAAAGTGACGTACGTTCCCAAGTTCCATCACGCGCAAGTGCGCCTGCACCGGCGTGAGCACGCCGCCTTCTTCCGCCACGCGCACGCGGGGACGCGCCGCGACGATTGCAACGGCGAAGAGCGCCGCAACGATCTCGAGCGAACCTACGCGCGCGTGCGCCGCGTTCATTCGCGTGCCTCGAGGCGCATTTGTGTGTTGCCAAACGTGAGGACGTCGCCCGAGGACAGACGCCGGCTTCCCGCGATGCGCTCGCCGTTCACGAAGGTCCCGTTGGTCGAACCCAGGTCGGTTACGATCACGTCCTCGTCTTCAACCTGCACTGAGGCGTGACTCCGCGAAACGCTCGGATCGACGAGAAAGATGTCGCTGTCTTCGTTGCGGCCGATCGACGCGCGGCCGTCGATGAAGTAGACACCATACGCCGGCACGCCTTTCATCATACGTAAATGATAACGCTTCGGAGGCGCGAGCGGAGGGGCATTCGGGATAGAAATCGTGACATCGCTTGCGACGCTTACGTCGACCATCCCGACGGGGACGCTGGGCCGCGCCTGCATCTCGACGTTCGGACCACCGTCGAAGAAGTACACGCCGACGCGCGCCGCCATGTCGCCCAGGAGTTCAGCCCATTCGCGCTCCAGGTACGCCTGGTGCTCCGAAAGGCGCTCGAAGTCTTCCGAGTTCATGTAGACGACGTACGAGCCGGGCGCGAGCAGATGACCATCCTCGCCGCGGGTTCGAGCTTCCATGGTCGCCACGAGCTTGCGCGCGACTTGCGCGGGCTCGAGGTCGCTCGGGAACGTCTTCGCAAACGTCCGCTCGATGAACGCAGCGCATGCTTGCTCTATGCGTGCGAACCAGCTCACAGTAAACAACGTACCGGCAGTATACTACCGGCGCTCCAATCGCGCGATGAAGAACCCGTCACGTCCGCCGATTCCGGGCGCGATCTGTACGTCGCCCTCGTCCGTAAGTAATGGCTCGTAGCGAGCGGGTATAAGTCCACGCTCAAAATTGTGATGCCGCCGGAGCCATTCAACGACCTCGATCGTCTCCCGTGGGTCCGTAGAACACACGGCGTACACCAGCGCGCCGCCTTCGTAGACCGCCGGCGCGATCCGGTCGAGAATCGCGCGCTGGGTCTCAGAGAGACGTTCGCCGTCACTAGGCTGCTTCTTCCACCGCGCCTCGGGGTGGCGCCCGATGATTCCGATGCCGGAGCACGGTGCGTCGATTAAGATCCGGTCGAACCGTTGCTCGGGACTAAGGAGCTCCTGCGTCGCATCCCCGATGACGACGCCCGCCGGGATTCCGCCCTGCTCGAGCCGCTCCTGGAGGGTCGCAGCTTTGCGTTCGTCCATCTCGACGCAGAGCAGCGATCCGTCTTCCGCAAGGCGCGCGCCGATCTGCAGCGCCTTGTTTCCCCGTCCGCTGCACACGTCAAGGATCGCCTCGCCCGGCTGCGGATTGAGCACGTCCGCCGGCATGGCGCTGCTCTCGGATTGGATCCACCACGCGCCACTCGCAGAGGGCTCGTTGCGGCGAGCGTAACCGCCGTCGTTCACGCCAAGCGATTCGGCGACGAGAGACGACGGTTCCACCTCGACGCCGCCCTCGCGGAAGCGCTCGACGATGTCGTCCCACTGAGCTTTGAGTGTATTCACGGTGATCGACGTCCGAGCCGGTTCATTCACGCCGATGCAAATCGCTTCGAGTTGGTCACCAAACGTCGCGCGCCATTGACGCACGATCCACGTCGGCAACGAATGTCGCGTCCCGAGGTAATCGTCTTCCGTCTCGAAGTCTTCGCGCATCGGTTCGTGCGGCCGTTCGCGCAGAAACGAACGCAGCACGCCGTTGACGAGATTCGCGACGCCGCGGTGTCCGTGGCGTTTTGCGAGATTCACGAACTCGAAGACGGTCGCATGTTCGTCGGGCTTTGTGTAGACGAGTTCGAAGACCGCAAGGCGCAGGATCTCGCGGATCACCGGAGGCAGTTGTTGCGCGCGTTCACCGATGAACGGATGCAGATACCAATCGAGCGCGCGACGCATTTTGATGGCACCGTAGGCAAGTTCCGTCGCAAAAGCGCGATCGCGTGGCGAAAGATTTGCTTTACGCGCCCGATAGTCGAGCGCTTCTTGTGCGCCGCGTTCGGGACCCGAACCGCTTTGTGGGAAGACGTCGCGTACGGTCTGCAGCGCGACTTCGCGCGCGTTCATACGTTTTCGCGGTCGCGCCGCGATTGACGATACGCTTCGCCCGTCATTCGTCCGCGATTCGGCGCGATCACCTCATCGAGGACGAGATCACCGCCTTCGACATGCGCGCGAAGCACTTTGATCGTTTCGCCGTCGACTTCAAGGCGCGCACCGGGCTGCGGAGAGAGCGCGCGAATCATCGCGACAATCCGTTCTGGCGGCCACGTCGGATCGATAGCGAGATCGTCTTTGGAAATCGGTGCCGTCACGATTGACTCTCCGGTTTGCGGATTGCGCGGAAGCTTGCCCTTCGCCGCAAGATCGAGTGCCTCGCCGAGCAGTTCGCCGCCGTAGAGCGCCAACCGGTCGTGGAGCGATCCATACGTATCGTCTGCTTCGATCGGCACGTGCTCTTGCAAGACAATGTCGCCCGTATCCATTCCGGCATCCATAAGCATGATGGTGACGCCCGTCTCCGCGTCGCCGTTGCGCAACGCGCCTTGAATCGGGGTTGCGCCGCGATACTTCGGAAGCAACGACGGGTGCACGTTGAGCGCACCGAGCTTCGGAAGATCGAGAAGTGTTTGCGGCAAGATGCGGCCGTACGATGCAAGGGCAAAGAGGTCGAACGATTCAGCGGCGATCTCTTTCGCAAACGCTTTTAACTTCGTTGGCTCGTAAACGCGCAGGCTCAAATCGAGCGCAGCTGCTTTAACCGGCGTCGGCTGCAGTTTGTGTCCGCGTCCGGCGGGACGATCCGGTTGCGTCACGACGCCCGCGACGTTCGTACGTGCAGCGAGTACGTGCAGACTCGGAACCGCAAACGCGCTCGTGCCGAAAAACAGGGTGCGCAAGTCTCAGATCGCTTTGGCTTGTGACTCTTCGGCGATCTCGTGTTCTTCTTCGGTTTGCGGAATGCGAACGTTCTTTGCTTTGTCGATGTAGAGCACGCCGTTGAGATGATCGATTTCGTGCTGCAGACACTGCGCGTAGAGCCCTTCGCCTTCGAGACGGATCTTCTGTCCGTTGCGATCGAGGCCGCTGATTGCGATTTTGCGGAACCGCGTGATCTCGCCAACATAGCCCGGAACCGAGAGACAGCCTTCGGTCAATTCGACCTCCTCTTCGGCGTGTTCGATCTTCGGATTGATCACGACCGCAGCTTCGTGCTCGTCGTCTTGCACATCCATAACGAACATGCGCTTGGAAATATTGACCTGCGGCGCGGCGAGCCCCACGCCGGGAGCTGCGTACATCGTTTCGAACATGTCGTCGATCAATTGCTGAAAAAGCGGGTCCGAAATTTCTTTCGGGTCCACTTTCTTGGCGACTTTCCGAAGCGTCGGATGGCCGTCGGTAATGATCTCGCGGATATAGGGCATGGAAGACTATTCTACACAGCAAACCGCCGCTTCATGCCCGGAATTGTCTGATCCCAGGCGGGTCGTCTAAGCAGATTTACTTGCAAATTGCAAGTATGACTGCTAGCGTGGTGCTATGAGCGTTGATGCGAAATTCAAAGCGAGACTCGAGAGGTCGCCCGCGAAGGGCGGCTGGACCTACGTGACGATGCCCGGCTCCGCCGAATACTTCGGTACCCGCGGCCTGGTGAAGGTAGAGGGCACTGTGGACGGCCAGCCATTTCGGAGTTCGTTCATGGCACTCGGTGACGGGGCGCACAAGCTACCGATAAAAGCCGACCTTCGCAAGAAACTCGGCAAAGAAGCTGGCCAATTCGTGGTCGTGCACATTACGAAACGATTACCGTAAAAACCGGAAGCCGCTGAGAGCTACTGCAGTGTGAACGTTCCGCCAGGGATGGTCAGCGGCGTGCAACTCGTCGTCGGCACATTGAGTGCCGTCTGCAACGTCGCTCCGGGCGGGAAGTTTGCATAGAGTGACGTCACCAAACCAACGGCTTCGTATGTCGGATTGCTAATCGACGTCTGCGCTGATCCGGCCGGCAATTGACTCGCCGAAATGACCCCGAAGAAATTTGCCGTTTGTGCCGCCGTACCGTTTGCGTTATCGGTCAACGTCAGGTTGTATTCGTTGGCCGGTAGCGGCGAACTGACCGCGACGACGATTTCTGATATCGTCGCCGGCACGTTCGTTGCGCCGGGCGCGGGATACACCAATTGCGACGTAACGTTCGGATTACACGTCGGTCCCGGTGTTGGATTTACGCTTGGGTTATTGCCACTACAAGCGACCAATGCGATTACGATAAGTACGCCGATTGCAAAGAGCGTGCGCTTTAGCATGCAACCATCCTAGCGCCGGGTGTTGATAGCGAAATGAGAACCGGCTTAGAGAATGTACCCGGATAGGTCGCTGTTTTGTACGATGTCCGCTAGGCGATCGCGCACGTATGCACCATCGATCGTCACCGTGCCGGTTGATTCCGGCGCGTCGTAGCTAACGTCTTCGAGCAAGCGCTCGAGTACGGTGTGTAACCGGCGTGCGCCGATGTTCTCACTCTGCTCGTTGACCTGCATCGCAAACGTCGCGACTTGCGCGATCGCATCTTCCGTGAATTCGAGCTCCACGTGTTCCGTGCCGAGCAGTGCTTTGTACTGCTCGATCAACGCGTTCTTCGGCTTCGTAAGAATTGTTTTAAAATCGTCGGCCGTCAGTGAATCCAACTCGACGCGAATCGGAAAGCGTCCCTGCAATTCGGGAATCAAGTCCGACGGTTTGCTGATATGAAACGCTCCAGCGGCGATGAAGAGCACGTGATCGGTTTTGATCGGCCCATGCTTCGTGTTCACGGTCGAACCTTCAACGATCGGCAGAATGTCGCGCTGCACACCTTCACGCGACACATCCGGACCACGCGAACCTTCACGGCCCGCGACTTTGTCGATTTCGTCGATGAAGATGATCCCGTCTTCGCCCGCGCGGCGCAGCGCCTCGCGTTTTACGGCGTCCATGTCGATCAACTTCTGCGCTTCTTCTTGCGCGAAGACACGGCGCGCTTCAGCGACCGTCACGCGCTTCTTGCTGCGCTTCTTCGGCATCAGGCCGCCGAGCATCTCACCGAGATCGCCGCCGCCCATGCCGCCTTGATCCATGCCGCCGCCCATGATGCCGATCGGCAAAGTCGGCGTTTCCTCAACGTCGATCTCGATCAGCCGGACGTCGTAGAAGCCGCGCTCGATTTCACTGCGCGTTTGCTCGCGGATGCGCTGGATTTCGCTCTGTGGCGCCGATGGAGGCGCCGGAGGCGGCTGCGCCGGTTGAAAGTTGCTCCCGAAAATAGAACCGAGCGTCGCGCTGAACGGATTGTTGCCACCTTGCGTTTGACGCGGGGCGGTTTCAGGATGCAGCACGTCGATGATGCGTTCAACGGCTTGCTTTTCAGCAAGTTCGGAAACTTCAGTTCGGCGTTCTTCCGTCACCATGCGAACGGCGGCTTCGACGAGATCGCGCACCATCGACTCGACGTCGCGTCCGACATAGCCGACTTCCGTGTACTTTGTCGCTTCGACTTTCACGAACGGCGCGCCGACAAGACCCGCGAGACGCCGCGCGATTTCCGTTTTGCCGACGCCCGTCGGACCGATCATCAAGATGTTCTTCGGCGTGATCTCCTCGCGAAGGTCGTCGCGCACGCGCTGCCGGCGATAGCGGTTGCGCAATGCGATCGCAACGGCGCGCTTTGCCTTCGCTTGTCCGACGATGTACTTATCGAGTGCTTCGACGACTTGTCGCGGCGTCAAGCCGGTTGAATCGCTTACGGCCGTCATGAGAGGGTCTCCACGGTGATGTCGCTGTTGGTATAGATACAAATCTCCCCAGCGATCTCGAGTGCCTTTCGCACGATCTCTTCCGCCGAAAGATTGCTGTTGCGCGTGAGCGCCGCCGCCGCCGCTTGCGCGTATGGGCCGCCGCTGCCGATCGCCGCGATTCCCTCGTCGGGTTCGATCACATCACCTGTACCCGAAAGCACAAAGAGATGATCGGGCGTGCCGACGATGAGCAACGCCTCCAAACGGCGCAGCGCGCGGTCCTGGCGCCAGTCTTTCGCAAGTTCCACCGCCGCGCGCGTCACGTCTTTGAACTCGTTGTACTTATTCTCGAACTTTTCGAGCAACGTGATACCGTCCGCAGCGGAGCCGGCGAAACCGGCCACCACTTTGCCGCCTGCGATTTTGCGCACTTTGCGCGCGCTGTGTTTGACGATCGTCTTGTCCAAAGTAACCTGGCCGTCGCCCGCAATCGCTAGGGAACCGTTGCGGCGGACGGCGACGATCGTCGTCGATCGAATTTTCATATCGTCACGCAGATACCCGAAAGTCCGTTCGAGAGTTTCAAGCAGGCTCGCTCGCTCAACCCTCCCAAGAAGGGGCCTATGAAGAAGACGCTTGTTCTCCTTGCATTCTCGCTACTTGCGCCGGCCGCTGCCGGTGCGCAGGCCGTGCCGCCCGTTGCCCGCAGTTGGCAAGCGGCGAATGGACATGGCATCACCGTCAACGGCACGTCGGTTCTTCGCGTCCCCGCATCGAGCGCGCACATCGCGCTCAACCTCTCTTCGATTGACAACAAGAACACGCTGAATCAAGAAGCGCTTGCGCCGCTCGTTGATGCATTGGTAAATGCCGGAGCGGAACGTTCGACCGTTCAATTACCAATCTCGTTTTCCGCCGGCGGATACTCCAATTACGCTACCGTTACGGCGGTCGTGCAAAATCCCACGATCGCGACGATGCGTACCGGCATTGCGAGTGTTGGCGCGGCCGTAGCCGGCATGAAAAATGTTCGGCTGAATATGGCGCAGGTGTTGTTGAAGAACGCAGACTGCGCGCAGGCGATGGCGAAGGCGCGCGCGGATGCGATCAGTGGTGCGCGGCTGAAAGCGCTTGCGATCGCAAAGCAGCTCGGCGTCTCATTGGGCGGCGTCTCCAATGTCAACGCTTTCGACCAGACGAGTCCCGACGGCAGCTGCAGCTCGCAATACGTGGTCGGCGCAATGGGCGCGCAGTTCGGTCCCGGCAGCGACAATTCCGACGCCGACTACGTCACCGTATCGGTCGCATCAAACGTCACGATTACGTACGGGATCAAATAATCGCTACGCGAACGCGGTCTTTGCGTCGAGTTCGCGTTTGAAGCCGTCCAGCGCATTGAGCGCGCGCTCTGCCATCAAGCGGCGGCGTTCTTTCTTATCGCGAATCTCTCGCTCGAGGGGCGGGAACGGAGCCCACGTCACGTTCGCAGGTTGGAAGTCATGCGTCTCCGCGTTTTGAAGATGCGCAACGACCGCGCCGAATGCGGTTTCGCGTGGAAACTCGATTGGTGGTAATCCGAGTAAAGCGCGGGCTGTATGTATTCCTGTCATGGCGCCACATGCCGCCGCTTCGACGTAGCCTTCGGCGCCGGTGATCTGTCCCGCGAAGTAGATCGATTCGTCGGCGCGCAGGCGCAAATGCGAATCGAGCAGCCGCGGTGAGTCAATAAACGTGTTGCGATGCATCACGCCGAGGCGCAGCCATTCCGCGTTTGCAAGTCCCGGAAGTTTTCCGAACGCCTCTTTTTGCGCCGGCCACGAAAGGCGCGTTTGAAAACCGACGAGATTGAACGCGGTGCCCTCGACGTTTTCTTTGCGCAGCTGAACCACCGCGTACGGCGTCTTTCCCGTACGAGGGTCGCGCAAGCCGACGGGCTTCAACGGACCGAAGCGCAGCACGTCGTCGCCGCGATCGGCCATCTCTTCGATGGGAAGGCAGCCTTCGAAGTATTTCGTCTCGGCTTCAAAATCTTTGGGCTGATGACGTTCGAGCGTGCGCAGATCGTGCAGGAGCTGCAGATACTGTTCTTTGTCGAGCGGAATGTTGAGATAGTCGTCGCCGTCGCCTTTTTCATACCGCGACTTGCGATACATCGGTGTCTCATCAATCGAGTCAGCGGATACGATAGGCGAAGCCGCATCGAAATAATGCAACCGAACCGGTCCCGTGTCATCCTGAGCCTGTCGAAGGATCGCATCAATCTCGTGCAACAGCGCATCACCAGGAAGCGGACCGCACGCAACGATCACCGGACGACCACGCGGAATCGCCGTCACTTCTTCGCGATGCAACGTAATACGCGGATGCGAAGCGATGCGCGACTCCACCGCCGCAGCAAATTGCTCGCGATCGACCGCAAGCGCACCACCCGCGGGAACCGCAGCTTCACGCGCGGACGTAATGATGACCGAGTCGAGCCGCGCGAGCTCTTCTTTCAAAAGCCCGACGGCGTTCTCGATCGCCGCGCCACGCAACGAGTTACTGCAGACGAGTTCCGCGAGATGATCCGTCTTATGCGCAGGCCCACGACGATGCGGGCGCATCTCATAAAGATCGACATCGACACCTAGCTGCGCAGCCTGCCACGCAGCTTCGCAGCCCGCGAGCCCGCCGCCGATAACCGTTAGACGCATGACGGTGCCTTGGACCTAAACTTCCGCGAGTTCGCGTTCCTCGCCGGCTTCATCGCCGGGTTGCACCTTGGCGAGTGACGAGACGTCGTGTTCTTTATTTGCCGAGCATTCGAGTTGCACGACGCCGCCGCGGCGGGTCTTCGCGACGACGTAGCTGCCACAGACCGGGCACGGTTCCGGGATGACGCGATCCCAAGAGACGAAGTCGCACTTCGGATAATTCGCGCAGCCGTAGAACGTGCGGCCCTTCTTCGAGCGGCGCTCGACGATCATGCCGCCGTCTTTGGGACATTTCGCGCCCGTGTCTTTGACGATCGGTTTCGTCGTCTTGCATTCCGGATAGCCGGTGCACGAAATGAAGCGTCCAAAGCGTCCGGTCTTGATGACCATCGGACGTCCGCAGTTCGGACAGATTTCGTCCGTCGGTTCGTCCTTGATCTCCAGACGCGGTAACTTCTTCTCCGCCTCTTCGAGCTCGGTCGAGAACGGACCGTAGAACTCGCGCAAAATCCGAACCCAGTCATCGTTCCCGTCTGCAACCTTATCAAGACTGTCTTCCATGCCCGCGGTGAACTTCAGATCGACGATATCTTTGAAGTGCTCGGCAAGCAGATCGTTGACCGCGATGCCGATGTCCGTCGGCTTGAAGCGACGCTCTTCTTGCGTCACATAGCCGCGCGCTTGAATCGTGTCGACGATCGTGGAGTACGTGGACGGGCGGCCGATGCCGTTCTCTTCCAGCGCTTTGACGAGCGTTGCTTCGGTGTAGCGCGGCGGCGGTTCGGTGAAATGCTGCTTCGGCTCGATGTTCGAGCAATCCAACGCGTCCTGCTCGTGCAGTTCGGGCAACCGAACTTTGCCTTTGCCTTTGGTGATGCCGTTCGGTTTTGCGCCCTCTGCTTCGGCGCCCGTCTCATCATCACGGCCTTCTTCATACACGCGAGTGAAGCCGGCGAATTTTACGACACTGCCGGTCGCCCGGAACGTGTACTCGCCCGCCGCAATGTCGACCGTCGTTTGGTCGAGGATCGCTGCGGCCATCTGCGATGCCACGAAGCGTTCCCAGATCAACGTATAGAGCCGCAGCTCGTCGCGCTTGAGCACGTGCGAGACCGATGCCGGCGTTCTGAAGACCGACGTCGGGCGGATCGCTTCGTGAGCGTCTTGCGCGCCTTCGCGAACTTTGTGCAGGCGGCCGCCGTGGAATTCTTCACCGTAGGTGGCGGTGATATAGTCGCGAGCGTGTTCGCGCGCGGCATCGCTGACGCGAGTCGAGTCGGTACGCATGTAGGTGATGAGACCCTGCGTGCCCTCTGCTCCTCCGAGATCAACGCCTTCATAGAGCGCTTGCGCGATCTGCATCGTGCGCCGGACGCGCAGTCTCAGTTTGCGCGAAGCCTCTTGCTGGAGTGTGGACGTGGTAAACGGCGCGGGTGCGTTGCGGCGTACCTCGCGGCGCTTAACGGACGAAACGGTGAAGTCCGCGCCGTCGATCGCGGCCAGAACTGCATCCGCTTCTTCCTTCTTAGTAATCTCATATTTCTCGCCGCGGCGCGCGACGAGTTCGGCCGGAAAGACCAGCGCCGGATCGCGATGCGTCGAGAGATGCGCGGTGACCGTCCAATACTCGCGCGGAACGAAAGCGTCGATTTCGCGTTCGCGATCGACGATCAGCCGAACCGCAACAGATTGCACGCGGCCGGCCGAGAGACCGCCGCGGACTTTCGCCCACAGTAGCGGCGAGATTTTGTAGCCGACGAGACGGTCGAGGATGCGGCGCGCCTGCTGCGCGTTCACGCGATCCATATCGATGTGATGCGGATCCTTGAGTGCCGCGAGTGCCGCGTCTTTGGTGATCTCGTGCAGTTCGATGCGCTTGGGGTTTTCGAGCTTCAGCAACTCGGCGAGGTGCCACGCAATCGCTTCGCCTTCGCGATCGGGGTCGGTCGCGAGGTAGACGTCGCTCGCGCTTTTCACCGCGCTCTTGAGATCTTTGATGACGTCGCCCTTGCCCTTAATCGTCAGATACTTGGGCGTAAAGTCATTCTCGACGTCGACACCGAGCGTACTCTTCGGAAGATCGCGCACGTGACCGACCGACGCTTTAACGATGTAGCGCGCCGGGAGGAACTTCTTGATCGTGCGGGCCTTGGTCGGCGACTCCACGATGATCAGGGGCTTTTTCACGGGGTTCAGTATACTCCCGGGGTCAAGACCGGGGCAAACCCCCACCCCCTCTACGCGTGTCTATGCGCACGCGCGTACGCGCGCGTATACGCGTGCGCGTGCACACGCGCGAGCGCGCGCGTTTGCATGATTTTCCAAAATCCTTTATAGTTGCGCTTAAAGCGCATTTATTAATGCGCTGTCCGACCTACGCTTATCGTCCCCCGGGGGACGAGGAGGAATGAATGGACTCCGATACCATGATGAATGGTGAAACCATGGGCGAAGCCAAGAAGGCACGCCGCAAAACCACCCGTCGTAAAGCGGCTGGTGGCCGTAAGAAAGCAACGCGTAAGAAAGCCGCCGGCGGCCGTAAGAAGGCGACGCGTAAAGTCGGCGGACGTAAAAAAGCCGCAGGCGGACGCAAGAAGGCGACGCGCAAAGGCGGACGCAAAAAAGCCGCAGGCGGACGTAAGAAGGCCGCGGGCGGACGCAAAAAGGCCGGACGCAAAAAAGCCGCAGGCGGACGCAAGAAGGCGACGCGTAAAGCCGGCGCTCGTAAAAAAGCGGCGGGTGGCCGCAAGAAAGCCGCTCGTAAGGGTGGCCGCCGCAAAAAAGCAGCGTAACGCATAACGCATCTGCAAAGGGACGACCGATTCGGTCGTCCCTTATTGTTTAGAGTCCACTACGCTATTTGTTGTTCGTCGCGGCTTTCTAGCCGCGCAATATACGTGCGCACCTCCGCGTTGAAATTCCACTCGTGCAACAGCACGCCGGCGGCTTCGACGCCGATACCAAGGCGGGAGCGTCCGATAACGAATTGCGGCGATGTACTGGGCGCCGTGCACGCTACGGTGCCGTTCCACGGACGCATCAAAACCGTGTGCACGTGACCGCTGATAATGCGGGCGATCTGCGGGTGCGCGCGCACGATTTCTCCGAAACGCTCCACGTTGACGAAGCCGTGCGCATCCATCGCGGGCACGCCGGTGCGGAACGGCGGATGGTGCAGCGCAACGATCGTGGGGCGGCGCGGATGCGACGCGAGTTCCGACTCGAGCCATGCGAGGCGATCGCCGTCGAGATAGCCGCCAATGTGCCGCGGATCGGTAGAATCGAGCGCGATGATACGTAACGGCCACGCATCGAACGCATAGCTCGCGTGCTTCGAACAGGTCGATAAATAACAATGATCGCGAAATGCTTTCCGTAGCGCTTCGCGATCATCATGATTTCCGGGGATCAAAAAGTACGGTATTTCGAGGCGGTTGAGAATCGACCTGAGCCGGCGGTATTCGTGGGGTGACCCTCGTTCGACGAGGTCGCCGGTTGCGAGTACGATACCGGCCCGCGGGCTCATATGATGCAATCGATCGATGGTTCGGCGCAAATAGTCGGCGGTATTAGGCATGTAGTGCATCACATGCCCACGTCGCCGAATGTGGAGATCCGAAATCTGCGCGACGATCACGATTTTCAGCGTAGCCGCTGCGCGTTATACGGGGATTAAGACTGGCTTACGACAACCGGTCCGTTTGTAAGATCTGGCGCCTTGCCGCCGTGCTCTTCGACCCAGTGACACGCCGCGAAATGGCCGCTGCCGTAGTCATTGAACGCCGGCACCTCGATTTTGCAGCGATCGAACGCGACAGGGCAGCGTGTATGAAAACGGCAGCCTGACGGGGGGTTCACGGGCGAGGGAATGTCGCCGGTGAGTACGATTCGCTTACGCCGCACTTCCGCGTCGGGATCCGGAATCGGAATCGCCGAGAGCAGCGCTTGCGTGTACGGGTGCAGCGGGTTTTCGTAGAGCGCATCGCGATCGGCGAGTTCAACGATCTTGCCGACGTACATCACCGCGACGCGCGTCGAG
Source organism: Vulcanimicrobiia bacterium (assembly GCA_024281135.1). The sequence goes on along the minus strand of JAMXLG010000240.1, from coordinate 8,429 downwards.
ATGTGGCGAACGACCGAGAGATCGTGCGCGATGAATAGATAGGTGAGGCCGAACTTCTGCTGCAGATCCTCGAGCAGATTGATTACCTGTGCCTGAATCGAAACGTCGAGCGCCGAGACCGGCTCGTCGCACACGATGAACTTCGGGTTGACTGCCAGGGCGCGCGCCACGCCGATACGTTGGCGCTGGCCGCCGGAGAATTCGTGCGGGAAGCGGTTCGCGTGGTACGGCCGTAGTCCGACGAGTTGCAGCAGCTCGCGTACTTTGTCGTCGACCTCTTTGCCCTTGGCGAGACCATGAATACGCAGCGGTTCACCGACGATATCGCCAACCGTCATGCGGGGATTGAGCGACGCGAAGGGATCCTGGAAGATGATCTGCATTTCGCGGCGCAACCGTCGAATCTGCGACGCATTCATCTTCGTAACGTCCTGACCGTCGAAGAAAATTTCGCCTTTGGACTCGGTAAGCAGACGCAAGACCAGACGTCCGATCGTCGTTTTTCCGGAACCCGATTCGCCGACGAGCCCGAGCGTTTCACCGGGCGCGATCGTGAAACCGACGCCGTCGACGGCTTTTACGTCGCCGACGTGGCGCGAAAACAATCCGGTATGAATCGGAAAATACTTATAGAGGTCGCGCACCTCGACGAGCGGTTTGGTCACGGTTGTTCGACCACTGGAGCGGTTTGAGCCTCGACTCGTTCGGGGCGCTGATCTTTCGCGCGGTCGTCGTAGAGGTAACACCGCGCGACGTGACCATCGCCGAAGGAATACAGCGGCACCGATTCGCTACAGATCGGCATCGTGTACGCGCAGCGCGGCGAGAACGCGCACCCCGGCGGCATATTGAGGAGATTCGGCGGCTGCCCTTTGATCGGGACGAGCCGTTCGTGTTCGGTGGCGTCGAGACGCGGCAGCGACGAGAGCAGCCCCTGCGTGTAGGGCATTTTCGGATTCTTGAAGATGTTGGCCGCAGTGCCGTATTCGACCATGTTTCCGCCGTACATCACGAGCACGTTCCGGCAGACTTCGGCAACGACGCCGAGGTCGTGCGTGATCAAGATGATCGCCGCGCCCGTCTCGGCCTGCATCTCGTTCATCAATTCGAGAATCTGCGCTTGAATCGTGACGTCGAGCGCCGTCGTCGGTTCGTCGGCGATGAGCAACTGCGGATTGCACGAGAGCGCCATTGCAATCATCACCCGCTGACGCATGCCGCCGGAGAATTGGTGAGGGTAATCGTTCAAGCGCGATTCGGGCGACGGGATGCGCACTTTCTTGAGCATCTCGATCGCTTTATCACGCGCTTCGCGGCGGTTGTAACCGAGATGTAGCCGCACCGCCTCCATGATCTGCTCGCCGATCGAGAGCACGGGATTGAGGGACGTCATCGGGTCTTGGAAGATCATTGCGATCTGATGACCGCGGATCTTCCGCATCTCGGCTTCGCTCTTCTTCTGCAGATCTTCGCCGTTGAAGAAAATACCGTCGCTCTTGACCGATGCATTGCGCGCCAAAAGACGCATGATCGAAAGCGACGTGACCGATTTGCCCGATCCGGATTCACCGACGATGCCGAGCGTTTCGCCGGCGTTTAGTGCGAACGAGAGGCCGGCAACGGCCGTAACCGGGCCGTCTTCAGTGCGAAAGGTTGTGCGGAGATTACGTACGTCGAGCAGGGCGCCCAAGTGGCTTTTAGATTCCCGTCAGCGAGAGAATGAATGCGGTAACGACAAACACTACCGCGGTAAAACCCGTAAGCCGCTTGAGCTGTTCTTCGGCGCCGGCGCGCGCGTAGGCCGATTCCACGCGTCCACCGATCGTGCCCGAAAGACCCTCTTGTTTCGTTGTCTGCATCGCGAGCAAGATCACGAGCGCGATCGCCGCGATGATAAAGATCGCTGCGATCGAATGGGTCGCCCAGCCAAGGTGCGCCTGAAACCACGTCTGCGGCATCTGTACGGGCGCCGGCGCGTTAACGACGAGCGGTGATGCATTGGGGTTGGGAACCGTCGTAACTTGAATCTGCGGTTTGGCGCTTGCAGCGGCCGCAGCGGCGGCGAGAATCAACGATGTATCTCCTGACTATGTTCGAACACGCGAGAGACTGTCTCTGCGACATGTTGCGCAGAGAGGCCGAAACGCGCGCGTTGGCGGGGCTGCGAATCGTGTTGCACGAGCTCGTCGGCTACGCCGACGCGCTGCACCCGGACATTCAGTCCCCGATCCGACACGCTCTCTACGACTGCCGAGCCGAAGCCGCCTGCGAGTGAGTGTTCCTCTAACGTAAGAATCAGCTCGTGGTCGGCGGCAAGCGTTTCGAGGAGCGCTGCATCGACCGGCTTGGCAAAGCGGGCGTTCACGACCGTCGGCAGCTGGTCCGACGGCCCGAACTCGCCGCTTGCCAGCAGGTCGTAGGCATCGAGCGCCACGTCAACTGTATTTCCGAGTGCGATAATGGCGACTCCAGCGCCCCGGCGCAGCACTTCGCCCTTGCCCTGGACGATCGGCGCGAGCTCGTCTCGGTGGCGACCGCTGGTCGAACCGCGCGGATAGCGGATCGCAACCGGCGTGTTGAGGCTGAGCGCGTGCTCGAGCATCGGGAGCAATTCGTCCTCGTTGCGCGGCGCCATGACCGTCATATTCGGGAGCGTCCGCAGATAGGCGATATCGTAGAGGCCCATGTGCGTCGGTCCGTCATCGCCGACGACCCCCGCGCGATCGAGACAGAAGACGACCGGCAGATTCTGCACGCACACGTCGTGGACGACTTGATCGTACGCTCGTTGCAAGAACGTCGAATAAATCGCGCACACCGGTTTCATTCCGTTCGTCGCGGCGCCGGCCGCCATACAAACGGCATGCGCTTCAGCAATACCGACGTCGAAGAATCGCTGCGGGTATTGCTTGGCAAACTTCGAGAGTTTCGTGCCGTCGGGCATCGCGGCGGTAATTCCGATGACCTTCGGATTCTTCTCGGCAACCGTCACGAGCGCCGATGCGAACGCATCGGAGAACGTCGGACCCGAACCGGGTTTGACTTCGAGTTTGCCTGTGTCCGCGTCGAATGCGCCCAAACCATGAAACGTGCGCGCGTCGCGCTCAGCCGGTGCGTACCCTTTGCCTTTGACCGTGCGCACGTGAAGCAGCACCGGACCCTCGAGACGCTTCGCGGTTTCCAGTGCGTCGAGCACCGAGTCGAGGTTGTGTCCGTCGACCGGTCCCATGTAGCGGAAGCCGAGTTCTTCGAAGATGACCGCCGCTTTTTCCGACGGAGCCACGAAACGGATCGCGCCCATTTCCGCTGAGGCGAACGCTTTACGCGCGGCGCCGCCGAAGGGCATGTGCTCGAACACGTCTTTCGCTCGTTCGCGGACGAAACGCGCGAACGGTTTCGCGCGCAAGACCGACAAGTACGACGCGACGGCACCCACGTTTGGTGCAATAGACATTTCGTTGTCGTTGAGGATCACGATGAAATTCGTGTCGAGTGCGCCCGCATTATTGAGCGCTTCGTATGCGAGACCGCCCGTAAGCGCGCCGTCTCCGATGACGGCAACCACGGTTTCACTGCGACCTGCGAGATCGCGGGCCACAGCCATCCCATATGCTGCGGAAACCGACGTCGAAGCATGTCCCGCGCCAAACTGATCGTATTCCGATTCGCTGCGCATCTGGAAGCCCGAAATACCGCCGCCTTGACGCAGCGTTCCGAAACGGTCGCGACGGCCGGTCAGAATTTTATGCACGTAAGCCTGGTGGCTAACATCCCAAACCAGCTTGTCGACCGGGAGATTGAGCACCCGATGAAGCGCGATCGTCAATTCGACGACGCCGAGATTGGGCGCGAGGTGGCCGCCGTTACGTGAACACGTGACGACGAGCAAGTCGCGAATTTCGCGCGCCAGTACGTCGAGTTCGTCGCGGTTTAGGGCCTTGAGATCGGCCGGAGAGTTGACGCGTTCGATCACCATGTTGACCAGCCCGGGTTCGGCTCGATAACCGTAGCCTCCCCCGCAAGCGCTTGGGCCACACACTGCGCGACGCCGGTAATGAAGATCATGGCGTGGGCGTCGAGCCCCGGTAGGCGTCAGCAAGGGAGGTTCGCGCAGGGAGCCCTAACTAAGGCCGCCTATGCACGATCCCTCCAGCGAGATCGTCCCGATCAAGAACCGCCGGGCGTGGCGTGATTTAGCGCGCATTCTCTCGACGGTCTTCAATCCGTTTCTCACGTCGCTCGCGCTCTTCATTATATTGGCGCGCGTGAGCGCGCGCGGGACGCTCGATTTCTGGTGGCTGCTCGGGCTCTCGACGTTCTTCACGTCGATCGGGCCGATGATCTACGTCTTCTGGCTCTACCTAACCGACCGGATTTCGGATCTCGACATGTCGGTGCGCCACGAGCGCGAGTCCGTGTTCAGCGCCTTCGTCGTCTTCTATCTCCTCGGCACGATCGTGCTCTGGCTCACGCATTCGCCCCGCCTTATGATAGCGTCGATGGCTGCATATACCGTTTCGACGTTGGTGGTGCAATATATCACGCGGTATTGGAAGATCAGCACGCATGCGCTCGGGATCACCGCACCGATCGTCGTGCTGACGCTGCTCTACGGCTACGAGACGCTGCCGTTTTGGATTCTGATTCCGATGGTCGGATGGGCGCGCGTTTATCTCAAAGCACACACCGTTATGCAAGTCATCGCGGGTGCTTTGCTCGCACTCGGCTCGACCGTGCTCTTCTTCCACATCTTTCACGTCGGAGAAATCGTCGCGTTATGATTCTTGCCGATGTCGTGCTTGCGTGCAAGCTGTGCTTCTACGGCCCCGACAATATGGCGTTCGATGCAAAGGGCGTCCTGTACGTCACCGATACCGACGGCGCTCAACACGCACGGATTCTGCGGCTAAGCGCCGACGGCACGGCTCTGTGGACGTGGGACGGGTTCACCATCGTGAAAGGCGCGCGCAACGGTCCGGAAGGGATTGCGATCGATCGCACAGGGACGGTGTACGTCACTGACGGCGGCGCATCGAAAGTCCTCGAGATTTTTCCCGGTGGAAAAATCGTGCGAACGCTCGGCAACGGCACGGTTCGTTTCGACGATCTCGGTCACGTCGCGATCGATCCCACCGGAAACATCTACGTCTCGGAAGCGGGCCCAAATCTCATTCTGAAATTTAGCGCAGGCGGCACGCTGCTGGCGCAATGGCACCGGCCGAAAGGGAAGGCCGAAGACGCGTGGGGTGGTCCCGAAACGATTGCAACGCAGCCGAACGGAAACGTCGTCGTCGAGGATTGGCCGAACCGGCGCATTGCGATTCTCTCTCCCGACGGTACGAACGTTGCGGTGTTCGGGAAAGCCGGACGCGGCGATGGAGAGTTTCTCAATTCCGCGGGACTCGGCGTTGACGCGCAAGGAAACATTTATGTTGCCGACGAGGCGCTTCACCGCGTTCAAAAGTTCGATTCGTCCGGACGTTTTATCGGTGTTGTCGCGGACGAACGAACGTTTCAGTCGGGTGGCCCGACCGCCGTTGCGATCGATGCGGATGGAAATTTGTATTCGCCCGATGGGAAAAGCATTGTGAAGTACTCACAACATGGCGACGTTCTTGCGCGCTGGCGGTAGCCACCCCAGTGCGAACGCTCCGGCCGTTGCGGCTGCCGCAAGCACACAGAGCAAACGCGCGTTTCCGCCGACGAGCGCGGCACCAGCTGTTGGACCAAGGATCATCGCAACACTTCTGACAGAATCGCTGACGCCCATGATGGCGCCGCGTTCTTCGCCTGTCGCGCGCTCCGAAAGAATTGCGGTGATCGTCGGTTCGGACGTCGCGGCGCCGATGGCCCAGATCACCATTGCGACGAGAAAGAGCCACTCTCCCGATACTAACGCGAGGCCGACATAGGCAATGATGCTAATGACCAGGCCGATCTGCAATAGCAGCGTTTGACCAAATCGTTTCGAGAGCGGCGTCACGGCAACCACGAGGGTCGCGCCACCCACGACTGCGGCTACGGCGAGCAGATACGACGCCTTGCTCGGATCCATATGCAGCACGTGATCCGCATAAAGCGCGAAGTTCGAGAGATAGCACACGACCCCGAAGATGAAGAGAAATTGCCGCACGAGCACGTTGCGAACACCCGGCATCGCTGTCGCTTTGAGCGAATCCAGAATGCTCGTCTTTTTCTCTTTCTTCGTACTGTTCGGTAGAACGTACCATGTGAAGACGAAATTGAGCGCTTCGAGTCCGGCGGCTACGAAGAATGGGATCGCAACACCGTTTTTCATGAGAGCGCCCGACGCAGCGGGGCCGACCACAAATGCAAGTCCAAAAACGGCACCGTAGAGCGAGTACGCGCGCTCGCGGCTCTCGGGTTCGGTGACGTCAGCGATGTAAGACTCCGCCGCGCCGAGACTTCCACCGCCTAACCCCGAAATAATACGCGAGAGAAATACGAGCCATAACGTGTGCGAGAGCGCGAGCAACAAATAACCGGTAAGTGATAGCACTTGCGCGGTCAAGATGATTGGTTTGCGTCCGATGCGATCGCTGAATTTCCCCCAAACCGGCGCTGCGAGCGCGGAACAAACCGCAGGAATGCTCAGTAGGGCGCCGCCGACAACGTCGGATGCATGATACTGCCGCACCAGTTGCGGCAGTAACGGAATCATCAGCGTATAGCCGAGCGTATCGACCAGCGTCGTTCCGTAGATCGGGAGGACGGCCCGCGGTAGACCGAATGCCGTCCGCGCGCCGGAAGCGGATTTAGCCTTCGAACCACCCTGATGGGGCGACGTCGAGGTTGACGTTGATCTGCTTGACTTCGGTGTACGCATCGTAGCCGTACGTTCCCAATTCGCGACCGAAGCCCGACTGTTTGTATCCGCCCCAGGGTGCTTCGTTGTACGTCGGGTGGTAGGCGTTGATCCACGTGATGCCCGCTCGCATTCTACGGATCACGCGATGCGCTTTCGCAACGTCCTGCGTGAACACGGCGCCGGCGAGCCCATAGATCGTATCGTTTGCAACCGCAACCGCATCTTCTTCATCCTTGAACCGTTGCACGACGAGCACCGGCCCGAAGATTTCTTCGCGCACGATGCGCATGTCGCGGTTCGTGCCGTCGAAGATCGTGGGGGCGATGAAGTTTCCGCCCGCTAACGCTCCGCCGAGACGTTCGCCGCCGCAAAGCAGGTGGGCGCCTTCGTCCTTGCCCGCGGCAAGATAGCTTTCGACGCGTTCCATATGCGTGCGCGAAATGATGGGACCCATTTCCGTTTTGGGATCGAAGCCGTTCCCAACGCGAATCTTTTTTGCACGATCGGCCACGGCTGCGACGAATTTGTCCGCAATTGAGTCTTGTATGACCAGACGCGAGCCGGCTGAACACACCTGTCCTGCGTTCGCATAGATGCCGAACAGCGCGTAGTCTACTGCGGTGTCAAAGTCCGCGTCCGCAAAAACGACGTTGGGCGACTTTCCGCCGAGTTCGAGCGTAACTTTTTTCAAATTCCCGACTGCGGCGCTCATGATCGAACGTCCCGTCTTCGTGCCGCCGGTGAACGCGATCTTGTCGACTGCGTGATTCTCGGCGAGCTCTGCGCCGACCACCGGACCGGCGCCGGTCACAATGTTCACAACGCCGGCGGGAAATTCGAGCTCTTCGAAAATCGTTGCAAGGCGGAGCGCACTGAGCGGCGTGAGTTCAGAGGGTTTGAGGACGCATGTGTTACCCGCAGCAAGCGCAGGAGCAAGTTTCCATGCAGCCATGAGCAGCGGGTAGTTCCACGGAATGATTTGTCCGCACACGCCGATCGGTTCGCGAACGGTGAACGTCTGCGAAGGCGCGGGGACGTCGAATGTTTGGCCGTGCGGCTTAGTAGCAAGGCCCGCATAGTAGCGAAAACATCCGGCGGCGTCGGCTACATCGTATTCCGTCTCGCGCAGCGGCTTGCCGTTATTGAGCGTATCGATGTGTTGCAACTCGCGCCCGTACTCTTCGATCTTCTCCGCGACGCGGAAGAGCAGACGCGCCCGGTCGGACGCGGTGATCAGGGACCACGGACCGATATCAAATGCCGTACGCGCCGCAGCGATCGCGCGCTTCGCATCGTCACGCGTGCCTTCGGCGACGCTTGCAACCGGCGCGCCGGTCGCGGGGTCGAGGAGCGTGCGGGATCCGCCGTCGGATGCCTCGACCCATTTACCGTCGAGGTACATCAGCAGCGTCGATCCGGAACGTGGAAGGTTCTTCAGCAGCGACTGCGGATCGGCGGCCGGCTTGGTCAACGTCTCCATAAACTACACTCCCGTGGTGGTTTTCGTGTGTTGCGTCATAATGGCGAGCGATTCTGCCACCGAGCGGCAAACGTAATCGGCTTGCTCTTCGGTGATGGTGAGCGGCGGTTCGATGCGAAC
>JAMXLG010000239.1 GCA_024281135.1 Vulcanimicrobiia bacterium | reverse complement strand
GCTGCCGCGTTCCCCGATCATCATGAATGAACCCGTACGTTTGAAGCGGCTCTGTTCCGATCGTATCTAAGCTGCCGACCACTTGTTCACGGTCGTTGATATCCGCCGCTTCGGTTTCATCTATAGCGATGACGGGCGCAGCAGCGAGCTCGCGGCCTGCAAAGGCACGATTCGGAAACGTCGACGTGCCGTCACCGGCGCGCGTTACAGTGAACGTGCCGCGGGCGTTGATAGTCATTTGGCTGTCGGCGTTTTCGTCATTAAAAAACAGGATCGGAGCGATTGGCTGCGCGTTCCCGGTGAGCAAGAAGCGCACGAGTTGAATGGTTCGCGGCCCCAAGTCGTTCAGTCGCGAACCCGAACCACCATAGATGTTTCCGGCGTCGTCAACGGCGCGAGCATCGCTAAAATCGCTCCCGGGTAGACCGTGCAGTTCTTGCACTTTCCCGTTAACAAAAACCAACGCGCGTCCCGGAACGTCAACTCCGTCGAATCCCTGCCCCATCGTTGAAGCGCCGACGGCTTCTCCGCTGCGATTAACACTCAAAGCAACGGTGTATTCCGCTCCAAACGCTCCGAGATCGTCGATCCGGCCGTCATGAAAAACTGCGGCATGTTTTCCGAATGAACCCGGAATGGCTCCGTTCGGCATTATTGCAGATGGCACGAAGTTCGCGGGAAGCGCCTGAGCAACGAAACGCGGCCCTTTCCTTGCGAACGCCGCTGTTACGGTGCTTTGCGACGCTGCGTTGGTTGACTGTTGCGGCGGTGGAATTGTTCCGTTGATTCCGCCACCCGCGCAAGAAGAAACAAAAACCGTCGCGCTCATCAAGAGCAGCATCCGAAAGATTGGCACCACGTCACACCTCGTCAGTAGCCACGGCCTACTTCAGAATCGTACTCGGAGCGGAATGGGCCTCACAATGGTGCGAACGTCCGTATTTTCGCACATGCAATTCACCTGCGCGCAGGCGCGATTTTCCCACCCGTGGTACACCTCAACATGTCCACTCGCATGCCGGTGGTGTTCTTTGGGCACGGGAATCCGCTCAACGCGCTCGACGATAATGCGTATACGAAGGGGTGGCGCGCGATCGGCGCGTCGTTACCGCGCCCGCGTGCAATCGTCTCGATTTCCGCGCACTGGTACATCCCAGGCACGCGCGTAACCGCGAACGATTATCCTCGAACGATTCATGATTTCGGCGGTTTTCCAAAACCGCTCTACGATATTCAATATCCGGCGCCGGGCGATCGCGGCCTCGCCGGCCGGCTCACGACATTGCTTGCGCCCGTACCCGTGCGCGGGGACGAATCGTGGGGATTGGACCATGGAACGTGGGCTGTGCTTTGTCACGTTTTTCCCGATGCGTCGATTCCGATCGTTCAATTGAGCATCGACGAGACGCAGCCGCCGTCGTTCCACTACGATCTCGGAACGCGTCTGCGGGAACTTCGCGAGGAAGGCGTTCTCATTGCCGCAAGCGGCAATTTGATTCACAACCTTCATGCCTACGCTTGGGGGCGCCACCCTGCGGACCCATTCGATTGGGCGCTTCGCTTTGAGGCAAAGGCGCGTGAGCTGCTCGCCGCGCGCGATTTCGCCCCGTTGATCGATTATGAAAGCATGGGGCGCGATGCGCAGCTCGCCGCGCCGACCCCGGATCATTATCTGCCGTTACTCTACGCAATCGGCGCATCGGATGACGGCGACAGCGTGTCATTTCCGGTCGAGGGCATTGACGGCGGATCCGTTTCCATGCTCACTGTGTTGTTCAATGCATGAGAGCGCTGGAACAGGAATCCGTCGGTAGTTTGCTACGCACGTGGCGCGAACGCAGGCGTTTGAGTCAATTAGAACTCTCGATGGAGGCCGAGATCTCGGCCCGCCATTTGAGCTTCATCGAGACGAATCGATCGAGACCCAGCCGCGACGTCATCGCCCGCTTGAGCGACCGTCTCGAGGTTCCGCTTCGCGAACGCAACGTTCTTCTGCTTGCCGCAGGATATGCCCCGATGTACAGCGCGGCTTCGCTCCAAGAGCCTCCGATGGCGTCGATTCGCGCGATACTCTCAGCGATGCTCGACACACCTGTGCCCACAGTGATCGTCGACCGTGAATGGAACGTCGTCGACATGAACGCTGCGGCATCGATCTTCACCCGCAGCATCAGTGAAGAGTTGCTTCAACCTCCCGTCAACGCGCTTCGCGTTGCGCTCCACCCGCGAGGCATGGCGCCATCTATTGCAAATTTCGCGGAGTGGCGCGCACACTTGCTCGATCGCCTGCATCGCGAAATCCGCTTCTCGGGCAACGACAGCTTGAAAGCGCTTTACGACGAACTACGTGCGTACCCGCACGGCCTAGATCATGAAATCGTTCACACGGAAGGCGAACTCGCCGTCCCGTTGCGTCTTCGGCACGGTGACGGCGAGCTGCGATTTATCAGTACGATCGCCACGTTCGGGACCGCAGCGGATGTTACGGTCTCCGAACTGATGATCGAAACGTTCTTTCCTGCAGATCAAATAACGCGCGAGGCGTTACTTGCTCACGCCGGCGACTTGCGATTCGCTGACGGCGCTCCCGCTATTGCCCCATGACGAGCGAACGTATGTAATCACCGCCGCGATATCGCCGTTCGAAAGCTGTTGACCCCATGCGGGCATCATGCCGTTGTACGACGTGCCCTTGACGTCGATCTTTCCATTCAGACCGTATTTTACGATGTGAATGACCTTGGTCGCGTCACCAACGACAACCGGATTACCGGCGAGCGGCGGAAACGTTCCGGCCACGCCTTGTCCCGTTGCTTGATGACAGCTCGAGCAATTCGTTTGATACACTTTCGCGCCATCGCTTGCCGCTGCGCCGTTTGCCGCCATTGCGCCGGGCGACGCTGCGGCGTTTGACATCGCGCTTCCTGCCGCCGCCGCTGCGCTCTGCGCGGGCGCTGCGGACGCGCCCTGCTCCGTCGAGGACGTCGATTGGCTTCCCTTAGAACATGCGCCGAGCGCCACCAGCGCCGCAAGCGAAAGAATGCTGATCTTGGTGAAACGCCCCATGAACGTGGATGCTCCTTTCACTCCATACAAAAACTACCGCGATTGCGTTAGCGCCACGATTTGCGCACTCCTCGTCCCGAGAAACTCCGTCAACGCTGCAAGCGAGTTCGGGAGCGGACGGATGAGGACAACCATGCGGCCCTCGCGTTGCGAGCGCATCGCAGCCCGGTCGAGCATGAATGAAATGTACGTGGGCGACGAACGATCGTCGGCGGTCGTGTCCCGCGCGACGAGGCGAACGCCGGTCATCGCAAATGCATGTGGATCGGCATCACCGCGCTCGTCAAAAAACAACAGATCGGTTCCGCGTAGGGCATCGGCCATTCCAAGCGAGGAGCGTGATGCAATGCCGTCGATGTGACCGAACTGCTTCGAGAATTGGACGAGCATCGCTTGCGACGGTGCAGTGCCGACGTGGATCAACAAAGCAAGCCCTTGAGCGGATACATATTTCGCGACACGCACGGCGTCGGAACCGTGCGGATCGAGATCGATAGCGAGCGGCATTCCGAGACGCAAGAATTGGCCGTCGAGCGCGGCCGATTGGCCGCAGAGTCCGACGACGATCGAGAGCTGTTGCGGAAGCCACCGCGTGGTAGCGAATTGCGCGCGATCGACGACGACGTCGTCGGCAGAAAACAGATCCACAATCGGGCCGTCCGAGTAACCGCGTATCATTGGATGCACGCTTGGCGAAGCGGCGGGATGCAGCACGACGACCTGCGGCGGATGAGTGCCCGCTTGACCGCTGAGAAATCCGCCGAGAATTGCGGCGAGGGCTAAGACGATGACGACGAGGGAGAGTGTGGTGGTGCACATAGACGCGAGCTCATCGCCCAGACAAGTGCGACGAGCAGAAAGTTTGCGACGAGCGAGCTGCCGCCATAGGAAAGA
>JAMXLG010000238.1 GCA_024281135.1 Vulcanimicrobiia bacterium | reverse complement strand
TGACGCCCGCGCAGCGGCGCGTTTACGCCTTGATCTGCGAGGGGCTCAGCGACAAGGAGATCGCCCACAGCTTGGGGATCTCGCCGGAGACGGCCAAGAATCACGCTGCCCGAGTGCGCCAAGCATTCGGAGTGCATTCACGAGCTGCCGTGCTCGCGGCCACACGGGGTCTTGGCGCCGCCGGCTGACGGCGCGATGGCCCACATTTCCCCATCCGGCGGGACCGGCGCCCTAAAGACGCTGCGGCCAGGGTCTGTTCCCGCTGCGCGGTGCCGGTCGTAGAATTAACCTAGTATGGGACGTTCCGCGGTTCTCATCGCGCTATTTTTCGCAGGGTTCTTCGGCCTGCTGGCCGGTCACGCGCGGGCGGACACCGTCGGGAATCCGACTCGAATTCATCCGGGCGATCAACTGAGCGTGCAAGTCTTCGGCGATCAATCGCTGACGCAAAACGTCATTGTGCTCGGCGACGGCACGGTGGACTACCCGCTTCTCGGAAGGGTTCCCGTGGCCGGCAAAACCCCCGATCAAGCAGCTGCAACTTTCGCGGGGCGCTTACGCGAGTACGTCAAAAATCCAACCGTTAACGTGCTCATCGTGCAGCTCGGACAGCCGGATGTGTTGGTGCTCGGCGATGTAAAAACGCCCGGAAAATATCAGCTGCGTTCCGACGCAAAACTGACCGACGCAATCGCCGCTGCAGGTGGATTGGTTAACACCAACGGCGGCTTTCCCGACGCGCGGGTTGCCGACGCAAACGGCAACGTGCATTCCGTCTCGCTTCAGAATCTGCTGCAGCGCGGCGATACCTCGATCGACGTGCCGCTCGGTGAAGGATCGGTCGTCTACGTTCCCGGCAAAATCCCGCTGATCGTCGAGGTCGCCGGCGCTGTGGATCATCCCGGCGACGTGCAAGTGAGCGAAGGCGACCATCTGTCAGTCGCCATCGCGAAGGCCGGTGACAGCCAGAACGCGCAATCCGACTTAAACCATATACGCGTCCTTCGCACCGACGCAAGCGGAAAGCAGACGGCGACGGAAGTCAACCTTTACGATGCGTTAAAAAACGGCAATGAACGCGCCGATCTCGCATTACAAAAGGGCGACTTGATCTACGTGCCGCAGGCCGCCAAACATACGGATGTCTTGGGTAGCATCGGTGGGAGCTTGCTCTACCTTCTGACGTCCCTTATCCCGTAGCCTATTTCGTATTCATAGCGCGAACCACGCGTCGTTACGTCGTAAACACCAGCGCACCGCAACCCTCACGCACAAGGGCGAGCTCGTAGTTGCAGCAGCCAGTTCGGGGCGCCGACGAGCTGACGGAGCTCGCGACGCATACGCAAAGCAGCATCGGGTGAGCAGGTCCCGCTAGACGCGTCAAAAGGCCCACAAAATCGGGCCCTAAGAGACCTCGAAACGCTACTTACCGATGATGTATCGTTTCATTGTAAGCGATCGCTTAGAGGAAAGGCGCATATGGGCGTTCCGAAAAATGCTGCTCGAAAGGTGGGTGCGACAACCGCGAGGATAAGCCCGCCCCACGTGCTGACGACGGTCTCCACTGAGTCGACGTCGTTTTCAATGCGCGCCACGCGCGACATAGCCTACGACGTGATCCAACTGACATCTCACGTCTTTGACGTCAATCAACCGGCGCTCGCCGCACTGGTGGGGCGGCGGCCGCTTCTGATTGCGTTCGACGAGGCGGTGTACGCTTTATTCGGATCGACGATTCGCGCTTACGCCCGCGAGCATCTGAACGTCTTCACCACGGTTACGCTCAAGGCCGGCGAGTCGCACAAACACTTCGACCAGGTTGAACGCGTCTGCGAAGCTGCGATTGCCGCCGGACTTCCACGAAACGGCGTGATGATCGGCGTCGGTGGGGGCGTCGTACTCGATATCGTCGGCATGGCCGCAGCGTTATATCGGCGCGGTGTAGCGTTCGTTCGCATTCCAACGACGCTGCTTGGAATGATCGACGTCGCAGTCGGCATCAAGCAGGCGGTAAATTTCGGCAACCGAAAGAACCTCCTCGGAACGTTTTATCCGCCGCTCGGCGTAGTTAACGATCCAACCTTTCTGCGTACCGCAACGCGTCGCGATCTTGCCTGCGGCGTCGCGGAAATCATCAAGATCGGTATGGTGGCCGACCGCAAGCTCTTCTGCCTTTTGGAGCAATACCTGATACCCTTGATGGAGAGCCGCTTTCAGAAGCCGGCAAACGTCGCGCGGGAGATTTTAGAGCGCTCCCAATTCGCGATGATGCGCGAGCTTGCTCCAAATCTCTACGAAGACGACCTGAAGCGGGCCGTCGATTTCGGGCATTCGTTCAGCCCGACCTTCGAGCTGCGCAGTGACTACAGACTTGCGCATGGCGAGGCCGTGGCAATCGATATGCTGCTGTCGACGGCCATCGCGGCGCATCGGGGAATCTGCGACTCGTCGCTGTTCGATCGTTTGATCGCGCTTTACAACTCGGCCGGCCTTGCGATAATTGACGAGATTTGTACGTTGCAGCTTTTAACAGAGGCCTTGGTCGACGTCAAAGGCCATCGCGGCGGCAACTTGAATTTCCCGATACCCGACGAAATCGGAACCTGCGCCTTCTTGCAGCACGTCGATGCGAACGATTGTCGCGTCGCTTTGAACGCGGTGAATTTGGCGGATTCAGACTTTCTTGCAGCGAGCTCTTAGGTGAATGTCGGTCGTCGTCGTCGACGCGGGGGGAACTTACCTACGCGTCGGAGTCGCGGACGATACGGGGGAGCTGCGCGCCTACCGTCGCCGCCGCATACCTAGGTCGCAATCCGATTCCGACTGCGAGAGCGTTTGGGAATCGATTCTCGCCGCGATCGAGGACTGCATTGCCGACCTCGGACGCGACGCCGAGTCGGGTGACGCGATCGTTGTCGCGGTACCGGGACCGGTCGTCGACGGTTGTCGCCTCGTTGCCGCTCCGACTATAACCGGAGGGCAAAACTCAATTCCCGACATTGCGCGCTTATTGGCGGCGCGAACGGGCCGTCGGGTTTACTTGCTCAATGACGTTTCTGCGGCCGCTTGGTACATCGGCGAGCGCCTGAGCGCGGATCGTTTCTTCGTCGTTACCGTCAGCAGCGGAATAGGCGGCAAACTCTTCGATCGCCGGCACGTAGAACGCATCATGGATGGAACGCAATATGCGGGCGAAATCGGTCATATCGTGGTCGATACGTCTAGCGATGCTCCGCTTTGCGATTGCGGCGGCCGAGGGCATCTCGGTGCAATATCCTCAGGACGTGGAGCCGAGCGCCTGGCGCGGCGACTGGCTCGGGCCGATGGTTCGCGCTTTCGGGCATCGGCGATCGCGCGAAAATCCGACACTGAGCCGGAGCTGATCACAAACGAAGAACACTTGATTCCAGCGGCCCTTGAAGGCGACGAGTGGGCCCTCTCGGTCGTCGAGCGCTCGGCGCGACCTCTGGCGCAAGTGCTGTCGGGACTCATCGCTTCGGTCGGGCTCGATCGTATCGTCGTGATCGGCGGCTTCGCTCAGCAACTCGGCGCTGTGTACAAAAGCGTGCTCTGTACTCACATGTCGGAGCTGTTGAGCGCGCAGGCCTTTTCGTTCTCCGCAAACGATCGCATCGACGTTTGGGATGAGGTCCCGGAAGTCTGCTTGGCGGGAGCGGGCGCGT
>JAMXLG010000237.1 GCA_024281135.1 Vulcanimicrobiia bacterium | reverse complement strand
TTCGGACGCATATTCGAAGCAGAGAGCGTCCAGATCGTCAACGGATCGCAACAAGGTCTCGACTTGGTGGGTAAGGTGTTTCTCGATCCCGGAGACCACGTCGTCCTTGAAGACCCTTCATATCTCGGTGCAATTCAGGCGTTCGACGGCTATCAAACGCGTTACCTGACCGTCGAGACGGATGAAGATGGGCTATTGCCCGACTCGTTAGAGCGCGTGCTCGAGCGCGCAGATCCGTTTCCGAAGTTTCTCTACCTCGTCCCGAACTTTCAAAACCCCACCGGACGCACGCTTTCCGGACGAAGGCGCGAGGTGGTCGTCCGGATCTGCGAGCACTTCGGTCTGCCGATCCTGGAGGACGATCCGTACGGCGAGCTTCGATTCGAAGGAAACGACTTACCGTCGCTCATTTCTTACCAGACGACGGCGCCGATAATTTATTTGGGAACCGGCAGCAAGATCATGGCGCCGGGCATGCGGGTTGCGTGGCTCGTCATTCCCAACGAAGAGATTCGCGAGAAGATCGTGCTTGCCAAACAAGGTGCCGACCTGCATAGCGGAACGTTCGCGCAGTACGTCTTCCATGAGTATGCCAGCGACGAGGATGCCTTCGACGCCCACATACGTAAGATCGCACAAACCTATGCTCGGCGCCGAGGGATCATGGCCGAAGCGCTCGCCGAGTTCATGCCGGAGGGCGTGCGCTTCACTCGACCCGCGGGCGGCATGTTTCTTTGGGTTACTGTCCCGGGGGTCGATACGAGCGAGCTGCTCCGGATCTCGGCGGAATCGAAAGTCGTCTTCGTACCGGGAGTGAACTTCTATCCCGGGCATGACGTCCACGACGGGATGCGGCTCAACTTCTCGAACGCCTCCGAGAAGAATATCCGTATCGGCGTCGAACGGCTTGGCCACGCCATCAGGCTATACAAAGGCTGAGTTAGGCTACTTATTTAGAGGAGTCCGCGTGGCAGCAGGCTTGGTCGTCGGTATCTTTGCGAACTCGGATGCAAAAGCACTCGAGGGTGCGCTCTCGCAACAGCCACTTGATCTGAGCAAGAT
The DNA here is from genome assembly GCA_024281135.1 of Vulcanimicrobiia bacterium. The sequence continues at coordinate 1,935 of JAMXLG010000237.1, read as the reverse complement.
CAAGGTGGTCGGCGGACGCGCCGACCACGGGACGCAGCTCGAGTTTATCGACGTGATGGACGATATGGAATCGAACTCGCTCTCGGATGAGATGACCGAAGGCACCGGGGTGTGGGATGAGACTGGGACGGATGTTCCCGGACTCACCGCCGGTCACCAGGCGACGTTGGAGCAGTTTACCCACTACGACGAGCCACATCGGCGCTACTTTGCGTCCTTTGCGATTCCGGATGATGAAGTCGACAACTTCTGCGACGCGGTTGCTGATGGACGGTCGGTCGTGCTCTACCCCGACCCCGGCGCCGACGAGCAGCAAATCGCCACCGCCTTTCGAGCTGCCGGCCTGAAGAACGTTCGCGCCTATTAGATGTTTCTGGCTCGCCGGCGCGTGCGTCGCACTCGCGAGCTGCAGACCGGCAACGCAGTACGACTATACGCACTTGCCCGACGGATACAATTGGCGCGGCGTCTACAATCACGCAACGCATGTCGTCGTCTTCTACGGCAAGGATCCACTGACGCACGCAACCGTCTACGTCGGCCCGGACAACCGCTTCTACGTCTTTCACCATACGGGTCCGATCGGGCCAAACGATTTGAAAACGCCATGGGCACCGCATGATGCCCCCTAGGAGCGGAGGTCCCGTGCGGCGTGTGATGATTACGGCCGCGGGAACGGTCACGGCGCAATCCGTCATCAAAGCGCTACGCGACGACGGACGCGCCGCCTTCATCGCCGGCGGCGATATGAACCCGCTCTGTGCCACGCGCGCCTTCGTTGACGAGTTCGTTACGCTTCCGCCGGGCGGAGCACGCGATTTTGCGAAGCGATGTCTCGACGCCGCCAAGCGAATGGAAATCGACCTGCTCGTGCCGATCGTCGTGGAGAGCGAGTTCCTGCCGCTCGCCGGCGTACGCGAGCTTTTTGAATCGATCGGCTGCCGGCTCGCACTACCGGCGCGTGAAATAATCGAGCGAACCGCGGACAAACTTGCGTTCGCGGCATTTCTGCACGAGATTTCCGTACCGGTGCCGGCGACCCGGCCCTACTCCAACACGCTCGAAGCCGATCGTTTTCCCGTCTACCTCAAGCCGCGCTGGGGCTCGGGGTCGGTCGGCACATCGCGCATCGAAAGCCTGCACTCGCTTCACGAAGCCGCCCGGGGACGTCGCGATTTGATCGTTCAAGAGGCCGTGGAGGGAACCGAATTCACCGTCGACTGCTTCGCCGCGGCGCCCGGACGGGTCGTCGCTGCCGTCCCCCGCGAGCGAATCGCAATCAAAGCGGGAGTTTCGGTCAAGGGACGCACTTACCGTCATCCTACGATCGAGCGCATCGCACGCACCGTTGTGGAAAAGAGCGGTCTGCAAGGTCCTGCCAACGTTCAAGGCATGCTGCGAGCGGACGAAAGCTTTACGATCATTGAGATGAATCCGCGTTTCTCGGGCACGCTTGCCTTGACGACGGCCGCGGGCATCAATTTCGCGTCGCTGCTCATCGATACGATCGAGGGCAACCCGATACCCGATCTGATCGGCCGTCACCAAGACGGCCTGACGATGATGCGCTATTGGAGCGAGGTTTTCGAAGACCGTGACGGCGCCACTCGATTAGGCACGCCGCTGGTTCCCCCGGTAACCTTCTCCGAGCGCCGTTAGGACTAGCGTTTCAAACGTTCGGACGCGATAATCGCCGCTTGCCTCCAAAACTCGAAACCGAAGGCGGCGCTTAGGAACGGATGATATAACCACTCACGCCGGCGGTCGCGCACTAGACCGCCGGCAGCGGCTACCGCGGGCAAGACGATGCTCACCGAATAAAACGGCCAAAGGTAGGCTCGCAAACGCTGGCGGCGCGAAGCGCGCAACCGCCCCCAAACCGGATATTGCGTGTTGCTCATCCGTTCGTGAAAGCGAGAACCGAACTTGCGCAGA
>JAMXLG010000236.1 GCA_024281135.1 Vulcanimicrobiia bacterium | reverse complement strand
TTCTCGTCGCGCACGATCCCACCGAACTCGATCGTCAAGGACCTGACGTCGGCTCGCAGTATCGCTCGGAGATTTTCTACACCTCACCGCAGCAGCGTGCGGCAGCGTTAGCCGAGATCGCCCACCTTACAAACCGCCATGTCTACTCGTCGAAGATTGTAACAACGGTCGCGCCGCTTCGGGGGTTCTATCCCGCCGAAGCGTACCATCAGAACTTCGCGGTTCATAACCCGCAGAATCCGTACATCGTCTTTAACGACCTTCCAAAGCTCCAGAAGCTGCGGCAAGAGTTTCCCCAGCTCGTCAAAGCCGACGCCCCCTTTAAAAATTAAGACGGGGCGTCGTCGACGTGCGCCGCGTAAGTGCGCGGATCGAAATACCAAGCCGGTAGTGAGCCGGGAAACTCGATATCGGTGAAATCGTAGTCGACCGTCGCATCGCGCCCGAGATACTCGGAGTCGGTCTCGTAGGTCGGGGTGCCGTGAATGTGCGTGACGATCGGCATGTTATTCATCCAGCTAAGGTTCACGGTGAAGAGCATCGCGTAGACGTGATTCCCGCTGTCCTCCTCGTAAAGCTTGTCGGTCGCCACGACCTCTTTGAGCTCGAGCGTCTTGGCGTCGACGTAGAGCTCACGCAAGCGATTGCGATCCGGGTCACGGCGCGGCATTAAGCTCACGTGGATCTCGTCGCCTTCGTTGGCCACGCGGGTGACGCGATAATCGAACTCGCCGAGAACCGTGACGGCTGCAATGGTCTTCGGGAGAGGTCCGGTCGGCTCGGGCGTTGGGACGAACTCACGCGGATTGGTGTGCGGATGCACCGGGGCGGGCTCGAAGAGATCGGCAGTCGGCGGTCCCGGATCCCACGGCTCGTTGAATGACGGGCGCAGGAACTCGAGCGTTCCGCGGGACGAGCCGCGATAGACTCGCCGGCCGAGCGCGGCGCGATCTACGGTTCGGCACCAGATGTGATAGGTGTAACTGTTGAGTAAATCGGGATAGCCGTCGTCAAGCGTTTGCTTTCGAATCAACGTGTATGTGAGGTACGGCGGCGGCGGACGATGCGAACGGAATTGCCGTCGGATGAGATAGAGCAGACGATCGGGCGACGGAAGCGGAATAGGTGTGCTTGCAGCCGCAGCGGTACGCGGCGTGGCGGCGACTCGCCATGGCGGTGAGTTACCGGCGTGCGAGGGCTCGGCAGCGATGAAGATGCCGAGTAAGACAAGCGCAGCAATGAGCGCGGATTTCACACATCACTCTTTAGCTGCGCGACCCGGAGATGTCCTACCGAGGTGCCATTCGTATTGCGCCGTCCAGACGAATTACTTCGCCGTTGATCATTTGATTTTCGACGATGTGACGGGCGAGCGCCGCATACTCCGCAGGCCTACCTAGGCGTGACGGAAAGGGCACTTGCTTGCCGAGCGACTCGCGCGCCGCCTCAGGCAAACCCGCTAACATCGGCGTGTCGAAGATGCCCGGCGCGATGCTTGCGACGCGTATTTGATGTTGCGCAAACTCGCGAGCGACCGGAAGCGTCAATCCCACGACGCCGCCCTTTGAGGCTGAGTAGGCCGCCTGACCGATCTGGCCGTCGTATGCAGCGACCGACGCCGTGCAGACGATTACGCCGCGATCCTCATGCGGCGCCACCGGCCGCTCGATCATCTTGGCTGCGGCCAGTCGAATGACGTTGAACGTACCGATGAGGTTCACCGAAATGACTTTGGTGAAATGCTCTAGCGGTAGCGGCCCTTGGCGCCCGATAACCCGCTCGGCGGTCGCAATGCCGGCGCAGTTGATCGCTCCGTGCAACGCACCGAACTTCTCCGCAGCGGTATCGACCGCGCGTTGAACTTGCGCGCCGTCGGTAACGTCGGTGCGCGCGAAGACGACCGAGGCACCCAACTCGCGTGCGAGTTCGGCGCCGCGCTCGCTTACGTCGCAAATGACGACGTTTGCGCCGTTTCGCGAGAATTCCGCAGCGCACGCCGCACCGAGCCCCGAGCTGCCGCCGCTAACCAAAAACGTTCGTCCATCTAACTGCATGGCGCGGTGCTACATCTTCACGGCGGCGATATCCTGGACGGCCGCCGACCGTCTCACAACCCCCGGCGGCGGGATTGGGTTAGCTACAAATGTGGAGGGGGCAGATGGACCCCCGGAAGGGGGACACCGTGACGATAGCGTTCTACGGCGCCGGCCGGCTCGGCTCCGCAATGGTTCGCGCGATGCTGCGGCGTGGGAACTCGGTGCACGTGTGGAGCCGCACGCCCGAAAAAGCGACCGCGCTGGAAGAATACGGAGCGCGCGCCTTTGACGATCCGCAAGAAGCCGCACGCGGGGCCGGCCAAATTCACTTATGTCTGAATGACGACGCGAGCGTCGACGCGGTGATCGACGCGGCGCTCCCAGGAATCGCGAAAGAAAGCCCGATCGTCGATCACACGACCGTGCTGCCGCAACGCGTGATCGAGCGCACGCAGCGGCTCGTCCAAGCGGGATATGCGTTTCTTC
>JAMXLG010000235.1 GCA_024281135.1 Vulcanimicrobiia bacterium | reverse complement strand
GCCGAGAGAGCATCGAGATTTTCTTTTACACGACGATTGTATTGCTCGTCCCGGTTACGCTTTGCGCGTGGACACTCGCATGGTACCGGTTGCTTCGCATCCGGACGTCGTCTTGGATTCCAAGCGTTGCTCTCATCATGACGGCACTTTATATCATCGCAGAATTCTTGAGACGGCCGCTTTTCAACGGTGGTTTCTTATCGCCGGTCGCTCCAGCGGCAGCAATGGTTTCGAGGCTCGATCGTTACGCGTTTCTCGCACTGCTCGTCTTTATTGTCTATCTCGGATTTCGCGAACATCGCCGCGAGACGTGGACGGCGTTGCCGTCGATCATCCTGATTTCAATCGGACAGTTTGCGCCGGAGCTACTCGCTCTCGGAGTACCGGGAATCTGGTTTCCGTTCGGGATGGGTGTATCGCTCGCGAATTGGGCGTATTTGCTGAGCACGTTCACTATCGCGGCGCTGCTCTGGACCCGCCTCTTGAAATCCGATTTCGCGGTTAGGCGTCTAGCCTCGGTGGTAAACGATAGCATGATACGACGCACGTTCATCGCTGTGGTCACATTTGCGCTCTTCGCGTTGCCGCTGCTGGCGCCGGCCGACGACGCGATGGTGGACAAGCCGCTCGCCGTTTATTTTCTCTACGCGGGCGTGAACGCTCGCATTGATACGATCGAAGTATCAAAGACCCGCACGAACAATGCCGCCCTCAAGGATATGGAACAAAATGACAATGCGCCCGGCGTTGTTGTGGTTCATATGAGCGTGCAGAATCCGACGTCAAATCAAGACATCTCGATTCCCGGCAGCATTTGGAGCTGGGAACTCGCGGATGGCTCGCTACGCGATATGGGCGCAGCCGATCACGAATATGCCGGAAAATCCCTCACCGATGTTCCCGACTCGCTGCATCCGAATGAAACGGTGCAACTCACATACGTGTTCGCGTGGACCGGCTCACCGCTCACGAAACTCTTTCTCAAGAGAAACTCGGGCGGCAACTCGGACGGCACGGGCGCGCAATACGTTCGCTTCCAAATCAAGCCGAGCGATTTGAAACAGCTGCAATGACGAACAAACCACCAGACGAAATCGAGGTTCTCATTGCGAAGCACATCGAAGGCTTCAATACCCAGAACGCGGAGCTTTTCTGCAGTGTTTTCGGCGAGACAGCAGTCATCATCGACGGCATAGCGCCATATCGATGGTTGAACCCGAATGCTCCAGCGAATTGGCTTGCTGATGTAGAGAACTGGCGCAAGGGTCTCGGAGTTACGTACGAGCACCTGTCGTACGAAATGGGATTCTGGAATATAGACGGTAGCTATGCGTACGCCGTCATATCAGGGGATCTTACTGTAACGATAAAGGGCGAGTCCGTGGTTCGGACCGGAACCCTCGCCTACACCTTTGGGAAATACGGCGACGAATGGAAGATTGAAGCCCAAGCGTGGGGGCGCACATCATAGTCGAAGACGGCAATAAAAGAAAACGAGCGCACCGCTTAGCGGTGCGCTCGTTTTATTCACGGTCCGGTGTTAGCTCTGAACGGAGTCGCCGATAGTGCCGAAACCGTCTTCTTCGTCGACGGCGAGGGCTTCGAGTTCTTCCGGTGAGACGTCGGCGACGTGTTGGATCGATGCCGTGATGCGGCGCGTCGCGTGGTTGATCGTGAGCAACGTCACTTCAACGTCTTGACCCGGATTAAACTGGGCGCTCGGATCGAACTCGCCCTTCGGCACCATCGCGAGGATGCCGGGGACGATCTCGACGAGGAGATAGTTCGGCGTAACCTTGACGACTTGGGCCGTGAGCTTGTTCGTTTCGTACAGCTTGTCCGCGTGCTCGTCCCAGGGATCCGGGAGAGCATGCTTGAGCGACAGGCTGACTTTCTTCGCTTCCGGATCGAACTTCATGATTTCGACGTTCACGACGTCGCCGATTTTCACGACTTCCGACGGATGCTTGATGCGAGCATAGCTCAGTTCGCTGTTGTGAATGAGGCCGTCGATGCCGCCGAGATCGACGAAGGCACCGAAGTCCGCGAGACGCACAACGACGCCTTCACGAATCTGGCCGACTTCCATCGTGTCGAGCAGCTCTTGCTTCTTGGCCTGCAGCTCTTCTTCGAGAACGAGGCGCTGCGAGAGCACGACGCGATGACGCTTGTGATCGAGATCGATCACTTTCAAACGTAGTTTTTGTCCGACGAGTTCGTCGAGATTGCCCACCGGCTGGCGGCGGATTTGCGATGCGGGAACGAAGCCACGCATACCGAGATCGACCAGCACGCCGCCCTTGACGACTTGCGTGACGGTCGCTTCGATAACTTCGTCGCGATCGTGCGCTTCGATGACCTTCTCCCACGTCTTGAGCGCGCGTGCGCGGCGCTCCGACAGGAAGAGCGTTCCATCCATGTCGTCGATGCGGTGAATCATCACCTCGAGGGTGTCACCGACTTTGAGGACTTTGGGGTCGACCGCCAGGGAAAGCTCGCGGAACGGGAGTACGCCTTCGGACTTTCCGCCGACGTCGACGAGCAGCTCGTCTTTGTCTTTCTGAACGATCATGCCGTTCAGGACTTGGCCCTCGTCGAGTACCTTTAGCGACTCTTCGTAGAGGCGCTGTTCGAGTGCGAGTTGATCTTCCTCTTCGTGCGCGGGGGCGATTTCAATCGTAGAGATGTTGAAGTTCCTACCTTCGATAAATTTTATTTATTTGCAGATTAACGCTGACAGTTTCGGCACCACCACGTTCCTCGTTGCGCCAGCACCGTTCGTACGATCGGTTTACCGCAACGCGGACACGGTCCGTCTTTCTTCCCGTAGACCGCAAGCACGTTTTGAAATCCGCCTTGCAGGCCTTCGGAGTCCACGTAATCGTCGACACTCGTGCCGCGCATGTCGATTGCGCGGGTGAGAATCTCGATGATTGCGCGGTGTAACCGGCGAACCGCTGGTTTCGTCAACGCCTTGGCGGGCCGGCCGGGTTTGATCCCGGCATCCCACAACGCTTCGCATGCATAGATGTTCCCTATGCCTGCGATTCGCTGCTGATCGAGGAGCAGTGCCTTGATCGGCGTCGTCCGCCCGGAAAGCATACCGATAAAGCCTTCCGGTGTAAAGCCCGAAGAAAGTGGCTCTACGCCGAGACTTTTGTCCCAGTGCTCGCCCGGCTCCACCAGGCGCATACGGCCAAAGGTCCGGAGATCGGCGAAGCACAGACGCGTTCCATCCATATAATGGAACACAATATGCGTGCCTTTGTATTCGGGCTCACAGTTGCCGTGAACCACCAGGCGGCCGGTCATCCGTAAGCTGGTAACCAGCCGCCGGCCCGAGGCCAATTCCATCACGACGTACTTTCCGCGCCGGCCGACGCCGGTGATAGTTTCGCCCTTAAGGGCGCGCGCGAAATCGACGCCGGGCGGCGCGATAGCCATTTTCGGAAGGCGAATATCGACTGATTCGATCGTCTTGCCCACGACCGCGTTGGCCAGGCCGCGGGCAATCGTTTCTACTTCGGGGAGTTCAGGCACTCACCCGATTATAGGTCTACCGTTAATCCAGTCAAATCGACGAAAAGCGTTTGACCCGGAACCGGCGTTACCGTCGCCCGCAGCGTGGGGAACGCGTCTTCGAAAGCGACGATCGTGTGAACGTCGTTGTGCAGATTCTTGAAACAATACCTACCGTCAACGTTGACGTACGCTTGTACAACTTCACTTTGCGACCGCGCAGTGATGACGTTATCGTGCGTAGGCGACTGTTCGAGTTGGAAAATATAGGTTGAGGGTGCGTTGACGCGGCCGCAGATTGCGCCGCCCTCCTGCGCGGCACCCGCGTAAAGTGGCGCTGCGACAAACATAACACCGTATGTTAGTGCAGCAATTCTAAGTAGTTTCATGCCCGCTATAACGGGCGCTCGGAGGTACATGTGACGGTGAACGATATAGCTGAGAATCTCCCGAGTCCAATCGCAAAGTATTTCACAGCACGTAACACGTTCGATATTGACGCAATAGTAGCGTCCTTCGACAACTACGCGGTCGTAAAGGACGAAAATGAGGAACATCGCGGTCGCGCCGCGATCCGCAATTGGGTTGAAGAAACGACCCGTAGGTATCACGCGATAGTCCATCCGCGCGCCGTGCGTCGTGATGGTGACACGATTATTGTGACGGGTCTGGTTTCCGGAGATTTTCCAGGGTCGCCGCTTGAGCTCGATCACGCGTTCGTCGTCTCGGGGGACACGATCTCGTCCCTCGAAATCGGATGATCTTCGAAACATAGCCCGCTCTGCGACGTAAGTGGAATATGGCGACAGCTTCTGCCGACTACGAGGCGGCAGTCCGGGCTTTACGTGCTCAGACGCTGCCCGCGTTTGTCGAATACACCCAGGAGGGCGAAGCCTACGGCATCGCCGGGTGGCATGGTGCGCCGCAACGAGTCGTCGTCGACGTCCACGCGAAAAAAATCGTCTCGGTTACGCCGCATGACGATAAATGGAACGAATTCGCCGACGAATCGCCCGTGACGAAACACGTTTTCGACCCCACGTGCTATGCGGCAACGAATGAGCACCTGGTGAATTGGAACGGTCAGACCGCGCTTGCGATCGCGGTGAAACACGCGAAGTCCTGTAAGGAAGACATCGACGTAAACACGATCTACGCCGACGAAAGCACACTCGATTTACTTGGCGCCGACGGCAGCGAAACTGACGAGGACATGACCGTCGATTTTTCGGTGCACTACGCGCATTTTGGCACGTATATCGTTCCGTCGTCGATTTCCGCGCACGCACACGGGCACGGATGGTTATTCTGGGCACGGGAACGCGCAGAAGTCCGGTATTCAAACTACACGTTCACGAACGCGCGGCGTCAGTCGGATTCAACTTCGGGGGGCGTCGAGTAAGCGCTCGGACGACCGCGCAACCAGTCGTGTCGTGCGATAGTCGTACGTTCGTCATGCCCGATCAAGCACGACGCGCTACCGAACGTGAACCGCTCTCGTTCGGGCGCTTATTGCGCGAATTACGGTTAGCCGCGGGTCTCTCCCAGGAAACACTCGCGGAGCACGCACACATGAGCGCCGGCGGAATCAGCGTTCTCGAGCGCGGAACGCGACGAGCGCCGCAGCGCGAAACGATGAACCTCCTCGCCGACGCCCTCGAACTGTCGCCGTCCGACCGCGAGCGCTTTGAGGACGCGGCACGACGTGGTGGAAGCGCACGGCGGCGTCACGCGGAAGCGACTGATGTTCCGACGCGGCATCGCCATAACTTACCGTACGCGCTCACGAGCTTCGTCGGTCGCGACCGAGAGATTGAGTTGCTGCGTGCGCACGTAGGTGGCCATCGCCTCGTTACGCTCGCCGGCGCGGGTGGCGTAGGTAAAACACGCCTCGCACTTGAGACAGGACACAGTCTCGTCGACGAATTCGCGGACGGTGTCTGGCTGATCGAACTCGCTCCGATCGCCGATGCCGCGCTCGTTGGCCAACGTATTGCGGAGACGCTGGGTGTAAACGCAGCCTCGGAATCAACGGCTAGCGATGCACTTGTAGATCACCTCGTTGAGAGACGGGCACTTATCATTCTCGATAATTGCGAACATCTGCTCGGTTCCTGCGCAGCGATCGTGAAACAGTTGCTCGCGCGTTGCCGAGACATTCGCATTATTGCAACGAGCCGCGAGCCGCTCCGTCTCATCGGTGAACGCGTGTTCCGTCTCCAACCGCTTTCGGAAGCATCGGCAATCGAGCTGTTTCTCGACCGCGCACGAGGTGTTTCGCCTGGATTCACGATCGCCGACGAAGACGACGAGTCATGGCGCAGCGTGCGGGTGATTTGCGAGGAGCTCGACGGTATCCCATTTGCCATTGAACTTGCAGCGGCGCGCGCATCGGCGTTGTCGTTGAAAACACTAGCCGATAACATTTCCGAACGTCTGAACCTCTTGCGTTACGTTGATAGCACAGCAATTTCGCGCCATTCGACGATGCGAACGCTCATTGACTGGAGCTACGATATGCTCGCACAAGACGAGCAGCGAGTCTTCGACGCACTCTCTGTTTTCGGCGGCGGATGCACGGTCGAGCAAGCCACGGAGGTGTGCTCGGACGCGAACACACCGACCGTGCGCGTATTGGAAATCTTAACGTCGCTCGTTGAGAAATCGCTCGTTGTCGTTGACTTTGAGGCCGACGACGCGCGATACGGCCTGTTGGAGACGTCACGCGAGTACGGTCGCGAGAAGCTCGTCGCCCGCGGCGATTTCGATTCGATCGCGCACCGCCATGCTGCTGCCTATCTCAAGCTTGCGGAGCAGGTCGAAATCGCGTGGAGCACGGCGCCGAATCGCGCCTGGCTTACCCGCGCGCGAGCCGAGCTCGAAAACTGGCGCATAGCGATACACTGGGCACTAGGGGAGCGCCACGACGTCCTTTTGGGACAACGCGTAGCGGGAGCATTGCAACCCGTATGGATTACATTTGCGCTCACCGAGGGACGACGCTGGTGCCGGCTCGCCCTTGAAAATGTCGACAAACGAACACCCTGCAAGGTTATTGCGGCGCTCGAATATGCAGAGGCGATCGTTTCATTTCTCGGCGGTGAGTCGACGATTGCGCTACCTGCTGCAGAGACGGCATCAGCGAGGTTTCGCGAACTCGGCGATCGCCGCGGGATCGTCAAAGCGGAGACCATCGCCGGGAGAGTGTTGCTCGAACTTGGGCGCTACGACGAAGCCGAGCGACGATTGTTCGATGCACTCGAAATCGCTAGAAACATCGACGATCAGCTCCTTGCGGCCGTCGCTCTTCAAGGGCTTGGTCTCAGCCGTGGTATCGCTGGAGACCTGGAAGCTTCGCGCGCTCACGTTGAAGAGGCTCTTGCTATTGCGACGGCTGCGTCTGCCGACCGCATTGCGCTCGTCGCCGGCATGGTCGCTGCGGAAGCGCACTTCTCGGGGGGTGAGACCGACACGGCAATAAAGCTGGGCGAAGACGCGGTTCAAGTTGCGCGAGATCTGGGCGACGAATTCGCACAGATGCGGACGCTCGCAAATCTCGCCACATATCTTGTGGCTGCAAATCGGATTGGCGACGCCAGGAACGCCGCACGCGAGGCGCTCCAGTTCGGATATCTCGCGCAGGGTGCGACGACACTTGTTTGGGCGTTGCAGCATTTGGCGATGGTTGCCGCGCTGCAGCGCGTCGACGGCGAAGATCGCGACGAAAAGGCGCGCGCGGCTCGTCTTCTCGGGTTCACCGGCGCGCGATTAGCGTCGCTCGGAGCACACGGGGACTTTTCGGAACAACAGGAACGCGAGCGGCTGCAGCGCGTCCTCGCAGACACATTGCCGCCTGCAACGCTTGCGGTCAATGTGTCCGCCGGCGCTGCGATGACGCAAGCTCAGGCAATCGAGGAAGCGATGGCGATCTAGCCGCGAGCTGAGTGTAATTGTTCGACTAAGTGTTCGGGTGTTTCTGGGCTTACGATGCCCGGGCGGCGACAATGGGTCGTATGAACCTCAACGATAAACGCATTGTAGTGCTCGGCGGCACCTCTGGAATCGGTCTTGCGGTGGCGCAACAGGCGCTCGATCAAGGCGCATCAGTCGTCGTTGCATCGGACCATCTGGAAGCGGTGGATCGTGCACGAGCCGAGTTGTCGCTGCAGTCGCCCACGCGGTTTACCGCGCAGCACATCGACGTAGCGAGTGAGGATGCGATCAAAGAATTCTTTTCCGATATCGAACCCTTCGACGACTTGATTTACACGTGCGGCGAAAATTTGCCGCTCGGGCCGCTTGTCACAACGAATCTCACTCGAGCGAAGTCACGCTTTGAGATTCGCTACTGGGGTGCAGTCGCGGCCGTAAAATATGGCGTCGGCTCGATTCGTGAAGGCGGCTCCATCGTCTTGACCTCGGGCTTTTCGGCAACGCGACCGCGACCGGGGTGGACATCGCAAGCGAGCATTCAAAGCGCCGTCGAAGGACTCACGCGCGCGCTCGCGTTGGAATTGGCGCCGATTCGCGTAAACTGCGTCTCGCCGGGATTGTCTCGAACTCCGCGCTGGGATGCAATGTCTCTCGCCGACCGTGAAGCCCTCTTCGAGCGCGAAGAGAAACGCTTGCCCCTTGGACGCGTCGGAACGGCGGATGACATCGCTGCTGCCTACATTTATTTGATAAATAACGCATTTGCGACAGGCAACGTCCTCAACGTCGATGGCGGTGGCGCACTTGTCTAATGTTCCGTAGCGGCCAAATCCAGCCGGACTCCCTCGACAATCCCGTCTTTTGCCGCCTCGCCCGACGGTAATTCAATGACGTACTTAGCTGTGGCGCGCCGACGGGGAATCTTCTCGTCGGGCGTCTGGGGCGTTGTCGACGGAACCTTTGCGGCAACGGCGCGAACCTGTCCATCACCGCCGACGAAGACCATATCGAGTGGAACAAACGTGTTCTTCATCCAGAATTCAACCGGCGCATCTTGATCGAAGACGAAAACCATGCCCGTGTGCGCGGGAAGTTTCGTCACGCTCATCAAGCCGAGCTCGCGCTCGTCTTCGGTTTTTGCGATTTGCAACGTCAGCGTCGCATGCGGCGCTTGAACCGTAATCGTGGGAAGATGTTGCGGCGAGGGGGTCGCGACGGCGACGAGCAACGCGAACGCTGCAATCATGAATGGACTCTCCGGTAGACGGCAACACGATCGGAACGGCAAACTTCGCTGATTTGCCCGCTCGCGACCTCATGGTGCACGAGCGGTAAGATTTTGCTCTGAAACTCGCTGTTTGGATAATCGTCCGCAAAGAGCAGATACTGGGCATATGCGGGCGCTCCGATCGTCTCGTTCGGGTGTTTAAAGGCGATGGCCGAATACCATTCGTCGTGGGTTCCTAACGTTGCCGTAGCCGGCACACATGATAGAACGCGCTTGACGGCAGCGATGTCTCGGTAGGACGGCGTTAAATAGTGCTGCGGATGCGTTGGATTTACAAAAACGAGAAAAAGGGCGCTCAGGACGATAGAAACCGTTGACCATCGCAGCGCTGCTTGCTCACCGCTCTTCGCACGGATGTGTGCGAGCGCGGCAGCCATCGCAATCAAGATCCAAGGCATCCATAGAGCGACGTAATGCATCCCCATCCGCCACACACCGCCGGAGTTTGCCAAAAGCACGATCGCCAAGCCGGGGACCGCGAGCAAAAACCATCGCGTGAGCACCGGTAGAAATGCGAGCGGCACGAGAAGTTCTAGAACGTAGGTAAGTCGCGGCACGAGAACGGTCTCGTCCTTGTTAAGCGGAACACCGTTCTCGAAGGGGTACCGGTAAAAGCCCGAGGGTCCCCAGCCGCCAAGCCGCGGCACGATGAATCCAAAATAGAGAACGAGAACGCCGGCAGCGCTCAATGCGGTGATTGCGCCCGCCTTTACGTACGCGCGGTCGCCGCTTCGAATTCCATACGCCCCGAGAACGCAACCCATGATCGCGGTAAGAAGCGCCACGTCCTCACGTACGCAGAGCAACGCAAACGCAAACAACGCATACCATCCCCAACGCCGCGCGGAGAGCGCGAGCAGCGCGAGAAAGGTCAAGAGCGGATAGAACGCCAGTTCATGAAACTCGGAAAATGCAAGCCCGACCAATGCCGGGTATAGCATCGCAATGATCGCGCAACGCAATGCAAGCGTTCTGCCGATATAGCGCTCGATCAAGACGTAGTACGCGAATACCGCCGCTACCACGAGCAGCACCTGGATGATCTGGAGCGTCAGAACGGTTCGCGTAATTGCGAGCAGCGGATAGAGCGCCACGAGAATCGGCGACCAGTGAAACCGGAAATGGGAGGCGTGCTCGAACGGATCGTACATCCCGTGCGGGACATTCAAAATCGCGATGGTGAACGTTCCGGTGTCCGAACCGTAGGTCCACAATGAGGTGCGCACAACGGCGCACGCGAGTAAGACCGTCGCTACCGCGAGCGACAGCACAACGATTGTGCTGCGAGGATTTATTCCTCGCTCATTGCCTCCACGTCGTACCAATTCGTGCCCGTCTTTACGGTGACTTCGAGCGGAACTGAGAGCGGAAGCGCGTTCTCCATCTCGGAGCGGACAAGGTGCGCGATCTCATGCAGATGATCCTTATGCACTTCGAAAATGAGTTCGTCGTGAATCTGAAGGAGCATCGTCGCGTGCTTTGACGATTCGAGGGCGCGATCGATCTTAACCATCGCCAGCTTCATCAAATCGGCTGCGCTCCCTTGCAGCGGAGCATTGGTCGCTTCGCGTTCGGCCGCGGATCGCAACATGTAGTTACTAGAGGTAAGCGCCGGCATGTACCGCCGGCGGCCCAGGATCGTCGAAACATAGCCGTTGCGCCGCGCGTCGTCGATGGTGCTATCGATGTAATCGCGTACGCTCGGAAAACGAGCGAAGTATGCCGTCGTAATGTCGCGCGCTTCGGCACGGCTGATTTCCAGTCGCTGTGCGAGTCCGAAATCTGACATGCCGTAAAGCAAGCCGAAATTCACACTCTTAGCCATACGCCGCTGATTGCCGTCGACCGATTCGCCCGGCCCGACGTTGAAAATTTGGCGTGCCGTGAAGTCGTGAATGTCCTGACCTTCTTCGAACGCCGTGCGCATCGCTTCATCGCCGGAGAGATGCGCCATCAAACGCAACTCGATCTGGCTGTAGTCCGCTGCCAACAAGACATGGTCGTTATCCTTGGCCACGAACGCCTTACGAATGCGCCGGCCGAGATCACCGCGCACGGGAATGTTCTGCAGATTCGGATTTGTGGACGACAACCGGCCCGTCGCGGTCGACGTTTGATTGAATACCGTATGCAGACGGTGATCGTGCTTGTCCAGCAGCTGCGGAATGACGTCGATGTAGGTGTTCTTGAGCTTCGTTACTTCGCGCCAGTCGAGCACGAGAGCACAAATCGGGTACTCTTTCGCAAGTCCCTGCAGAATCTCGACGCCGGTCGCCCATCCCGTTTTCGTTTTCTTTCCACCCGGAATGCCGAGACGGCCGAAGAGGATGTTGCCGAGTTGCATCGGCGAGCCGATGTTAAACTCTTCGCCTGCGAAATCGAAGATGTGCCGCTGTAAACGTTCGGTCGCCCTGTCGATCTCGCGACCTATGACATCGAGCTCCGAGGTATCGACGGCGATACCCATCGCTTCCATTTTGGTGAGTACGGGCGCGAGGGGTACTTCGACCTCTTTATACAGGCTCAGTTGATCGCGCTCGTCGAGCGTCTCATGCGCTTTCGTTACGATCTGCAGCGTCGCATCCGCGTACGCCGCCGCATCTTCGCCTACGTTCGTCTGCAGTTGCTCGGCCGCCGCATCGCTGATGCTCCCGAACGTGCGGGTCGGGTTGAGCAAGTGCGCCGCGATCATCGCGTCGTCTTCATAGCGATAGTGTTCGATCCCGTGCGCGCGCAAAGCGTGCACGACGCGTTTTGCATCGTATGCCGCGAGACGCTTCGCGTCGCGCAGCAGCGACGACAGTGCGCTGCGGACGTTCTCGTGCCCGAGCGAGGCTAATGCAAACGAGATTCCCGAGCCGGCGGCTCCGGAG
Organism: Vulcanimicrobiia bacterium; assembly: GCA_024281135.1. The sequence continues at coordinate 8,229 of JAMXLG010000235.1, read as the reverse complement.
AGTCCCATGTCATGTTCGTGCAGCGCGATCGCGACGAGTTCGGAACCGGAGAGTGCGTGAATATCGCTCGCGAGCCGTTCGAATTCCGGCGGATCCACGGACGCGACGTACGAGCGGTAGTTGCCCTCGATTCGCTTATCCGCTGCAAAGAGCGGAAGACCGTCAACCGGAGGTTTGAGTTTCGCAAGCAACGTCTTGAATTCGAGTTCCGCATAGAGCGGATACAACTCCGCGTCGTTCGGGAATTTGTAGCGGTTGCTCCAATCGACGTCGACCGGAAGATTTCGATGCACCACGGAAACGTCGCGGCACACCTGCGCCTGCGCGCCGTATTCTTCCACGAGTTTCTGCAGTTTCGCAGTGCCGGCGAGTGACGGATCTGCAACGAGCTTGTCGAGCGAACCCGCGGCTTTGATCAACTTGATCGCCGTCTTTTCACCGACGCCGGGAATGCCGGGCAGATTATCCGACGGATCACCTTTGAGTCCGCGATAATCGGCCAGTTGTTTCGGCTCCAATTCGAAGCGCTCGGCGACGGCCGGCGGATCGTAGCGGCCGAGTTCCGTAATACCGCGACGAGTGGTCAACACCGTTGTTTTCTCGTCGACGATTTGCAACAAGTCCAAGTCGCCGGTCACGACCAACGTCCGTTCGCCGGCTTCTTCGGCCTTGCTCGCGAGCGTGGCGATGATATCGTCGGCTTCCATGCCTTCGATCTCGACGATCGGAATTTTGTGCACGGCGAGCACTTGACGCACGAGCGCAAACTGGCTGCGCAGATCGTCCGGCATCGCGTCCCGCTGCGCCTTATAGTCTTTATAGAGCGCGACGCGCGCGGCGGGCATACCTTTATCGAATGCCGCAACAACGTGCGTGGGTTTCTCGTCGTTGATGAGCTTGTTGAGCATCATCGTGAAGCCATAGACCGCATTGATCGGCGTTCCACGCGTCGTCGTCAGCGGAGGCAACGCAAAGAAGGCTCGATAGACGAGCCCGTACGTATCGAGCAACATCAAGGTTGCCGTCCCCGGCTTCGGTTTTGCCACTTTTCCTATTGCACCAAAATCGATGATGACGCGGCGACGACGCGCCCGTCATCCGTGATTTTCAACACTGAGAGCGTATACCGCCCGCGCGCTTGCGGGAGTTGCACCGGCAGCGCATTCGCACTATCGTGCACGATGCTCCACGAAACGACCTGCGTGTCGGCCTCCGAGAGCGTAAGGTCTTGCGGCGGCAGCGTGCGGCGCACGAACCCGAGCACTTGCGCGTGCTCTCCCGTGGAATCGACCCAAGGATGCCAAGTGCGCCCGGACGGAGCGCTCACCTGCGTCGCGGCCACGCCGACAGCTAGAAGCGACGGAGCAGAATCAAAGAGCGCGCTGCCCGACGGTGCGCCGCGACTGATGCGAACGATGACCGTACCGGGCGTGGCGCTGGTATCGCGTAACGTAACCGACGCCGACGCACCGGGCGCAAATTGAGTGCCGTCGATGCCGAGCGGAACGAACTCCGGCCGCCCGGGCGCGTCGACGGAGAGCGGGACGCTCGTCCATTCCATTGCTCCGTCACGAACGAAGACGGCGCCGGCTCGTAAATCACCCGGCGCATCCGTGACTTTCAGCGAGCTCTCGGCGCGGCCACCGTTTACTCGCGCAACGGTACTTTGCGAGCCGAGCGCACTCTCTAACGTCAGCAGCGCATCACCGGTAGCGCCGGGAAGCAATGCGCTGACATGTACATCGTCGTTCGCATGGTAAACGTTCTTATCCAGCGAGACGTGCGCATCCGAGCTTCCGCTTTCGGCTGCGTCACCGCCCGCTTGCGGAACGACGTCCACTTGTCCCGCGTCTGTCGATTTCGAAGCGCCGCCGTCGAGCGTTGCCATCACGAGATTCATGCCGAGTACCGGCGCGTTGAACGTGCCGTGCGCGTGTCCGTTGTGGTCGAGCGTAAGCGTTTGCTCTTGAGTCGACGGAGCGTGTGAAAGCGTTGCTTTCACTTGCGCGCCGGCGACGGGCTTGCCGCTCGCAATATCGTTCGCGTAGACGTCGAAGTTTATGGGCGTCCCGAGCGTTTGCTCCTTACGGTCCAACTGCAAACGAATCGCTGCGTGCGACGTCGCCACCAGCACACGGGTATCAGCTGTAGCGCCCGAAGCTTCAACGCGAACGCCGTACGTTGAGGAAAGCCCGTCTGTCGGCGGGGGAATCATCACGACGGCGCGCCCATTACCGTCCGTGCGAACGGTCTTGTCCATCCACTTCGTCGTGGCCCAAGGCAGCGTTTCGGGTGTATAGCCGACATAGACGTGCGGGGAGCGCACCACCGTAACATGCACCGGAGTATCGCTGCGCGACGCCGTGATGTCGATGGGAACCGGCGCACTCGGATCGCATGTGTTTTCGCACCCGCTCGCAACGTTGAGCGAAAGGCCGTTAGCATTGGCATCGACGTGCACCGTCGCACCGCCGACGCCGCTGTTGACTTGCGCAAGCACCGCGTAGTCGCCGGCGGTTGCGTTCGCGGGAACCGAGAGCGTCGCATCAAACGCGCCTGCACCATCGAGCGGAGCTTGCGCCTCCGCGATCAACGTCCCACCCAAGCGCATGGTAACGTTTGCACTGCCCGATGCCGCTTTCAGTAGCGATCCCGAACGGGTGCGCGCGAATCCAATGATTCGTACGCTCTCACCGGCATGAACTACTGCGGTATCGCTGCGCACGCCGACGATCGTTGACGGCAAGGGTGCCTGCGGCAAGAGGCTCGTGAACGCATAGCTGCCGCCCCACTGCGCGATCGCAAAAATCGGACGCGGCGTACGATTCCAGCGCACGACGCCGTGGGCATCCGACTCGCGCGTGACAAAGTTTCCGTTGACGACAAACTGCACGCGCATGTGGGCCAGCGCGCGTCCGCTTCCGAGATCCGCACCATAGACCAGCAGTTCGCCCGGCGTTTCTTTCGTCGCGAGGCCGACGCGTGTACGATTGATCCACACTTGCTCGCCGACGTCGCCGCGGCGCGCTTCGACGACAAAAAATCCCTCGCGCGATCCGAGCGGAACCGTCACCTGATTCGATTGGAATTGATACCCGCCGGGAGGTGTGTATGAGAATTTCGCGATCGCGGAGCGACGACGCGTGTCAATCGCGCGCGGACGCGCATTCGTGCCGGCCGTAACGACGTCGCCGGGATCAACCTGGTATACCGCAAGCTGCACCGGTGCGCTCGAATAGGTATCAAGGCGAACGACCGTGGGCTTCCACGGTACGTTTGAATCGCTCGCAAAGAGGGCAAAGTAGGCGTCGAGCTTGTGAAGGTCGACGATTGGGCGCGCTGCAGAGGCGGGAGCAACGGCGACGAACAGCGCAACAAACGCTGCGATAATGGAGCGATAAACCGGCACGACCCTGCATATTTCGCGCCGGCAGCCGCACGGTCCCGGGGGAACGGCTTGCCTGGTCCGGGAACTTCAGAGCCGAATTTTGCCGTTTTCGAAAGCAGAAATGAAGATCCGATTTGCCGCCTGGGCACTCGTGCTCGGTGCCTCTATTGCCACGACGCTTGCCCCGGTTACCGCTGCTACGCCGGCGCCGAAGGCTACGCCGCACGCGCTGCCGACGCCGGTCATGCCGACGTATCCGATGCACACCGACTTCGTCGTTGAGGTCAACAAGAAGGGGCAAGTCGTGCGCGTCAAGTCCGGCAACTCGGCGAAGACGTGTCCGAAGACTCAGCAACAACCGTGCCTGACCTTTAATGCGCAGACGTACGGCAACGTGCTGCAAATGTGGATTCGCCATCCCGATGGTTCAGCCGAAGTCGGTCTCTACAAAGTCACATACGATTACAACCCGAAGACGCACAATGTACATCGTGACGTCGCGATCGTTTCGCGCGGCGGCACCTGGGGCGATAAGCAAGGCGCGGCTACCGACATGATGAACAAGGCCGACATCGAAGCGAAGGCCTGGGCTGCGAAACAACAACAAGAGCAGCAAAAGCAACAACAGCAGAACAAGAGTCTTCCGGATCTGAACCAGATCGTTGCCCCGTCGCCGACACACAAGCCGTAAACCGCTTCCGCGCATCCCGTTTCTCGACGACGGCGGCGATCGCGAGCGCAGTTGCACGTCAAAAGACGCGTACGAAAGCGAAGAGCACGCGCGCGCCGCGATGCTCATGAACGGCACGATCGACCGGCTCTCGATCTATCACTGCCGCTACTGCGACCTGTGGCATCTCACAAGCCGCAAGGAGTGATACACTAGCGCATATGCGCTTTGTGACGTTTCGCACCTCCGACGGGCGTGTTCGACCGGGCGTGATTGAAGGCGACGCCGTTCGTACGATCTCCACGCCTACGTTGCTGGACTATATCGCACTTGCACCTCACGAGCGTGTTGCGTGGCATTCCGGCGATGAAGTGACGCCGCTTCGCGATGTGACGCTCGACGCGCCCGTTCGCCCGCTGCGCAACATCTTCTGTGTCGGACGCAACTATTTGGAGCACGCCAAAGAAGGCGCGCGTGCTGCCGGACGCGAGTTGAAACTTCCCGACGTGCCGACGTTCTTCACCAAGGCCCCGACGGCGATCGCAGCGCCCAACGCTACGCTTCATTTGCAGGCGAACGTCTCGAACGACTACGACTTCGAAGCCGAACTCGCCGTCGTCATCGGCGCCCGCTGCAAGAACGTGCGCGAAGCAGACGCGCACGCCGTGATCTTTGGTTACACTGCGTTCAACGATGTGACGGCTCGCGATTTACAACGCGCGCATCTGCAGTGGTTCAAGGGCAAGAGTCTCGATGATGAGGCGCCGATGGGCCCTTGGATCGTTTCCGCAGACGAAATCGGCGATCCGCACGCTCTCGAGATTGCATTTCGATTGAACGGCGTCGAGAAGCAGCATAGTAACACGTCGAACATGATCTTTCGGATCCCGCGGCTCATTGCGGAACTCTCGAAAGGCATGACGCTCGAGGCAGGCGATGTGATCGCAACCGGTACGCCCGAAGGCGTCGGTTTTGCACGTACGCCACCCGAGTTTCTGAGCGACGGAGACGTGATGGAAGTGGATATCGAAAAGATCGGGGTTCTCAAAAACCGAATCTCCATCGCATGATTGCGCGCGTCGCCGGCATTGCCGTCATTCTGGTCCAGCTGTTTTGCGTGTCGGCTCGCGCGGACATCGGCGAACCGGCGATTGCGGAAATCACACGGCTGCAGTCTTCGATGCAGTTTAAAAACGTCGGAACCGATCACGGCCCAATTGCCGGTAAGGACCTCCAACGGTGGAAGTTCGAGACGGCGAGTTTGGAGCAGATCGTCTTCAGCGTCGATGCGAAGAACGAAAACGCTCCCGTCGTACGCGAAACGTACGTGCGCGTTACCGACATGGATCCGTATTCACTTCGTCCCGGTCAATCGACCGGTCGTACCGATCTCGGCGACGTGCTTTCACCACGAGAACTTCTCGACTTCTCGCGCGCCGCGGCTGCAGGCACGATTGAAGAGAAGCCGGCGCATTTGGTCGCGTTCTTTTATCGCGGCAGATTCGCGGCGTACGAAGTGCTCGAGCCGCAGCCGCGCCGTGCAGGACTGCAGAACCGTTTTGAATGGCGAAGCTTCGAACTTTCGGAACTCGACGCGGTAATGAAGGCTGCGCGCTCATGCGATAACGGGCCGGATTGCGCTGCCTGGTATTAATGCTGCGTGACTGACATTGCGCTCAAGCTCTGCTTTTTGGCAGCGCTCGGACTCGTTGGCGTCGGCGCGCTTGCGCTGTTCTCGCCACGCCGCCTCGCGCGCAGCTACGGCGTCGAAGTACGCGACCGCGCGTCGCTCGTGTGGGTGCGTGCGACCGGCATCCGCGACGTTGCGCTCGGAGTGATTCTGGCCTATATTACGTTCCACCAATCGCTCGAGGAGATTCTCGCCCTCTGCGTGATCGGGTTCGTGCTCGCAATCGCCGATTTTTTGCTTGCAGTCACTTTCGCGCAGCGGCTGCGCAGCGAGCACGTGGCGCACCTCGGCGGCGCGGTCGCGTTCCTCATCATCATCATTCTGCTGCTGATACCTTAGTCGCAGGATGGGATAGTCGCGCACGGGAACGCACGCGACATGATCGTCGCCGTTCCGAAAGAGACCGCTCTAAACGAACGCCGGGTGGCACTCGTTCCTGAGACCGTTCAACGACTCGTTAAATCCGGGGCCGAGGTACGCGTTGCGCGCGGTGCCGGAGTTGCCGCGGCGTTTCCCGATGACGACTACGTCAAGGCCGGAGCGTCGATTGCCGATGATCCGGCCGCTTTACTCTCCGCAGCCGACGTCGTCGTCACCATCGGAAAAGAACCGCCCGACTTTTTCTCGCAACTGCGCCGGGGCACCGTATTGGTCGGGTTCTTGAATCCGCTCGGCGATCCGGGAATCGTGCAGACGCTCGCGTCTACGGACATTACCGGACTTGCGATGGAGATGATTCCACGCATAACGCGCGCGCAGTCGATGGATGCGCTCTCGTCCCAAAGCAATATCGCCGGCTACAAAGCGGTGCTGCTCGCGGCGGCGGCGCTGCCGAAATTCTTTCCGATGCTGACGACCGCCGCGGGAACGATTCCGCCGGCGAAGGCTTTGATTTTAGGCGCGGGCGTCGCGGGTCTGCAGGCAATCGCGACTGCGCGGCGTCTCGGCGCGGTCGTGAGCGGTTATGACGTGCGCGCGGTTGTGAAAGAACAGGTCCAGTCGCTCGGCGCAACGTTCCTCGAATTCGATCTCGGCGAAAGCGCCGAAGGCACCGGGGGCTACGCGAAAGAGTTGACGCCGGAGCAGCAAGAGCGCCAGCGCGCGTGGATGGTCGAACAAATCGGAAAGAACGACGTCGTTGTTACGACGGCACTCGTGCCCGGTCGACGCGCGCCGATTCTCATCAGCGAAGCGGCAATTGCTGCGATGAAACCGGGCTCGGTCATCGTCGATCTCGCCGCCGAAGCCGGCGGCAACGCCGCGCTCACGAAGCCGAACGAAACGATTGTCACGGACAACGGCGTAACGATCATCGGCACGACGAATCTCGCGGCCACGATGCCGTACAACGCGAGCCAGTTGTACTCGCGCAACGTTCACGCGCTGCTCTCGCCGTTCATTAAAGACGGCGCGCTCACCCTCGATTTCAACGACGATGTGATCAAAGGCGCTTGCATCACACGCGACGGCCAAGCATTGCTCGGAGGTGCCGCATCGTGACCGACGTGAGTCACTTCATCAGTCTTCTCACCGTGCTCGTGCTCGCAGTTTTCGTGGGCTTCGAAGTCATTTCGAAGGTACCGACGACGCTGCACACGCCGCTCATGTCTGCAACGAATGCCATTCACGGCATCGTGATTGCCGGCGCCATGGTCGTTACCGCTGCACTCTTCGCAGCCGGTGGTCATCACGTGGCTGCGACCGTGCTCGCGATCATCGCGGTCACACTGGGGGCGATCAACGTCTTCGGCGGATTCGCCGTTACCGAACGGATGCTGCAGATGTTCCGCCGCAAGGAGAGCAAGTAGGTGACGGCAGAGGCGCTTACTGGGTCGCTGCTCGATTTGGTCGCGATCGGGCTCTTCATCCTGGGATTGCACTTCCTTAACACGCCGGCGACGGCGCGGTTCGGCAACCGTCTTGCGATGGTTGGTATGTTCATCGCGCTCGTTGTCGTGCTCGTTGGAACTGCGGGAGTCGGTTGGTGGGCAATTGGGATCGGCACGATCCTTGGTGCAGCAGTCGGCATTATTGCTGCCGTACGCGTCAAGATGACCGCGATGCCGCAAATGGTCGCGCTTTACAACGCCGCGGGCGGCGGCGCCGCAGCAACGATCGGCGTCGTCGAGTACTACATCTTCTTGCAGAGCGGACACGCAGCACTCGATCCGATCGTGTCGGTGTCGCTCGTGCTTTCAATGATCATCGGATCGATCAGTCTCGCCGGTTCAATCATCGCGTTTCTGAAGTTGCAAGAAGTCATGACCGGGCGGCCCGTGACGTATCCCGGTCAGCAGGTCGTCAACGCGTTGGTTCTGCTCGTGATTCTAGGCCTCTCCGTGTGGTTCGTGTATGCCGGTGGTGCGATTCCGCAGGGAGCGTTTATCGGATTGCTCGCCGCGGCGCTCGCGCTGGGCGTGCTCTTCGTGCTTCCGATCGGCGGCGCCGATATGCCGGTCGTGATTTCGCTGCTCAATTCGT
>JAMXLG010000234.1 GCA_024281135.1 Vulcanimicrobiia bacterium | reverse complement strand
ATCGCACGCACGCTTATCGAAGCCCACGGCGGAACGCTCGTGCTCGCAAACGGAACGCGCGGAGGCGCCGTCGTCACGATGGCACTTCCGCGCATTCCGGGAATGGTAGCGAGCGTTTAGTCGCCCTCTTCCTCGTCGTCTTCCTCTTCCTCATCGTCGAGATCGTCTTCTTCGTCTTCTTCGTCTTCCTCATCGCCGAAGTCGAAGTCGTCGTCCTCGTCGTCCACCGACGCCATCTCGTCGACCGCGCTGTGAATCTCACGATACAGGGCGCCGATTTCGCGTCCGAGATCCTCGCCGCGGCGCGAGGCATCGACGTTTTTCAGCCACTGCTCGAGTGCTGCGATCGTCAGGTTCATGGCAATGACATCGATTGTCGCAGTTTCTTCCAACACAATCCTACCTTTCAGTTAGCACCAAGGTAACGTACGGTTTTTAAAGTCGCGTTAAGGCTGTGGTGGGAAAGAGGCATTAGCAGCTGCGACCGTGTAGATACTTAGCCAGGTTAATAAATGCGGAACCCATTTGCCCATCAAGAAAATCCACCCGTTGCACTGATCACCATCACCGTCATGCTCGGCATGATCATGGCGATCATCGACTCGACTATCGTGAATGTTGCCCTAAATACGATCGCCGGCAACCTCGGTGCATCGGTCGACGAAGTGTCCTGGGTAGCAACCGGCTACATTCTTTCCAACGTCTGCGTCATGCCGCTGAACGGGTGGTTGACGGCGTATTTGGGGCGTAAGCGATTCTATGCTGCATCGCTTGCTTTGTTCACGGTCGCATCGCTTCTATGCGGCACCGCAACAAGCATTACGCAGCTGATTGTCTATCGCGTTTTGCAAGGCATCGGCGGCGGCGCACTGCAGCCGACCGCGCAAGCGCTGCTCTTTGAAACGTATCCGCCGCAAAAGCGCGGCGCTGCAATGGCGATCTTCGGATTGGGCGCAATGGTTGGTCCCGCCATCGGCCCGACGCTTGGCGGCTATATCGTCGATAACGCAACGTGGCCGCTGATCTTCTATATCAACATCCCGATCGGCATCGTGGCCTTCATCATGACGATGATGTTTATCCCGAATCCGAAATTCATCGAAAAGCCGAAGGCGGGGATCGATTGGATCGGGCTCGGTTTGCTCTGCACCGGGCTTGCCTCGTTGCAGTACGTGCTCGAGCGCGGCGAACACGACGAATGGTACTCGTCGGATGCGATCACGATTTTGACGGTCGTCGCCGTCGTAACACTTACGCTCTTCATCGTGAAGATGCTGCGCGACCGGTACCCGTTGGTCAATCTCCACGTCTTTCGAATACGATCGTTCACTATCGGACAGGTGATCGGCGTCATCAGCGGCTTCGGGCTCTTCGGGACGGCATTGATCTTGCCGCTCTTCTTCCAAACCATCCTAAACTTCACCGCCTTTGATACCGGACTCGCACTGTTGCCCGGCGCACTTTCCACGGCCTTGAGTATGGTCATCATCGGTCGTATCAACAACAAGGTCGACGCACGTGTGTCGATCGCATTCGGCATGCTGCTCTTCGCATATTCGTGCTGGTGGCTCGGAAACTTGAGTACGGATGCCGGCTTTTGGAACGTCTTCTGGCCGCGCCTCGTTCAGGGCTTCGGTCTCGGGTTCTTGTTCGTTCCGCTCTCGACGGTCACGTTGAACGACGTTCCCATTCCGGAACTCGCGGGCGCAACCGGCGTCAATACGTTGATCCGCCAGCTCGGCGGCAGTTTAGGCATCGCGATTCTCACCACACTGCTCACGCACCAAACGGCAATCGCGTGGAACGTTCTCGCGTCGGGCGTAACGCAAACGCACGGCTACTCCGTCGGCATGCTGACGAACCTCGTTGCGCAACAATCCGCGATGATCGCGTACGACTACCTGTTCCGCCTGACTGCGATCGTCTTCGCGCTCGCGATCCCGCTCGTGTTCTTCATCCACCTCAAGCCACGCGGCACGGCAGCGCCGGCGATGGCTATGGCCGCGGACTAATCGATTCCAAAGCTTCGATGACTTCGAGTGCGTTTGGCGGACGCTTGCGAAAAGGCACGATATTGTAGGGCAGCACGCCGGCCTCGGCTTTCGTGCGCGCACCGAGGCGGCGGTCGAGTTTCTCGCGGTAGACGAGCGGACCCACTAGATGAATGGCGCCTGGCGATGGTTCGTCGTAATATTCGGGCCAATGACCGAGCCAGATGCCCACGACAGGACGGTCGCCGACCGAAAGTGCCGTGTGCAGCGGTCCTGAAGCGACGCCGGCGTATGCATGCGATGCGCGAACGAGCGTGACGAGCACGTGCGCGAACGGAACGCCGAGATCGGTAAAGAGATCCGTCGTCGTTGGGGCGAGACCGCGTTCGCGTCCAATTGCCTGCGACGTACGCTCGTCGACGGTAATAATGCGAGCAAGTGGATCGCGCCTGCGAATTTCACGTGCAAACGTAACGACTTCTTCCTCAGGAAAGATCTTTCGCAATTGCGTGTGGCCGCCGGGCGACACCATGTAGAGGTGTTCGCCCGGCGCGACCACGTTACGCAAGCGTTCCTCGATACGGCGCACCGAATCGGCAGGTGCGCGGAATGCCAGGGATGATTGCAGCGGCTTCGACAGATCGAACTGCGCGAGCCGTGCAGGTTCGACGAGATTCGATGCGAGGAAACGCGCCTTCGTGTGATACGGATACGGCGAGCGTCCGGTCATCTCGGGGTAGCGGCTGAAAAGCATAAGATCGATCTTCGCATCCGCAATGCGCGAACGAAGGGGCTCCGGAATCTCGATGCGTTCAACGCGGTTCGCGATCTTGTCCATATCGAGCCCAAAGTGAGCGGGTACCCCGAATGCGCTTCCGTTTCCGATCGATCGGTCGCCGGAGTACATCGGCGTCACGCGTTCGCCTTCATCGTAAAGATGAACGAAATCGTCGCCGAAGCGTGTGATGAAGTACTCGTTCGACGGTTCGAGCAACGGAATCACATACGAAAGATGAACGAAATCGCCGAAGCCGTGGGGCCAGTAGATCAGGACGCGGCTGTTACGGACCGCTGCAAAGGCGCCGTCCTTTTCGCCAAGGACGAGCATCTCCGTATTCCACGGCAACGGTGGCGGCGCGGGACGACGGAACATGCGAAACACGTAGGGGCTTTTTAGCATTCGCTCGCGTAGTTCTTGCTTGTGCTCTCCGTCGGCGTCGATGCTTGGAACCTGCCCGGCGATCATCGTGGGATCGGGCGATACGTTCGCGAGATCCTGCGCGAGTGGCGCGCGCTTTCCGAACGCGTCTCGGTCACGCTCATCGTTCCCGAGTGGCATACGTGGACGGTCCGTAAGCGTTATCTGCCGGAAGTCGACAACGCGCCGTATCGGATCGTTTCTCGTGGGCTCCATCGATTCGCGAAGCTCGATGTGCTGTGGTTTCCTTGGAACGGGTGCAGCTGGACGAATTTCTCGTTGCCTGCGGTCGCCACGCTTCACGACGCAACCAACTTCGTTATTCCCGGTTACGCTCCCGAAACACAGAAAATCTTTCGCGCAGCCGTCGAGCACTGCAAGCATCTCATCACCGTCTCCGAATTCTCGCGCCGCGAATTGATTCGCGAGTTGCACATTCCGCCGGACCGTATCACGGCGATTCCGAGCGGTGTGCGGTACGAAAACGGAACAGCGGCGAGCAGTGTCGACACGAACGCGCTGCGGCCGTACGTACTCTTCGTCGGCATGTCGGAGAAACGTAAAGGCGTCGAGGCGCTCCTGCGCGCCATGCAAAGCGTGCAAACGCGCCATCCGGAGGTTGCACTTGTGCTCGCAGGCGCGCGCGGCGACGCACTCACCGGCGACGAACGGATCAGGCTACGCGAACTCGGATGGATCGATGATGCAACGCTCGCGTCACTTTATCGCGACGCGTCCGTCTTTGCGTTTCCGTCGCGCTATGAAGGATTCGGTCTTCCCGCGCTCGAGGCGATGACGCACGGCACTCCGGTGGTTACGACGTCGAATACGGCGATACCCGAAGCCGCAGGTGACGCAGCCGTCTATGTGCCGGTAGACGACGAAGTGGCGCTCTCCGAAGCGATCCTTCGCATTCTTGACGACCGCTCGTTCGCCGAGGACCTGCGGCAACGAGGATTACGCCGCGCGGCGGAAATGTCGTGGAAGAAAACAGCCCTCGCGACGCTCGACGTCCTCGAAAAGGCGGCGTTTCCGTGACACGAATTCATCTCGCAAGCGGTCTCGCAATTCAAAACGGTGCGGTGCTGCTCGTCGCGTCGTCGTATGCATCGCACGCAAAGCCGTTATGGAATCTCCCCGGGGGCCGTCAGCAGCACGGCGAATTGTTGGAAGAGACGGTCGTGCGTGAAGTCTACGAAGAGACCGGGTTGAGTGCGGCGGTGCGTCGACTCGCCTACGTTAGCGAGAGTTACGACGGTGACAGCCATTTTCTGAGCACGATTTTCGAGATCGAAACTTCAGGCTTAATGCGCGTACCGCGAGCCGGCGATCACGTGGTTGAAACGCAATGGTGTCAGCTTGAGGAACTGCCGTCCCGTTTGGAAGTCGCCGTGGTCCGCGAACCGTTACTAGCCTATCTCCACCATCGAACGCAGTACTTCGGCGTACACGACGCCGGCATTACGATCCGCTGGGACTAGACGGCTTCGCGTTGCGTCCAGCGGACGCGTTCGAGAACGAATCCGAGAACGTCGACGGGCTTGCCGTGTACGGTCGCGCCGTGCGGGAGAACGCCGTCTTCTTCGAAGCCCGCGTTTGCCAAGACACGACGCGACGCGACATTGTCGGGCACGCAGTAGGCGCGAACTTTGCGCATGTGCAGTCGTGTGAACGATTCGTCGACGATCGCCCGAAGCGCTTCACTTGCGAGTCCGCGATCGCGATACTCGCGTACCACGCTATACCCGACTTCGCCGGCGGTGGTCGAACGTTCCGGAATACGCAGCGACGCCCAACCGATCGCATCCGCAACGCCTTCCAGGTAGAGCAGCCATTCGAAGCGTCCCCAACTGCCGGGAACGAGATTGCGTGGGCGCGCAGCTACCATGCGGCGGAACTGCGCGCGATCGACTTCCGGAAGATCTTGATATTCGCGCAAATCCGGCTGCTGCAGCACCTTCCAAAGCAACTCTGAATTGTCCGGCGTCACCGGGACGAGGCGCATCCGCTCCGTCGCTATCATTCGCACGAGCGCTTGTTCTCCTCGCCCGAATGCGTGATAGACGTGCGCAGGAGGTGCCGCGCATGACCGATCTCACCGGGACCGTTATGACTCAACCGAGTTTCTTCTTCGGGACGCGTACGAAGTGCGAACACGAGCAGTTCACGCTCAGTACCCCGCAAGGGTCGATCCAAATCATCGACAACGTCGATATCGCACCGCGCGTTCCCGTGCGGCCCGGCGATCGCGTCGAAGTCTGCGGCGAAATGGTCCATGATCCCGGCAAACCGCCGATTCTGCACTGGACCCATCACGATCCCGCTCATAGGCACCCTGGCGGCTTCATTCGCTTTCAGGGGAGGGTGTATGCATAGCCGTATCGCTATGCGTTAACCCGCCTCGCAGTGCCATGAGTTCCGGAACCGTGATAAATCGGAACCCCTTCCGCTTGAGCTCGTCCACGATAAGACGCGTCGCTTCGATGTCGTTGTTTCGGTCGCAGACGCGCGGCGAGAGGTGCTGCTGCGCGCACAGCTGCCCGCGGTTGCCGTCGTGAAGCACGATGATCGATCCGTCGTGCACGTACGGAACGATGCGGCTTGCAATAACTTGAGGCGGCGGATTCTCCCAGTCGTGAGCAAGCGGCACCGACCACATGACCGGCGTATACCCCATGCGGCGCGCTTGATCGAGTACGATCCAGTCACGAGCACCGAACGGAGGCCGCATGATACGTGTGTGGATGTTTGCAGCGCGGTAAATCGCGGAATCGGTTCGCAGCAAGCTATCACGAACGTGCTCGGGATCCATCACGATTAAGTGATCGTGACTCCAGGTGTGGTTGCCAACCGCGTCGCCGTCACGCACCTCGCGTTGCAGCACGCTCGGGTAGGCAGCTACCGCCTGGCCGACGACAAAGAACGTCGCATGGACGTGCTCGCTGTCCAGCACGTCGAGAATCCGGTTCGTATACGGAGGATTGGGGCCGTCATCATAGGTGAGTGCGACGACGCGCTCGTCCGCCGGCCCGCTGACCACCGTTTTTCCAAACATCTGATTTGACGGGTTCTCAACGATCTCGTACGCGGAAAAAGCGACGGCAACAGCCGCGGCTGCGGCAAGCACGCCGCGAAACGCATACCGGCGCATTCCCGCTCGAATCACTGCTTCAGTCCCATTGACGCGCGCGCTTTGACGATGCGCGCCCGAAACTCGTCAGGGCCGAAGTTGCGGAAATCGTTGACAATCGTCAGATAGCGCGGATCTGCAAGCGAAGTGCTGTTCATCTTGAGCAAATCGCTGGGACTGTTCTTCGAAAGATCGATGTTGTACTGACGTCCCGCCGTAACTGCCCAGTAATGCGGATCGGTAAACGTAATGGTGCGTTCGCCTTGCTTGAAATCGACGACTTGCCTCACGTGGATGGTGTAATGCACGGAAGTATTACCGCGGGGCGGCTGATTCACAAGCTGCCACACGCCGTCCTGATCCAGCTTCCCGAAAAAGAAACTCACGTCGTACATCGCCGCCGGGGGCGCCGAAATGCTGATCTCTTTTCCCGAGAAAGAGCGAATGCGATACGTAAAGCTCGATTTTCCCTCGATATCCTGCATCCGGTATTCTTCTTCATACACCGGCGGGTTATCGTAGGAGATCAGTAAACGCGCATAGATCTCGCTCCTCGCGCGATGAATCTTAGCGACTTCCGCGAGACGACCCGTCTCTGTCCGCCAGTAGACGAAATATCCCGTGATGGCCATGAAAATCGCAAAGAGGAGAATTGCCAGTGGAACGAAGGACCGATGACGCATCCGGCGTGCCTACGGAGCCGATGCCGATGCTTCCTGGTCGAGAATGTCGTTGACCAGGCGATCCGCGAGCGCGTTCTGTTTGCGTGGAACGTGCTTGATGTCGACATGTTCGAACGCGCGAAGTAATGATTTCGCGCGCTGATGCAACGGCTGCAGATCGGCGTGCTTGACGCGATATTCGCCACGCATTTGCTTCACCACAAGCTCCGAATCGAGCCGGACGGCGAGGCTCCGGATGCCGCGTTCTTTCGCGCGCTCGAGGCCGATACAGAGTGCCGTCCATTCGGCGACATTGTTGGTCGCGACCCCAAGGTAGCGCCCGACCTCGTCCAAGATCGCTCCGTTGGGATCAACGAGCACGGCGCCGCTGGCGGCCGGCCCGGGGTTGCCGCGGGATCCGCCGTCGGCAAAAAGGGTTGCCTCGGTAGGCAAGTGGTCGAAAAGCGTGGACATCCTTAGGGTATACTATCTCCCATGCGAAACGTCATCGTGCGCGGGGCCGCCACCGCGCTTCTCTTAACAGCAGTGCTGTTCGCCCCGCTGACGGCGCTCGCGGCGAACACATTCTACGGCGAGGTGGTCCACATCTCGACGAACAACATAAAGGTCTTGGATCCCAAGACGAAGCAGACGCTCAGCTTCGAGATCCTACCCAAGTTCGATCAAATCTTTTCGGCCGACGGCAAGACGACATATCAAATGAAAGATATAAAGAACGGTCACTACGTCGGCGTCATCTACGATCAAAAAGCATTGGGCGTGCGTCACGCCGACAAGATCTTTATCCTCAATAACGCAAACCAACGCGTCGGAAGCCAGTGATACGTCCTGAGCGAAGTCGAAGGAGCGGCGCCTTAAAGGCGCCGCTTCTGCTTGACCCTAACGTAACGTCATAGCGTACGGTCGGAAGGTGAGAGCATCAGTGGAGACGCAGCGAAGCGCGCTGTTTCGTGCCAAAGAGTTCGCAGATAAATGCGGTGTTACCGTTCGCACGCTGCATTTCTACGATCGCCTCGGACTGTTGACGCCGACGGCGCGCAGCGAATCCGGCTACCGTCTCTACGGTGAGTCCGACTTGGAGCGGCTCGAGCAAATCCTTGCTCTGCGCTACGTCGGTCTCGGGCTCGATCGAATCAAACACCTTCTTGATGGACCGCTACAGCCGCTGGCAGACGCGCTACGACTCCAGCGCAAGATCATCCTCGAAGAGAAACGCCGGCTTGATCTCGTGCTCGGTGCTCTCGACGAAGCGGAAGCTGCGCTCGAGCAAAGCGATGAAGACGCGCGATGGGACGCGGTCCGCACCGTGATCGAGGCATTCAAAGTGAAGAACGATTTTGGTTGGACCGAAAACTATTACTCCCCCGAAGCGCTGAAAAAACTCGTCGAAAAGCGCGCGACGACGCCACCGGAAGTCATCGAAGAGGGGCAACGAGCGTGGACACAGCTGATCGCCGAGGTCGAGGAAGCAGCGCAGACTGAAGATCCGTCGAGCGAACGCGCACGCGAGCTCGCGCAACGCTGGCGCGACCTCATCTTTGCATTCACCAAAGGCGATCCCGATATCAGCGAGGGGCTGAACAAACTTTGGACCGACACGACACATTGGCCGACGGACTTCAAAAAGCCGTACAGCGATGAGGCGGAAGCTTTCATCCGGAAAGCCTGCTCGTTTCTGTAAGATTCGGCCATGCAATTGTGGACGTTCGGTCATGGTACTGCGAAAGAAGTCGAGCTTGGAGCCTTGCTGAAACAGCATCGTATCGAGCGGGTTGTCGATGTTCGCAAGATTCCGAAAAGCCGAACGAATCCGCATGTTTGGAGCGATAAGATGGCGCAGTGGATCCCAGAGTTGTCCGGCGCGGCATACGAATGGGACTCCGAATTCGGTGGCTTTCGAAAAGTGAACCCCGATAGCCCGAATATCGCGCTAAGAAACGCCGCGTTTCGCGCCTACGCCGACTACATGCAGACCTCGAAGTTTCTCGACCCTTTTGCCGAGTTGATGCAGCGCGCCACCGAGGAACGCATCGCAATCATGTGTTCGGAGTCAGTGTGGTGGCGCTGCCATCGGCGGCTCATGTCGGACGCGGCGGTCCTACTTTACAACGTCGACGTGCAACACATCATGCACACGGGAGACGCCATGCCGCATAAACTCACCGAAGGCGTGCGTGTTACGGAAAATGGTTTGCTGCAATACGACGCCGGAGAAGTTCCTCTGCTTTAATGCACGATATTGACGGCGATTGCCGGAGTGACGGTCGCCGAAGTATTGAATCCGGACGGAAAGGCACGCACACCGGCGATAATCCCGACATTCGGCGACCAGTTGTATTCGATTGCCGGCGCGATTGCCCAGGAACGGCTTGACCCCAAGTCGTGCGTCATTGTCGTTCCCCTCACTTGCGAGTTGCCGGCGGTGTGGTAGACGAGATCAAACGCGAGTACCCAATTCCGTGTAACGCTGTACTCGGCTGCGCCGTCAAAAGTGAACGCGTTCCCAGGTTTCGCGGTGCCGTGAAAGTGTGCATCCGTTCCGTAGACGCTAACGCCGTCGACGGCGGTCGCTCCCGAAAACGCCTGTGAAAAGTTAAAACGAGCGCGAACGATTCTGTCGCTTTGCGTCCAGAAGTAGGTTTGCGTGTAGAGTGAGATTGTCGTAGTATATACGCCGCTTCCGAAACCATCGTTTGGGTGGTCGCCAAGTCGATCGTATCGACCGGTCGGAAACGTTTCCTGAATGTTGATGGACGTCGTGGGAATCCAACTTCCGGGATGATACAGCGCAAGGCGGTATTGCGCTTGCAGAGCGATGTCGCCGAAGCCTATTCCCGAGCTGTCGGTTCCGTTGGTTGTCGTCGTATAACCAAACGTCGGAAGCGCACCGACACTAAGGCGGTCCGTCGCTCCATAGATGAGATACGTCAGGTTCCCGAAAGAGTTGGAATGCGAAGACGCTCTGAGGATTCCGTTACGATCGTACGTGCCGTATTGGATAACATCGTATAAGTACGGCTCGACAAGGACGTGGCCGCGCGGCAACGTCCCAGCCGCCGGCGCAAGCAACGGACCGGTCCACCATGCATCGTTGAGTTGTTCCCGCGCTTGCGGCGACGGAGAGGGCGTTGGATCCGCGGCAAGCGTACAAAGCGCAACACAGAGCATGCAAACGAGTTTCACCACGTTCATCCGGTCAACGGTACGGTAGGTGCCACCGTGACGCAAGGTCCACGTTTAACATGCGAGACGGAGCCAGTCACACACGAAACACCACGTTGCTGAATTGCGCTGGATCGTAGTTGCGCTCGCGCGCAGGGCGAGGCACGTCCTTCCACCACGCGCTGTACATCGCAAGCCATTCGAAGTTTTCCAAAATGTACGGATTCTTGCTGACCCTGCGCCTGCGCTCAACCATCGGCCATATCATGTCCCAGCGTTGTCGGAGTGAAAGGCCAACTGCATCTACGAGCATCGAAGGGTCCAACGCGCCGCGGCGCGCTAGCACCGCGACCGTTTCGATGTACGTGCCGACCATGAGCATATCGTCCTCGTCGGAGGAACCGGTGAATCGCCGCACGACGTCTTCGTCGGTCGGATATCGGTCACAAACGTCGGCGAGCCGATGAAAAGCATTGTTTACGTTTTCACTCGTTAGCCGGTTGATGGCTTCAAGAATCGCCAGTGCGTTTCGTTCGTGCTCCATCTGGCGCACCTGCTGGGCCAGCAGTAATGTCGTACATACCAAGGCCAGAACGGCGACTGCCACGGACAGTGCCGGCCATACCTGCTCCATAGATCACCGCCTTCTACAAAAAGGAAACGACAATCGCTCTTGGATATTGTCACTGGAGTGGCCACTATGGGGACGTAGAGGGTACTGATGAGACATCCTAGCCATGCACACGTCGTCCATTCCGCGGTGCATCATTCTCCCGTCGTTCAACACGTGATCGTTGAGCGCTCGCAACAGGCTATTCCCGTCAGCATCGTCAACCCCGAGTCATTCGAGCATACTGCTATTAGGATTGCCATTTGGGCACTAGTGGTGGCGGTCATCATCCTGATCGGCGTCGTGCTTCAGATCATCTTGGCGAGCCAGGAGCTCAACGCGGTCAAAAAAGACCTGGCAAATAACCGTCGCATGATCGACGAAGCTCTTCGACACCCACGATTTAGAGCGCAACAGTGGTCCGAGTTCCGCTATCCCTCAGACCGACGAGACTGGATCAACGCGACGATCGCCGTCAGTCTTGCAAACGAGGGCGATAAGCTTACCCCCGGGTTTCTGCTCGAGTTGCTAGTGCCGCAAGATTCGGCATACAACGCGCTACCGCCGGGACATCAGGAAGGGCGCATGGTCAAAGGCGTCTACTATCGCGTTTACGAGGTGCAAATTCAACGCGTCCTATTTCCGAACGACGTGTTGACTGAAGTAAACCGTTTTCAGTTCAGTATCCGGCCAGGCACGCAGACGTTCAACTGCCTGTGGCGCGCGTACGACGTGTACGGAAAGTATCCACCGGACGATTACGGTCAGTGGACGTTTACGGTTCGACTTTAAACGCTCAGGCAGGTTCTTTTCACCAAAGTGCTCCGTCGGCGACAAGAAGGTAGACGATCGGACCGAGTCCCCAGATTAGACTCACGACAAACCAGATGCATTTTTTGAATCCGTCCATGTCCGTGCGCGACAGGAGGTTAATCCACATCAGGATCATCGCGATCGGATGCAAGATGATCGACAAGAGAATTTCGAGCAGTAATTTCATACGTACCCTTCAAAAAATAAGCACGTCGGATTCGACGTGTTTTGTTCTTATTATAACACCTTCGGGCGCTAGGGGCGGCTTGCCGTTCACCCACGCTACGTGTAGCATCGAGTAAACACTAGAAAACAAAAGAACTCCGGGACTTTGAGTTCCCGGAGTTCTCGTGAATGGTCGGGCTGACTGGATTCGAACCAGCGACCTCTTGACCCCCAGTCAAGCGCGCTAACCAAGCTGCGCTACAGCCCGTAATTGAGGCTATTCTACGGCCGAGTCCTTTTGCCAACGGAGCCGGATTTCTCCTTTAATCGACTGCTCATCCAGACGCGAAACAGCGCGATGCCGTGCGTGCGTTCATCGATCAACGGAGTCTTCCCGAATCAGAAAGGATTACTGATGAACGCGAAACGTTTGGCTTTAGCACTCACCCTCGTCGCCGCGATCAGCGCCGCAGGCGCGCCCGCATCGGCGCAGACGATGTGGCAACGCTTCGACAGCGACCGCGGCCACGTTATGCTTGGAACGGTCACCGGTTTTTCGCCGTATCGCTTGACGCTTCGCCGCCGGAACGGGGACGTCATAACCGTCGACCTGAAGAACGGTACGGTGATTCGTCCGATCGGTGCAACGCCGACTACAGGCGATCGCGTGGAGCTTTTCGGTTATTACAGCAACGGAACGTTTATCGCCAATCGCGTGCTGTTGCGGTAATCAGCGGCGCTTTGCGCCCTTCTTCTTCGGCGCTTTCTTTCCAGCGCTCGAACGGCCACCGACAGCCTCTTTGAGCGATTTGCCGGCGACGAAAGCTGGAACTTTTCGCGCCGCGATTTTGATCTTCTCTCCGGTCTTGGGATTGCGTCCTTCACGCGCCTTGCGGCTGCGAACGACGAAACTTCCAAACGGCGTCAGCGCGACGCGATCGCCTTTTTGGAGCGCGTTCTTGATCTCATTGAGAATCAGATCGACGATTTCCGCTGCCTGGCGCTTCGAGACCTCGATCTCGGACGCCACGGTATCAATCAAATCAGCTTTCGTCAACGGGAATCTCCTATTAGAGCGGACCAGCCGCTAGGCAGGGGGTATACGAAAGGGATCGTTATTTTCCCTGGATTTTTAAGGCCGCGCGCACCGCGAGAATGTATGAATTCGCGCCGAACCCGGAGACGCTACCCGTGCATGCGGCAGCGGTGACGCTGACCCGCCGATGCGGCTCGCGCGCTGCGATGTTCGAGAGATGTGCTTCGACGACAGGAATCGGCACTGCAGCGATCGCGTCGGCGATTGCATAGGAGTAATGAGAATAAGCTCCCGGATTAATGACGATTGCATCGAAGGTTTCGCGCGCGGCGTGAATTGCATCGATGATTTCGCCTTCCCCGTTGTACTGCGCGCATTCAACCGTCACCCCAAAATCTGCTGCCGACGTGCGGATGAATTCATCGATCTCACCGAGCGTCTGCGTGCCGTAAACGTCCGGCTGCCGTTCGCCCAGCAAATTAAGGTTCGGGCCATGAATGACGAGAACGCGCATGAGCCCCCTTGCTTCTGAGAAGGAAAAGCACGCGCCTTCGCACCAGAGCCATTTTTACCATGCCCGACCTCATGATCAGTGCCGCGGCGCCGGACGCGGGAATCGCCGTCGTTGCGGCTATCACCACCGAATTAGTCACCGAAGTGCGCGAACGCCACGACCTCTCCCCTCTTGCGACTGCTGCCGCCGGACGCTTGATGACCGGTGCGGTGCTCTTTGGTTCGGGGCTCAAAGGGCGCGAGCGCCTCACGCTGCAGATCAGCGGCGATGGGCCAATCGGATCGGTCGGCGCCGATGCTTGGATGTTGGAAGAAAACCTTCTCGGCGCTCGCGCGTATGTAAAGACTTCGCACGTCGATCTTCCGCTCAACGCGCGTGGGAAGTTCGATGTCGCAGCCGCGATCGGCGAGGGATCGCTTCAGGTGATCAAGTCCTATGAAGTGGGGCAACCATACGTCGGCGTCGTTCCGCTCTACTCGGGAGAAATCGCCGAAGATCTCGCCGCGTATCTGGTGAAATCCGAACAAATTCCGAGCGTTGTCGCGCTCGGCGTCTTAGCGAATCCGGAAGGGGTTCGCGCGGCTGGCGGTGTGCTCGCACAAGTGCTGCCAGGTGCAGATGAAAAGGCGATTGCAACGCTTGAAGAACGCGCGCTTGCAATGCCGCCGGTTACGACGATGATAAATCAAGGCGCAGATGCGCACGCGTTGCTGCACGCGCTAGCGGGACCGATTGAATTGCGCTCACATCGTAGCGTCGATCTGCGCTTTGCGTGTTTGTGCAATCGCGAGCGGGTAGAGGCTGCGTTGATCGGCATGGGCGCCGATGAATTACGTCGCTTGGCTTCCGAGCGTCCGGAGACCGAAGCGACGTGTGAGTTCTGTAAGAAGATCTACGTGTTTACGTCCGACGAAGTAAACGAACTCGCCGAAAGGATCGCTTAAACCGGGTAGTAATCCTCTTTGAACATCTCGCGCAGATCTTCCGGTATCTTGTAACCCTCGATGCGCTGCCAGTAGATGTCGCGGATGCTCACGCCGTCGTTGTAATACCACCAGCCGCATTCGCAGCGAATCGGACGCGCACCGGCCTCGGGGTAGTTGTACACGCGCTTGCAGCGCTTGCACACGAATTTCTTGCCTTCGATCGGCTGCATCGACGATGTATACGTGACGGGGGACTGCGCCATGTGCTTTCCTTTATGCCTTTAGTCCTGAGCTTGGCGAAGGGAGTACGCGGACAAATTTACGGGAGCCGACGGCAAGCACGGCCGGTTCGGTAGCCGTCCACGCCGCCCGCGGATCGTTCACGACTATACCATCCACCTTGACCCCGTTCCCGGAGATAAGTCGCTCGGCCTCGCGCTTGCTGGCCGCAAACCCGGCCTTTACGAGCAACTGAGCCACGGTCTTTCCGTCAGCCTGTTCCATTTCCGTGACGTCGTCGAGCGGGATCTCCTTCCGCTGGACGGTGCGCTCGAAGTAGTCGCGCGCGGCGAGGGCTTCGGCGGCTCCGTGGTAGCGCGCGACGATATCTTGCGCGAGTTGCTTCTTCAGCTCGATGGGATTGGACGAACCGCTCGAGATCTGACCGGCGAGCGCATCAGCCTCGGACTGCGAACGAAACGCCGCCAGACGCGCGTACGTTGGCATCAACTCATCGGACATCGACATCAACTTACCGAATTGCGTTTGCGCGCTTTCGGCGATGCCGACGTAGTTGCCGAGCGACTTGCTCATCTTCCGTTCGCCGTCGAGACCCACAAGTAGCGGCACCGTTGCGCAGATTTGAGGAAGCTGGCCATATTCGCGTTGGAACTGCCGCCCGAGCAATAAATTGAAAAGCTGATCCGTGCCGCCGAGTTCGATGTCGGATTCGACGGCAATTGAATCTGCCGCTTGCGCGACAGGATAGAGAAATTCGTGCAGCGAGATCGGCGTGCCGCCTTCATAACGGTTGCTGAAATCGTTGCGCTCAAGCATCTGAGCGACTGTCACGTGCGAAACCATCCGCACGACATCGGTAAAATTCATTTTGCCGAGCCACTCGGAATTGTAGCGAATCTTTACGCGCTCGAGATCGAGCACTTTCCCCGCTTGCTCGCGATACGTCTGCATGTTCGCATCGATTTGGTCGGGCGTGAGCGGTGGACGCATCGCGTTGCGGCCGCTCGGATCGCCGATGCTTGCGGTGAAATCCCCAATGATCAGCGTGACGTTGTGACCTGCTTCTGCAAAGCGCTGCAACTTGTGCAGCACGACCATGAAGCCTAGATGTAAATCGGGGCTCGTGGGATCGATGCCGAGCTTGACGTTGAGAGGACGCCCAAGCTTGAGGCGTGCACGAAAGTCCTCGACGGTTTCGACGGTTTCGAAGCCGTCGAGCAACTGTTCCACGTCGGATGAAGCCTCGGTCGTCATGCCAACTCAATTATCGTTACGCCGCCGGAGCCCTCGTCTTCATGTCCGTAACGAACGCTCTTTACCGACGGGTGCGAGCGAAGAAACTCCTGGAGACCACGGCCGAGCATCCCGGTGCC
>JAMXLG010000233.1 GCA_024281135.1 Vulcanimicrobiia bacterium | reverse complement strand
CGCGAACACGGCCAACCATAAGACGGTGGACGTTCCGGCGTCGCGCGTGAAAACCGCGATCTCGCAGATCCTCAAAGATGAAGGTTTCATCGAGGATTTCGAGCGTCTGCAAGAAGGGCCGCAAGGCACGATCCGGATCAAACTCAAGTACGGCCCGGAAAAAGAGAAGATCATCACCGGCCTGCGTCGCATTTCGCGTCCCGGCTTGCGCGTCTACACGGGCAAGACGGATATTCCGCGCGTGCTCGGCGGTCTTGGTCTCGTCATCATGTCAACTCCGCAGGGCATCATGTCCGGCAAGCGAGCGAAGAAGCTCGGTGTCGGCGGTGAAGTTCTGGCGTACGTGTGGTAATCGAACATGTCACGTATTGGTAAATTGCCGATCGCCGTTCCGAACGGCGTCAACATCACGCTCAACGACGGTGAAGTCGTCGTCAAAGGGCCGAAGGGCGAACTGCGCAGCCACATCCTCAAGCAAGTCGTCGATGTGAAACTCGAGGACGGTAAAGTGGTAGTGGAACGCAAGGGCGATGCAAAGCCGCATCGTTCGGCCCACGGTTTGACGCGTACGATCATCAACAACATGGTCGAGGGCGTGAGCAAGGGCTTCCGCAAGAGCCTCGAGATTCAGGGCGTCGGTTTCCGTGCTGCAAAGGCGGGCGAGAAGCTGAACCTGAGCCTTGGCTTCTCGCACCCGGTCGTGTTCGAACCACCGAAGGGCATCACGCTCTCGGTCGAAGGCACGAACAAAATTCACGTCGAGGGCATCGACAAGCAACAAGTCGGTCAAGTCGCTGCGGAGATTCGCTCGCTGCGTCCGCCCGAGCCGTATAAGGGCAAAGGCGTTCGCTACGCAGGTGAAGTTATTCGCAAGAAACTCGGTAAGGCCGGAAAGGCAGGTAAGAAGTAATGGCGCGCCTCTCCAAGGACGTCAAGCGTCAAGCGCGTCACCAACGCCTGCGCAAGAAGGTCACCGGTTCGCAAGAGTGTCCGCGGTTGATGGTGCGGCGTACGCTGCACCACATCTACGCGACGCTGATCGACGATGCGAAGGGGCACACCCTCGTCGCGGCGTCGACGCGCGATAAATCGGTGTCCGACTCGCTCGAGTCGAACACCAATACGGATGCGGCGAAGGCCGTCGGCGCAGCGATCGCTGCGAAGGCGAAGGCCGCCGGCATCAGCGACGTCGTGTTCGATCGCGGCGGATACAAATATCACGGACGTGTGCAAGCACTCGCCGATGCGGCGCGTGAAGCGGGGCTGAACTTCTAATGCAATATCGTGGTGGTGGTCGCGAACGCGACAACAGTGGATTCGAAGAAACCGTCGTGCGCGTGAATCGCGTCGCGAAGGTCGTCAAGGGCGGTAAGCGCTTCAGCTTCAGCGCGCTCGTCGTCGTCGGCGATCGCAAAGGCAAAGTCGGTTTTGCAATCGGCAAAGCGGGCGAAGTGCCGGAAGCGATTCGCAAAGCGGTCGAGCAAGCGAAGAAGAATCTCGTCACCGTTCCGATGGTCGAAAAGACGATTCCTCATCAAGTC
Organism: Vulcanimicrobiia bacterium; assembly: GCA_024281135.1. The sequence continues at coordinate 1,135 of JAMXLG010000233.1, read as the reverse complement.
AACATGACGGTTGGCTCGGCGAAGGTTCTGCTCAAGCCTGCGGCTCCCGGTACCGGCGTTATCGCCGGTGGCTCGATGCGCGCGGTGCTGGAACTTGCCGGTATCCACGACATTCTGACGAAGTCGCTCGGAACGAACAATCCAATCAACGTCGTGCTCGCAACGATCGAAGCACTGCGTTCGCTCAAGACGGCCGAACAAGTCGCGACGCTGCGTGGCAAGACCGTCAAAGACATTTTCGCAGCGTAGTTTCCTAGAGAAAGAATCATGGCAGAGAAGAAGGCGACAACGAAGAAAGCGGCTAGCGCAAAGTCCAGCGCGAAGGCTGCTTCGAGCACCGCAGTTGCCTCGAGCAACGCTCCGGTGATGAAGCTGGGCTCGCTCAAACCCGCGAAGGGTTCGTGGACGAAGCGTCAACGCATCGGTCGCGGACACGGTTCGGGCATGGTCAAGACCGGCGGCGAAGGCGGCAAAGGTCAAACCGTTCGCTCGGGTGGCGGTAAAGGTCCGGCGTTCGAAGGCGGACAGACGCCCTGGGCGCGTCGTCTTCCGCATCGTCGCGGTTACTCGCAAAAGGCGCGCGACATCGGTCACTTCCGCGCGCGCTACGCGGTCGTCAATCTCCATCAACTCAACGGTTGGGATGCTTCGGTCGAAGTGTCGCCGGAATCGCTGCGCGAGCGCGGCATTCTGAAGAACCTCGAGGACGGTGTGAAGATTCTCGGCGGCGCGAAGAACGGTAAGACGATTCCGCAGGGACTGAAGTTCCGCGACATCGTCTTCTCGGCGAGCGCGCGTCAAGCGCTCACGGCTGCCGGCGCGCAGCTTCCCGCTGAATCAACTGAAAGCGAAGCCTAGTGTTTGACAATCTAAGAGCAGCGCTCTTAGTTCCGGATATCCGTAAGCGAATCGGGTTCGTGCTCTTCGCATTTGCCTGGTTCGTCTTCATGATTCACGTCCAGCTTCCGAACGTGAACGAGCAAGCGTGGCAGAACGTGCTCAAAGGCGGCGCGTTTTACAACCTGCTGGGTTTCCTCTCCGGCGGCGCGCTGCAGAAGCTCTCCGTCATCTCGATGGGCATAACGCCGTACATCAACGCGTCGATCATCATGCAGTTGATGACGGTTGTTTTGCC
>JAMXLG010000232.1 GCA_024281135.1 Vulcanimicrobiia bacterium | reverse complement strand
TTCTCGTTTGTCCTTCCTCCCGGCGATCACCAACTCGACGTCGCGGCTAAGGGGTACCTTAGCGCCTCAGTCGACGTCGTTGTCGCTCATGACACGAAGGTTGATGTCACGCTTGAGCCGGTTGATGCACCGACGATGCGAACGATTGCGTCGGTTACCGTAGATGGCCGTTTGACTCCGGTTCGCGGAGCGGTTCCGTCGGTGACGCTCTCACGAGCCGACATGGACCGCATGAACGACAGCCGCGTCATCCAAGGACTGGCTACCATTCCAGGCACGGTATTTGCGCGGCCGGACGGCGGTTCCGCAGCCGGGATCGCGGTCGTTGCCCTTCGTGGGCCGGATCCATCCGAGTCGCTCGACGCCCTCGATGGACAGCAACTCAATGACGGCAATACCGGCGACTTGAACCTCGCGCACTTCCCGGTTGCCGCGTTTTCTTCGGTCAACGTTACAGAAGGGCTCGGTCCGGAGGATGCAAACGGCAGCAACACTTTCGGCGGCTCGATCAACTTGGTATCGCTTCGCCCCACGCTCGATCCCCATTTTTCATTTCAGGAGTCGGCCGGTTCGTTCGGGCAGAGCGAACAGTGGGTGAACGGCACCGGAACGCACAGCAAATTGGGTTATGCGTTCGCGCTCGACAATCAGAATTTTGCCGGATACACGAACCAGTATCAGACGCTGTACATCCCCGGCCTTCCACCGGGGACTCCGCAGAATCCGGGCACACCGACTTTCCTAGGGTCGAGCACGTCGAGCCGTACAGCGCTTGCGAACCTCACCTGGAATTTCACGCCGCGCGCGAACATCTCGGCGCGCGTTTTCGTGCTAGGTGACAATAACGATCAAAGCAGCGGCGTCAACGGTATCGACGGTAACCGCACGACGATCGATGCGAGCGGCAATACGGTTCCGAATCCAACGTACGGATATTTCATCGGCCCGGGAAGTCAATCGTACGCGCAAACCGTGCGCGCGTATCAAATTCGTGCGCAGGCGCCCCTGGGCGCGGGCGACCTGGCCGCTGACGTGTACGCGAGCGACAACAACATCGCGCTGTTCGGGCCGCCGAGCAACCCCGCGTACGACGTCGATCACGTCGATCGCCGCTACAATTTGGGACTCACGTGGGCGCGTACGTTTGATACGTCCGAATACGCGATTGGCGGCTACACGCGGTATGAATCGCTCGCGTTCGTTGCCCCTGACGGATCCGCTCCGCAACTTGGACAGACGATCAACGTGCTGTTCGCGCGCGGCGGATGGCAAGCGACGAAAGAATTGCGCGTGGGGGCAGGTCTCTTCGAATCGCGCTATACAAGTTTCGGCTCGAATCTCGACGGTCGCCTCGGCCTCATTTATAACACGTCGCCGTCGACCGCGTTCCGGTTCTCACTCGGCACCGGCTTCCGCGCGCCGCTCCTCATCGAGCGCTATGAATTCCCGCTCGATCAGCTCGCGCTGGATGCACGCGGCGTTTATGTCGGTCAGGGCAATCTGAACGAGCAGCCGGAGCATGCGACCGAATACGAGGTCGGCGTCTCGCATCAGTTCCCCTCAGCGACGCTCGACGTATCGCTGTATCAGACGAATCTGCGCAATCCGATCGAGATCTTCTATCCGCTCGAGCTTGCAACGTCCGGCGCGTGTACGCCACAGCTGCAAACGCCGCCGCAAATTGTGCCCGGTTGCATTTCCTTCAATAGTAATGTCGGAAATGCTGTGTATCAGGGTGTGGAGATCCGCTTCGTGCAGCGCTTTGCTCCCGAGCATCTCTTCTTGACGGCCATGTACGGGCTCAACGTTGCATATCCGAAAAATCTCACGGCGGATTTTTCGAATCCGACCTCGGCCGGCAACCTCGTCGACAACACGCAGTTCCTCGGAATCCCGCAGCAGCAAGGATCGCTCGAACTCGATTGGGCGGAGAACAACTGGCATGCCGGCGCGCAAGCGATTTTCCGCGGCAATAACAACGAACTCAATCAGCCGCCGTTTACGACCATCAACGCCACAGTCGGCGTCGGACTCAATAAGTTCACCGACATCAGCGTGCAGGGGACGAACATTTTCAGCGATGCCGCTGGCCGGTATACCGTGTTTGGTGGCGGCGTTCCCTACCTAGGCTTCGGGGGAATACCGCTTCCGACCGATCGCTACAATATCGAACCCTTTGGGCTGCGTTTCATCTTAACGCTGAAAACCTAGTCTAGGTTACAATCAGGCGATGAAAGCCATTCGCCTTAACGAAATCGGCGGTCCGCAGAATCTGCGCGTCGAGGACATCGATCGGCCTACAGCGGCGAAGGACGACGTTCTCGTGCGAATTCGCGCAGCTGCGTTTAATCGCCGTGACGTGTTTATCACGCAAGGACTCTACCCGAACATTCAGTTGCCGCGTACGCTCGGATCGGACGGTGCCGGCGTCGTTGAAGCGACGGGCGAAGAAGTCGTCATCGATCCGATGATCGGCTGGGGCGACGATCCAAACGTGTGGCGCCCCGACGC
>JAMXLG010000231.1 GCA_024281135.1 Vulcanimicrobiia bacterium | reverse complement strand
CCGTGAACGATGAGCGGCGCAAGTATTTTGCCACCGGCATCTCGGCGTACGACTCGAAGCCGCGTGGTACGCGTTTGAGTGCATCGTGATCGTCTGAGAAAAACAAGCCTTTGCGTTCGAGACTACGAACTACCGATTCAAAAGCCCGGCTATTTCGCGCCATTTCTTCTCGCCAGCGCTGAAGTAAAGGCTTGTCCATTTGATAGAATCCGCTAGCCATGAATGATTGCTTCGGCTCGATGTGGATGTAGAGACCGCCGGGATTATCGTGGTTCCCGTTGTGCGCGAGAAATGCGCCGAGGTTGGTTTTATACGGGCTTTTGTCCGGCGAAAACCGCACGTCGCGGTAGATGCGAAATGTCACTCGCCTCGGGTCTGCGCCGAGCGGGACTTTTGCCTTCTTCATTGCAACCGAAGCGTCGGCGACGAGCGCGCGCAACGGCTCGAGCAGCTCCGCTTCGTAGATGTGTTTTCGCGGCGTAAACCACTGCCGGTCATTATTTTTTGCTAAGTCTCGCATAAAGCGCATCCCCGCTCGCGAGAAGCCGGTAAATGCAGGCGAACTCGTCATCCTTCAACTCCCTGCGGACATGCGGAAACCGGTATTGGCGAGGCTCGAAACACTCAGCGGCGCGTCCCAAAAACGAATCGTAAGGATTGCGATGTCGTCGGCAATCGGTCGCGAACGGAAGATGCTCTCACGAATCGCCCCTGCCGCCTCCCCGCGGGGCAGATTAGCCGCCGCTTCTACGGCTCCACACAGCAATGCTTCACCGGCAGTGACGTCTCGTGAATGTTCAACCACGCCATCAGTATATAGCACGATCATCGCGCCTGGAACGGTTTTCACGTGATTCGTTTGATACTTGGTCGCGGTAAGAACCGCTAGCGGCAACGAGCCGTATTCTAGCGGCCTTGCACCGCGTCCGGGCTCGAAAAGTACGGGCGGGGGGTGGCCGGCGACGGCGTAACTAAATGCGAAGCTGCGCGTGTCGACGACGGCGATTATTGCGGTGATAAACGGCGACCTCCGCTTAATCAATTCCACATTCGCGCGCTTCAAGATCATTGCCGGGTCGGCGTCAAGCAGCGCTGATCGTATAAGGAGCTGGCGCGCCCTGTTCATTGCAACTACCGCTTCGATGCCGTGGCCGGTCACGTCGCCGATCGCAAGCAAAACACGGCCCTCCGGTAACTGTACCGCGTCGTACCAATCGCCGCCGATCTTCGCTTCTTCAGACGCGGGAACGTAAGTCGCGCTAAAGCTCAACTTGGGCAATTCGGGAAAGTCTTCTTGAAAAAGCGCTTCTTGCAAAGTATCGGCGAGGCGTTTTTCCGCTTCATAGGCGGAACGGATCTCGGCGGACTTTCGGCGCTCACGTTCGCCTTGGGCACGTTGCTCGTCGAGACGAAGGCCAAGCCTATGTTGTTGAACGGCGAAAATGAACGACCCGAATAACACGACGGAGATCGCCGCCGCAGCGAAGGTAGCGACCAACGCCAGAGCTCGATTCGCCTTCGTGTTAATAAGTGTGGTCCGGCGCGTAAGCTGGGTGTAAATCGTCGCTGCATCGACACGAAAGCGATCGATGAGCGTCTTGCCTCGCAGCTCCAGCGCCACATTACGAGCCGAGTTTCGGATGAGTGGAAACGCAACCCCATGCACCCAGCGGTAGTTAACGGCTTCTGCGTCGCGAAGCGCCGGCAGCGCATCGCCGACTTTTGATGCTTCAAGGTCAGCACGAACGCGCCGAAAATCGAGCGGGAGGTAGGCACGTCCGCCGTAATACGCTTGTAGGAAAAGAGGTAAACGCGTTGCCGAATATCCGCGCACGCCTGTTTCCTCGTCAAGCTGATGTCGAAGCATATCGTTGACATGGGCGCGCGCGTTGCGGATAAGGTCGGCGTCGTGAAACGTCGTGCTCAAAACGGAGCGCACGTATAATCCACTCGCGACTAACAGCGAGGTTATGAGCAGGAGTAGCAGGAGACCAATGCGGACCCACGTTTTTCCGCGCCCCGTGAAAGCTTCAGCGTCCAACTTGCCGTCTGAGCTTTCTAGCGGTCGTGCGTCTGGACATGCTCGAGGACGCTTGCTGAACGTTCATTCAGTATGTTAAAATGCCCCCGTGGAAGCGCGTAGATCGGCGCCGACGGCGTCTGAACGCCTAATTCTCGACGCCGCCGAGACGGTTTTTGCTCAGAAGGGGTATGAAGGGGCGACATTCTCGGATATCTGCCGCGAGGCCGGCGTCTCTCGTGGGCTTCCATCGTATTTGTTCGGCAGCAAGGAGGCACTCTATCGAGAGGTAGTGACGCGCGCCGCAGGGCGTTTGCGTAGCGAGATGATCGAGCCGTTACGGGCGTGCGAGGATTGCGCCGGCACAAAACGAGCGCTGGCCGTCATGGTGGACACGTACGTCGACTACCTCGAGGCAAATCCGCGTATCGTGCGACTCCTGCAATGGGAGATGCTGAGCTTTCCTACAGAGCGGCGCCCGTTTGCACCGTCGTCTGCCCTCTTCGCCGAAGTCTTGGCGACTCTCGAAAAAATATTCGCGAGAGACGGATAC
>JAMXLG010000230.1 GCA_024281135.1 Vulcanimicrobiia bacterium | reverse complement strand
GGGCTCCAAGAAGACATTTCGAATCGCATCGCCGACCGGCGTTCCGCCCGGTTCGCGTGTAACTAAAACCTCGCGCCCTTCGCTTTTCAACCGTTCGGCGAGACCAGTCAACAGAGTGCTTTTGCCGCACCCTTCTATACCTTCGAGCGTTACAAACATCATCTATGTCCAGCGGCAGCGTCGGCGAGGCGAATTGTATAGGCGATGCTGTCGCCTTTTATAGTTCCGTGTCCCGGAATAACGGTGGCGGCGTTGTGATAACGCTTTTGTACGTTACGCATTGTCGCCGGCCAACTCGGAATCACGGCATCGGCAAGATACCCCAGATCGGGTGCGGTGACCGATTTAATGAGACATCCTCCGAACAAGACGTTATCGGAGGGAACGAACACAACCGTGTTGTCGCGCGTGTGTCCGGCGCCGGGGAAGTACGCACTCGCTGCACCAAGTGATTTTGGTTCTTGCTCTAGGCCCTCAAGCGGTTTCGGCAACGGTTCATGGTGTGAAGACGCTAATTCAACGGTTGCCGGCGATGCAAGCGCCGCAACGCCATGTGACTTCAACAAATCGACGCCGCCAAGACGGTCGTTATGAAAGTGCGTTACGAATGCGCCTTTTACGGGAACTCTTCGAATGTCGCGCCAGAAACGAAGCAACGTTTCCGTTTGGCTGGGATGCCATCCGGTATCGATAAGCAGCGCTGAACCATCGTTTTCAACGACAACGCCGTTTGCCGGATAGTAACCGGTTTCGCCTTGCAGTATCGACGTCGTAGTGTGCACCCAAACGTGCGGGGAGATTTGCGCAACCCATGTGCTCTCGCCGATCTGCCGCATTCCGGGCACCGCGAGTTCGAGATACTGGGGAGCTTCGCTCTTCGCAAGAGCAGTAAGAGGAGCAGCCGCAACGGCCGAAATGCCGGCGAGAAAGCAAGCCCGAGTGCACATGCAAAACGGGGTTCGCGTTATCGCGAACCCCGCCTTTTTGACCTTACTCCGGAAGTTTGAAGATCCGGACCCTTCGATTCGGTTCGAGTCCGGTACTTCGGGACTGCAAACGGTATTTCTCGGCGAGCTGATGCTGCATTCGGCGCACGTACGACGTCTGCGGCGACAGCTCGATCGCCTGATTCGTCAAGAGCACTTGATAGACGGCTTCTTCCGCTTCACGAAGTGCGACTTCTTCATGGTCGATCGAACCAAGGTTGAAGATGTCTCGCAAAGCGGTTTGAATCTGCGTCGTGGTGTTCGTTTTGATCGCGTAGATCGGAATGTTGTCCGACGCAATCTCCTTGAGCTTAGGTTGCCCCTTACGCTCGAGTGTCTTGAGCGTCAGCACAACGTCTGCTTCGTCCCACGTGCGCGCAATCGACGCGCCTACGCGCAGATTGTGCACTGCCCGTTCGATCTTGTTCCGCGACACACCGTACGGGAAGATCATCAACGGTTTGTCGCGCTCTTCATCGTGCACGTCGCGATGATGATCGTATGAATCGGCGAGTTGCGGCATCGATTCGGTATCCGCTTCCTGCACAATGGCAACATCGCCACTCGCCGTGCGCTCGCGGATCTCGGGTTGCGGCTGATAGCCGCGCAAAAGCGCGTCGACGACTTCCGCAACGTTCTTGTGGATGGCGAGGCGATCGCGGTCGTGGATCTCGACAACCACGTCGAACGTTGGTGGAGCTTTACGCTCCAGAACCGTCTTGCGCGTGCCGCGCCGGCGCGCTTCTTCATCGGAGAGCGTGACGGCACTGATGCCGCCGACGAGATCCGACAACGTCGGGTTCATGAGAAGGTTTTCGAGCGTCTGGCCATGCGCCGTGCCGATGAGCGTCACGCCGCGCTCCGCAATAGTGCGCGCAGCACCGGCTTCGGCTTCGGTTCCGATTTCGTCGATAACAATGACTTCGGGCATGTGGTTTTCCACTGCCTCGATCATGACGGCATGTTGTAATGCGGGATCGGCGACTTGCATCCGGCGTGCCAGACCAATGCCGGGGTGCGGAATATCGCTATCGCCCGCGATTTCATTGGAAGTATCTACTATGACTACGCGTTTACGGTCTTCCGAAAGAATACGTGCACATTCGCGTAACATCGTCGTTTTGCCGACGCCCGGACGTCCGAGCAAACAAATCGATTTGCCGCTACGCAGAACGTCGAGCAAAATGTCGATCGTACCGTAGACAGCGCGACCTACGCGACAAGTGAGGCCTACGATTTTGCCTTGCCGGTTGCGTATTGCACTAATGCGATGCAGCGTTTGTTCGATACCGGCGCGATTATCCGCACCGAACGGCGAAATTCGCGAGCATACATGCGCAATATCTTCGTTCGTCACCGGCGTCTCGGAGAGATAACGAAAATCCGCCGCAAAGCGAGCTTCGGGCGGACGCCCTAAGTCCAGAACGACTTCAATGATCTCTTCGAGATTTGGGAGACGGACGAGCGCTTGCCGGATGGGCAGAGGGAAGATATCGAGGAGTTGGGAGAGCTCCCAACTCGGGGAGATCGATTGCGCTTTAACCGCCAACAGTGACCCTCGCTTCCAAGGGAGTTTTGGCACTTTTACCCACGCGAGTCGCGCTAACCTGCCGTACCCTCGGCGCCTTTCTCCGCACGCCGAGAGAACCAAACAATCATTTTACAACGCGGATAATTTTGAGCTCGTCGTCGTGCGGACCCTGAATGCGCACACCCGCCTTAAGTTCAAGCCGCAAATAGTCGATAAGATCGGGCAAGATCTCTTCACCCGGAGAAATTACAGGAATGCCGGGCGGATAAGGAGAGATCGTTTCGGCGCAAATGCGTCCCGCAGATTCTTTGAACGA
>JAMXLG010000229.1 GCA_024281135.1 Vulcanimicrobiia bacterium | reverse complement strand
AACGAGGGAGCACGGGGAGCCGGTGGTGCCGGCGCAGGAAAGAGCGGCTCCGCAAAGTGTTGCGACGGCGGCATGCCGTGAGATTGAGACATGTGGGGCGCCGGGCGCGCCGGAGGCGCGTGCTGAGCGAACGCTACGATCGGCTCGGCAACCGTAGCGGCGACGAGGGCGCCTACCACGAGGAGAAAGCGGATCACGGTACCGGAATACTTCTAGAGTCGCGCGACCGCTGCCTCGTCGCAATCGATGCACGGCGTGAGAAAATTCCGAAGCAGTATCGGCGACGGCTCGCCGACCAGCTTTATTTCTCTTGAACGACAGGGAGCATGTCGCTTAGGGTCAGCGTAACGCTGCGATTTCCGCCGGTGGATCGTACCGTATAGGTGACGGCGTTTGCTCTTAGCGCCGCTTTAATTTGCGCGTTATTGAGTTGCGCCAGCGGATCGCCGTTGAGGGTGAGCAGAACGTCGCCGGTACGCAGACCTGCTTTATACGCGGGTGAGCGAGGGACGACCGCGATGACGCGAAACGTTCCGTCGGCTTGCCGGGTCGGGGCGAATCCAGGGTGTTTGTAGGGTTGATACGGGGCGATATTGGTCTCGGGCGTGAAGTCGACGCGGCGGTGCGCATAGTCAATCGTGAATACGAAGTAGCTTAGAATATCGTCGCCGACATTTCCAGCTAAGCTTGTATCGCTGCCAAAAACACCGGTTGTTGTCAGTGAAAGCGTCGTGATGACGTTCGGAAACGTCGTACCGCCGAGTGTGAAGCTGTCTAGCCGAACGTCTAGAGCCTGATCGATTCCGCCGACTCCTTCGGTGAGCACCGGCTGCGCTTCCGAATAACGAAGTTCGGAGCGGTGCGCGGCCGCGAACGGCGTTGTGAGCGTAAGCGTTCCCGAGTCGCCCGTATCGAGTTTGAACGTCCCGCGCACGCCGTCGATTGAAGCGGTGACGACGGGAGTACCGTCGTCAAGGTCGGCGGGAACGCTATTTGCGCCGGCCGGTGCGCGGTAGGAGCCGGGCGGACTGAACGTAGCCGCATTTGCCTTCTTGTCGATCGTTACGGCAAAGTGCGAAAGAAATGAGTACCCAATCACTCCATCGATCGTGCCGTAGCTGCCTTGATAGGTGACGTCGGGCGGAAGCGGGATGATTACTGCCGCAACGTGGTGCACCTCGGCACTGCCTACGCGAATGTCGCCGAGGAAGAGCCTCTGCACCCGCATGCTCCCACCGCCTCCGGTGACGCGCTGACTGACGCCCCCCGAAAGACCAATGCGTTGAGCCAGCTCCGGAGTGATCACCATAATCGAGGCACCCGTGTCGAGCAGAAAATGATACGGCCCATGGCCGTCGATCATCGTCGAAACTGCGCCCAGTTCGTCGAGGCGCACTGTCGCCGGCGGCTCGTTTTTCGTTTGAAGAGCGGTTGCGAGGAGGGCTGCATGGATCATGGACCGGTCTCCACTGAGAGAAGGCGGGTGGCGAGTAATCGCATAGGTTATGGTTTCATGAACGATATTACTCTCAAGCGCTTTGACGCGCCCGACGAAACGCGAACCTTTCCGAAAGGGCGCTTCGATCTGGTGCGACTAGGCAACGTGACGATCGGGCGAGCGACGTACGAGCCCGGCTGGCGCTGGTCGGAGCACGTCGGCAAGGCACTCGGTCAATCGCTATGTGAGGTCGAACACGTCGGCTTCGTCGTGTCGGGACGGGCAACGGCAGAGATGCGCGACGGGACGGTCGTCGAGATGAAGGCCGGCGACCTCTACCATATCCGCCCTGGGCACGATAGTCGAGTCATCGGTGACGAACCCTATGTCTCGCTGCACTTCATCGGTTCCGAAGGCTACGCTCAGTGACCCCGCCATGGCCAGCGAGGAACCGCGCGGATCGGATGCAGCTGGTCATCGGTCTCCGCATTAGAGTTCTGCGCAGCGACGTGCGACCCGAACTCCAGATGCGAGCGCACCGCTTCGCGAAACGGCTCGTCTTTTGGCAGCCCTGCTTCGTCGAGCGCTTCTAAATAGAGCGCAACGAAGCGCCGGCGCTGTTCGTCGGTAATCTTAAGGTGACGGTGAACGTCGATGATGTATTGAAATCCGAGCTCGCGCGTGAAGCGATCGGGGCCTCCAAACGACTGCGCGGTAAACCAGGTCAGGTGCTCGACGTGATGAGGCTGACGCTGCCGAAAAACGTCGCGCAGAATGGGGTCGTTAAGCACCTTGTCATAGAATATTTCTTCGAGACGGTGGATCGCTCTTTCGCCGCCTGCATGCTCGTAGAGTGTCTGGTCTGTCATACACACGCCCAACCGCGCCTGATTTCACGCGGTTTCGGTTTCTTAAGAATCGTTGAGGTTCCATGAATAACGGCGCTAGTGCAGCGGAAGACGATTGACCACGAAGCCGGAGATGTCGTCGGCCGCAGGAGGGTCAACATTCGCGAGCACGGCAGTGACGTAGTTGGGCACGGGGCAGATTTCTAGATCGCCGCTCATCCCCGGCGCGCCTCCGCTATGGCCGAAGCAGCGCGTACCGTTCATGGTTTGATCGCCGAAACCGTACGCGTACAGGCTTACATCCGGTGGGATGCTCTCGGGCATGACAACCTTTCCGGTCGTCAGGAGCTTGGTGTAGCTCGCATCTAAGAGCTTGCCGTCGTCGAGCGCGTTGGCAAAGCGCAGCAAGTCTGCCACCGTCGAGTAACCGCCACCGGCCGAAGTGCCGCGGTAGGGGAGCGTGTCGGTGTTCGGCCGCGGCGGCCCGTTCGTAAGCTGCAGCGGCCCGTTCACGCGCGTGTATCCGACGCTGCGATTTGCAACCATTTCGTTTTCCGGAGCGAATCCCGTTGCCGCCATGCCAGCAGGATCGAAGATGTGACTGCGCACGTAGTCGTAGTAGCTCTGGCCGCTGACTTTCTGGATGACGACGCCTAGCAGGATGAATCCGTAGTTGCTGTAGTCGAAGCGGCTGCCGGGCTCGAATTTGAGCGGACGCTTTCCGTAGAGGCTTACGTAATCGTCGAGCGTTCGCAGCTGGAGCCGATGCTCGTCAAAGGCCGGGCCGAAGATGTCGCCGGTACCGCCGGTGTGGGTTAGGAGGTCGTCGATCGTGACTTTCGAGGCGAGCGTCTCGTTCGGATAATTGGGCAGGTAGCGGATCAGCGGAGCGTTGAGGTCGACCTTGCCGGACTGCACGAGTTGCAAGATCGCGACGGCCGTAAACAT
>JAMXLG010000228.1 GCA_024281135.1 Vulcanimicrobiia bacterium | reverse complement strand
ATCCCGAAACGCAAGTGATGATGCCGCGCATCAACGGTGATTTCGCAGGCCTACTGAACTCGTGCGCTGACGGCGCAATGGATCTCACGCTCGCAACGCTTTCGACGCAGAGCTGTGTCGGCGTCGTGCTCGCAACGAGCGACTACCCGCGTAGCAACACGCCGCTTCACGGGTTGAACCCCGACATCTCGTTGCCCGAGGGCGCACAAGCGTTCTGGGGCGGCAGCACCCTCGTGGACGGCGCGGTGGAGACCGGCGGCGGGCGCGTGCTCACCGTCACGGCGCTCGGTGAAACGATCGCCGATGCGCGCAACGCCGTGTACGATGCCGTCAAAGCGCTTGCCGGACGTCTTGGTACGAATGAACTCAGTTATCGAACGGATATTGGAGCAGTACGATGATGACGACTGAAAAAATCGTCGATCGCGTAGCGATCGTTTCAGTTCCCGTTGCCGATCAAGATCGTGCAAAAGACTTCTACGTCAATACGCTCGGTTTCACGCTCGTCGCGGATCAGCCGATGGGCGACGGCGCCCGATGGGTGCAGGTTGCGCCCGGGTTCGGTGGCGTGAGCCTCACGCTGGTGACCTGGTTCGAACAAATGCCGCCGGGTTCGATGCGTGGGATGGTGCTTTCGACGAAAGACATCAACGCCGCGCATGCGGAGCTGCGCAAACGCGGCGTTGCTATCGACGACATTGAAGAAGCCCCGTGGGGACGTTATGCGACGTTCGAAGACGTGGACGGTAACGGCTTCGTGCTCCAACAATCAGCCGGCTAGGACTTCGGAAATTGTCGTAACCCCACGATAGAGCCGTTGGGCTCTTTCACGCTCGCGACGAGCAACCCCTGAGCGACATCCATGGGCGCTTGCACGACTTCGCCCCCTGCATCTTCGAGCGCTTTGATGGTCGCGGCGATGTCGTCCACAGTCCAGTAGGCGAGTCCGCCCGCTCCATTGTTACTTGGGAACGGAACGAGCCCAATTTCCATATCGCCGTTCTTATAACCGACATATTGCGGCGAGTCGGCGTAGGGGTCGGCCCCGATAAGCGCACGAAAGAATTGCTTGGCTTTGGCCACATCTGGGGTCGAATACAAGATGAGGGAAACGTCCTTCAAGATTCTATCTCCTTTCATCCCTATGACGGAACGTGCGCAATGAAACGTGACGGAGAAGAGCTCGCGGAGCGCTTCCAGGCGGCTCGCCCACGCTTGCTGCGCATTGCGCAACGTATACTCGGATCTGCTGCGGAATCGGATGACGCCCTGCAAGAGAGCTGGCTTCGCATAAGCCGCGCGGACACCGACAATGTTGCAAATTTCGATGGGTGGCTCACGACCGTTGTTGCGCGCGTCTGCTTGGACGCGCTCAAGCGCCGGACCAGCCGGCGTGAGGAGCTGACCGCTGACGATCCGCGCCTCAATGTAGCAGCCTCCGCTCCCGGCGAGCGCCCGGAAGAAGAAGCGATGCTTGCCGATTCGATCGGCAGGGCTCTGCTGATTCTTCTCGATACGCTTGCGCCGGCGGAGCGCGTTGCATTCGTTCTGCACGACATGTTCGACGTGCCGTTCGACGACATCGCGCTGATCGTCGAGCGGACACCCGAGGCGGCGCGGCAACTTGCAAGCCGGGCGCGCCGTCGCGTGCGCGGCGCGTCTGCCGATCGCGATCCGGCGACGCAGCGTCACGACGAACTCGTGCGCGCGTTTTTCGAAGCGTCGCGCGCCGGAAATTTTTCAGCGCTCTTAGCGCTGCTCGACCCGTCGGCAGCCCTTCGTGCAGACGCAGTCGTTGCGGCGATGGGTGCGGCGCCGATCGTCGAAGGTGCCGATGCGGTTGCGAACACCTTTGTCGTGCGATGGCGCGGTTCGGTCGAGGCAGTGCCCGCGTTTATCGGAGACGAGCCCGCTGCGGTGTGGGTGCACAACGGACAGAGGCGGGTACTTTTCAAGTTCACGACTGCAGATGGCCGCATTGCCGCCATCGATTTGATTGGCGACGCCGCCGTGCTCGAGCAAGCGGTTATCGAAGCCTAACTTGTTACGGCAAGGTACTGCCGCAGATCATCGTTCAAACGAAACTGCTTCAAGCGTGGATCGAAACGCTCCAATGCGCGTTCGATGCGCGACGGATGCGTCGCGCGCAGGATTGCAGCAGCGCGCTGTTGCTCGCCGATGGACACGTAGAAGACCGCCGTCTCAAAAGGATCCAATCCGTTCTTGCGTGGCAGGCTGCTGCGTTCATGCAGAATGCGGCGCACACGTGCCTCGTCCGGGATTACATATGGCCGTTCGTACGGCTCGTTTGCACCTAGGAATTGCATGACACGAAGCGCGCTGTTGAAGTGTCCGCGTGATTCTTCGGCTGATGCGAGGATGAGATTCGCGGCCGCATCTTCGGGAACGATGCGAAGGGCTTGGCTCACGGTCGCAATTGCTTCATCCGGGCGACCGCCGAAAACGTACGCTCGGGCTAACCATCGCGAAAAGACTTCGGAGGTTGGCTGCAGCGCATGCGCCGTTTCGAATTCGTGCGTTGCGCCGGCGAGGTCGCCGCTCGCAAGCAGATTGACTCCATACCAGTGGTGAGCAGCGGCGTTCGAGGGGTCTTGCGCGATGGCTTGGCGCAACAGCGCGCGCGCATCGTCATAGTCGTCCTTGAAACGATACGCGATAAAGCCCGCCACAGCGAGTGCCCGAGAGCTGTGCGGATTGTGGACGAAAGCATCGTGAAGAAACGCACTCGCGTTCGCGAGGTCGCTGCGTCGCGTACCCGAGCCGTCGCGATCGTATTCCGCGAGAAGCGCGAGTGCCGCGGCAGCCCCAGCGTACGCGGAAGCATCGCCTGGTGCGGAGTCTTTTGCTTCTTTGAAATACTGCAGCGCGGTCCGCAGATCGCCCGGCCCGCGGAGGTTTAGATGATACTCGCCGAGCGCTTCCGCTTCAGCCGCGCGCTCCGGCACATTGAGCGGCGCGAGTCCGGCCGACGATGCTAAGGCCAGCGCGACGAGGACCGCCGCGGCGATCGCCGCGAGCGGACGGGGCTGCCGTCGCGGCGCTTCATGCCGAGCCGCCTCGGTCGGATGCACGAAACGGTAACCGAATCGCGGAATCGTTTTGATGAAGCTGCGCCCGTGGCCGTCAGGATCGAGCGCGCGCCGCAGAAGGTAGATGTTCTGCGTCAAGTTTCCATCTTCAACCGCCTCGTCAGCCCACAGAAGATCGAGGAGTTCGTCGCGGCTGAACGCCTTTTCAGGAGAGGCGACGAGGATCGCGAGCAGATCGAAAGCTCTTCCGGTTAGAGGAATGGTGCGGCCATCGCAGCGGAGCTCGCGGCGAGTGCAATCCAAGATGAACCGACCGAACCTTGTTTTACGATCAATGAGATTTGCTTGAGGATTGCGGCCGTTGAAAAGTCCGATGATCTGCTGATGAAACCGTCGATCCATGCCGTCCTCCGTCTAGCTGCGCTGGCGTTTTCGTTCGCCGTGCTTGCCGGCGCGAACTCCGGCACGCCGGCTCCGTACATAGAAGAGGATAACGTACGGGTGCCCGCTCGTGACGGGGCAGTCGTGTGCGCCACGGTCTTACTGCCGCGCAATGCGCCCCGATTGCCGGCAGCGCTGGTGTTCACGATCTACGCCGATCCGGCAAACGACCTCAAGCGCATGCGCTACGCAGTCGGCCGGGGCTATAGTGCGGTAACGGCCTACACACGCGGGAAGGCGTGCAGCGACGACCAGATCGTCCCGTACGAAGACGACGGCCGTGACGCGGATGCGGTAATCATGTGGATCGCCAAACAGCCTTGGAGCGACGGACGGGTCGGCATGTACGGCGGAAGCTACAACGGCTTTACGCAGTGGGCTGCGGTGAAGCACGCGCCGCGCGCTCT
>JAMXLG010000227.1 GCA_024281135.1 Vulcanimicrobiia bacterium | reverse complement strand
TCACTCTTCGTGATCATTTTCGGCGCGCTCGCAGCTCACTTACTGGCACTGCAACACTAAGTGTCATGATCGAGATCCTGATCGGCGCCGCATTTTTTGCAACTGCGGGATGGGTCGGTGCGCTTTTGAGTCAGGTAGTCTGCGAATCGAAGGAAAGCGCGCCGGATGGGCCGACGCCGCACTCGCCTCCCACACTGCTCCTGGTCATCGCTTGCGCCGCGATCGGTGCCACCTTGATTGCGCACAACCTTCCGTCTTGGCAACTGGCCGCCTTTGCGGCGGTGTGCGTCGCGCTGGTCGCATGCTGGTGCAGCGACGCTCTGTGCGGCCTCGTTCCGGATGTTTTTACACTCGTTCCGATCGCACTGTTTCTAGCGATTTTGGCATGGTTCCACGAATGGTGGTACATCTTTTCGGCCCTGATCCCAGTTGTGCCGTTTGCGGCCGCGGCGTTATTTACAAAAGGGTACGGCCTGGGATGGGGAGACGTAAAGCTCGCTGCGCTCGGCGTTCTCGTTGTGGGCGCCCCTGCAGCCGTTATTGCCTTTACGGCAGCGTGCGTCATCGCCATTCTCGTTAACCGCTTGGGAAATACGAAACCCGGACCAATAGCTTTTGCCCCGTATCTCGTGGCTTCTATTGGCATCGCCATTCCAATCGGGATGATAGTCTAATGGCGATCCTCCGTAATGCGACAACCGGCCGAGTCATCGCAAATAACGTCAGCCGGGCCGATACCTGGTGGATACGTCTAAGCGGGCTTCTCACCAAAGCCGTTGTAGGCCCGGATGACGGGCTGTGGTTCGACGATTGTGATGCGGTACACACGGTCGGCATGCGAACGTCGATCGATATCGTGTTCCTCGACGAGGATTCGCGCGTCGTGAAGGTGTCGCCATGCGTCCCATCGATGCGTTTGGTGGTGGTTTGTGCTGGAGCGAAGGCCGTTGTCGAACTCGGCGAAGGGTCGCTCGTGGGGCGCGATGTGCTCGTGGGCGATCGATTGATGTTGGAATGACGATCCCTTTTGGAAGCTCCGCTCCCGACCTGAAACTACAGCTGTGGCTGGGGCGCTCGGTCGCCTCAACACACGCCATTCCCCATGCGTTTGGACACGAAGCTTTTGCTGCCACTGGTTTACCGTGGCATCCCGATACCTGGCTGGCATCGCTCTGCGCATGGCTACTTTTCCACTCGTTCGGATTTGGAGCCCTAGTCGCCGCGAACATTGCATTCGCGGTTGCGGCACTGATTCTCGTCGGCTTGCGCGGAGCCCGACGCGAACTCCCTAGCGACTACAACCTGCTCTCGATTATCCTTGCGGCGTGCTGCATGGGTGGCTCGCTCTACGTCGGAGTCGATCCATTTTCGTGGTTCTGCTTCGCGCTCTTCCTCTATCTGTTCGAGGCGGGTTCGTTCCGCGTGTGCGCCCTAGCTCCAATTCTCTTACTCATTTGGGTGCAGTTTGATGGACGCGCACTGTTCGGTGCGATTTTCGCTATTTTCGCCCTACTTGGCTTTGCGATAGCCCAACGGCTGGAACGTGGCGCGACTTTAAATCGAGCCATTCTTCCGGTCGCGTGTATTATAGTTATATTTCTTACGCCGCTTGGCGTCGACGTCCCATTGCGTTCAGCTGCCATTTTGCACCTCGATAGCGTGCTGCCGTGGTCGCATCGCATTGCGCCATGGGATCTACCAAACCACGCGTTTTTGCTCGGTGTATTCGCGCTTGTGGCTCTGGCGGGTTGTTATGGCATGAATCGCAAACTGGGGCTCGCGGATGCGCTTCCATTTTCAGCTGCACTAGTGCTTGCTCTCGCTGACGGCCGAAACGCGGCGTTTTTCGGAATTTGTGCCGCGCCCATGGTATTTCATTCGATAGGGCAATACAGTCGCATCAAGTCTAACATCCGCGCGACCGCGGTATCAAAAACAGAGGTTGCCGTCACGCTCGGCGTTGCGCTGCTGGTGATCGGCGCGGCGCATTCGGAACGCAATCCGCCGCCTTTGCCCGGTACGCCCCGCTCTCTTGTGTCGAACCTCTCATCTGACCGTCGCCCGCATCGCGTCTACTGCGAGACTTTGCAATGGTGCGACGCGCTTACGGCTTCCGGAAACCCTAAGCTACGTGTCTTTATGGACGGACGCGATGCTGCGTTTCCGCTCGCGCTTCGCAAGCAACAGAAACATATTCTTTCTCTAGAGAATGGCTGGCGCGATACGCTTATGCGACGGGGCATCGACATCGTAATCGCCAAACATGGAAGCGTGCTCGCATCGATGCTAACGCTTTTAGGCAACGAATGGAGAATACAATTCGCAAACGACACGTGCATAATTTTTGAACGCGTCGCCGGGAGACCCGGTTAAATGAAAGCGTTGGCGATCGTCCTTGTGCTTTTTGGCTCGCGCTTTCTAACGTCGGCTTGGTTTGAAAATGTCCAAGACGGCGATATCGGCTGGCAACGTTGGCTCGGCGCAACAATTTTGCGACAGCATCGCATTCCGTCGCATCTCGGCGCAGAAACATTCACAGCGATCGGATCGCCGTGGGTCCCGCAGGAATGGCTCCTTGGGATCTTTCTAGCGTTCGTTCAGCCATTCCACGGATTTTGGATGCTTGCGGTTCTATCGGCGCTCTGCGCCGTTTTTACGCTTTTTATCGTCGGCGTACGCGCGTACCGGCGAGGAGCGACGGCGGCAGTTACGGCGATCTGCACCGCTGCCGTTGGTCTCGCAATGATCATGTCGTTCGGCGTGCGGGCCCAAGTGCTCGCGTGGCCGTTTCTCGCGCTCTTCGTGCTACTTCTGGAATTGGAAGGCCCCCTCGCATGGCTGACGATCCCAACGGCCATTATATGGAGCAATCTGCATGCCAGCGCCATGCTGGCACCGGCACTTGCGCTTGCTGCTGCCGTCGGCGTAGCTCTCGAAGAGCGTCGTTGGGATCGGCGATTGGTGCAGAGTATGTTGCTAGTGCCGGCGCTCGCAATCTCAATCTGCGTGAATCCGCTTACATGGCATCTGCCGGTATATGCTATCTCGCTCTTTGGAAGTCCCATTCGAGATGTCATCTCAGAGTGGCAACCCGGCAATATAGCGAACCTGTGGTTTGCCCTGGGCGCCTGCACACTGCTGCTCGCTGCGTGCGCACTCGGCGTGGCGGTACCGCGCGATCGATGGAGAGACGGGATCCTTTTTGCCGCAGTCCTCTTTCTGCTTTTCTCGGCTATGCGTAACGCTACCGTATTCGCGATTGTCATTGCGCCTTTGGTCGCGGCACGTATCACCGAGGTACTGCGTCTGCCTCCGCCGGAGCCCGAAGGTCCGCGCGAACGCGCCGCCGGCTGGGGCGTAGTCGCAGTCGCGGTCCTCGCCGCCGGCATTCTCGTCTTCAAGCTTCTCACGAACTCGCAAATCGTGAGCACTACACTTCCAAAAAATGCAATAGCTGCATTGGAGCGGACTCCCGGGACACACCACCTGCTTTGCGGAGATTTCGCATGGTGTGGCGATGCCTTGGGATCGAAAAATGTTCAAACGTTTCTCGACGGTCGCTGCGATCCGTTCCCACTCTCTGTTTGGCGTGATTACAAAGCGATCGCGTTTCTCGAGAGCGACTGGCAACGGAGGCTTGAAAACTCGCGCGTCAACGCGATCGTTGTGAAAAAGACCGATCCGCTAGGTCAGGCTCTTCCGCTACTCCCGCAATGGAAGAAACTCTACGGCGATAAAACGTACGTCGTCTTCGTACGCGCAACACCTAGAAGCTAAAATGCTTCGAACGCCATTCTTCGGCAAGTTGTCACACGTGCTCGCGATGCTTGCGATCGCGATCATCGTCTACTCCTCGGTCGCGGATCGAGTGAAGAGCGCGACCTTGTTTGGAAATTTCCGCGCTTTTTATTGCGCCGGCCGTGTGGCAAATGACGGTGGAAACAGCTTCGAAACCGAGCCGTTAGGCCAGTGCGAACACTCGCTGCAACCCGCGGGGCTGTTCAAGGGATTGAGCGCCCCGGTTATACCGGCTCCGATCCCGGGATATTTGCTTGGCCTTTTCCAACTCTTTGCCCGCCTTCCGTTTTGGGTTGCTTCAGCGGTGTGGTGTATCGTGCTGGTAGCTGCACTGGTGTGCGCGATCGCCGTCTTTTCCCAGCTGAATGTCGTATCGCCGGTCGCATTTGCGCTTGCTTCTGCGATGGCGGTCTTCGGAGCATCGATTACCGACGGCGAACCGATTCCGATCGCGCTACTCGGCATTGCTCTCGTGGCGTTCGGCGCTGCGCAAGAGCGGACGTCGGCCGTCGCGTTAGGATTCGTACTGACGATGGTCGAGCCGCAGATCGGCGCGGTGTTAGCTCTTGCACTTGCAGTCATGCGTCCGCGGTGGTTCGCGGTCGTCGCGGTTGCGTCGTTCGGGCTGCTTATCGTGTCGCTCGCTGTCTCCGGTTTCGCGCAAAATGTCGCGTACCTCACAACGTATTTGCCGCTGCACGTCGCTTCCGAGGTGCACATGATGATGCAATACAGTCCAACGTGGATGGCCGGCGCGCTCGGCCTATCTGACAGTACGTCGCTCGCCGTAGGACGTATCTCATATATGCTCTCAGCGCTCATTGCGCTCGGAGTGGCTTGGCATGGGCGCGCGAATAAAGATCGCGCTTTACTGGTCTGCACCATCCCAGTGATCGCGCTGTGCGGCAGTTCTTACTTACACCCCGAGCACATCGGACTCGCTATGCCGGCTGCCCTGGCGCTCGCGTCGGGAAAATACCGTGAAACGGTTGCTGCAAGAGGGTTTGCAGCATGTCTCGTGGCGTCGCTGCTTGTCGCGCCCAAAGACCCGTGGCTTGTGTGGCTGGTGCCCGTTGTGGCCGCTCTTCTAATCGCGCTTCTCGGCGCGTCTGGAAGGCAGGCGTTAGGGAGCGGCATCATTGCGGCCGCAATGCTCTTCCTCGTAGCAATCGCAATCGCCGCATTCGGACTCGCCCAGCATGCCCTACCGCCGCTACCGGTTCACACTCCCGAGCTTGCGTCCGAATCGTGGAACAACTACGTTCGCGCGCACGGGAGCACCGCGTCGTGGACAATCTGGCTGGTGAAATTGCCGACGTGGGTAGGCCTGTATGGAACGGCGCTCTTGTGTTGCAGGCAGATCGGTTCTGAAGTACCTATCGCGCGCGCAGCGCTGTCCACCGCTGATTGAGCCCCTGAGAGCGACCGCGCTCGCGCGTCTCCAATCAAAAAGCGGTATTCGGATATACTTTCCCATCGACCAGGGTATTGTGTGCGGCTTACAAGACGATAGCGGCTGCTAAAGCCGTTTAGGAGTTGCCATACTTTGCCGTAGGGAACGCTGCCCATGTCTTGTGCGCGCGCATCTACAATAAGGGCGAGGTATTGGTAGCGTGAAGCTTCACGCGCTACGGTGCGTTCTGCATTTTTAACTATGACCGGATTGTTCCAATCGGCCGCATAGTGAGAGAGTCGAAATACCTCAGGATGTTCGGCTCGAACGAATCCCAGCATCTTTACGTTCGAGTTACGCGTATAGAATGCAAAGGTCGGTCCCAAATAGTCGGGCGCGATTACGTATAGCGTTGACGGAACAATTTGCTCAACTTTGACGAGCGCGCGAATGCCCGATTTAGGTTTCATGCTGTCCCCGATCGCGTAGAAAGCAGCCGCGAGCAGCACGACCGCAATGCCGATAACGAGCGCAGCACGCGAGCGGCGCCATCCGACCGGATCTTCGACGGCGATTCGCGCTGCGAGCTGGACCGCAGCCCATCCGATATAGGCGTACAATAGCCCCACGAGTGGAAGCACATACCGAATTTCGAGTAAGTTCTCGGCGACAGCCAAAACGAAAACCGAGAGAAAGACTAATGCGAGACTTCCTGAATCCGTCTTAATTGATTTCGACCGAATCAGCACGACGGTTGAAATTATCGCAAGAACCAAAAAAAGCGTCGCGGGGATACCGCCCACCGGCATTAACTGCGTTAACGTCCTGAAGAAAAATGCAATCTTATCCAGGAGACTGGTCGGGTGCGTATACGGAATGCCAATCCTTCGCTGTAGTAAGAACTGCGGCAGCCAGAAGATGAACGGCAACGCGCCGGCGAAAAGCGCCGAAACAATTCCGGTCGCGTGCTTAATGCCGCGCTTCGACGTGAGGGCCCAAAGCATCAATACCGGCACGAACAATAGACCGACGTAGTGCGTGTATACGACGAGAAGCGTCACGGCAGCAATGAAAACGAATCGCCTTGGGCTTAGCTCGTCACGCCGGGCTTCCAGCACGAGCGTTGCCAAAACCGTGCAAAGAAAACCCATGAGCGGGTAAAGATATTCGGTCGAATAGGTTATCGGAAGCGGAGACAGTGCATACAGGCCGGCAGCCACCAGACCCTCACGAGCGGAAGACGCCGCCTTCCCAAGACGATATACAGCTGGAACAGTTAAGATGCTGAAGACGAACGGCAATGTGTTTAGGGCAAGCTCTCCGGTCCCAGCAAATCTCGTCCAAAGGTACAGCATGAAAAAGTAGAGTGGTGGGTGCCACTCGGTGCCGGTCATTCGATCGAAGAATGCGTTGAAGTTCGGCGCGATGAGTTGGACATAGAGATTTGCGTCGTCGCGCCACAATCCGGCACTAAGCAAGGCCGGTAACCTCAAAAGCACTGCCCCAACGATTATTCCGACGAGAATGAACCGGGTGCGCCGTTCCGGTGCACCAAAAAACGAGCGCGCCACCCGAATGCTCAAGCCTGCGTTGGCGGGTTGGCTGAGAGCCGCGCCTCGAAAACCCACTGGTACGCAAGTAGATTCGGGAAGAGTGATGTCGCAAATGCAAGCATTCCATTCAGGGCTCGCGCGACAATACTGTTCGCACTCAGATCCAGGACAAATTCAATCGGCATTACCGTTGGACGATCGCGAACGACCTTAAAGCCGCACTCTGTCAGCAGCTCTCTAGCGGTTTTCCGATTAAAAAATCTAAGATGCCGCTGATCCAAAATCCCCCGATCGGAATAGCGGAAGTTTCCGAACGCCAACGCGGCACGAACCGTAAGATTGGCCACATTCGGCAACGATACTACGATTGTGCCGTTCGAATTGAGCAACGAAGCGGAGTTGCGTAAGACCTGTTGCGGGCTCGCAAGTTGCTGCAATACATCCATCATGAGGATCTTGTCGAACGTCCGGCCCTGAAGAAGCTTTGCAGCCGGACCCAGCCCGTGACTCAAATCACTACAGATGTACTCCGAAAACGCTTCGCGGTGGCGTGGTGCCGGGATGACGTCGATTCCCACTACACTATTCGCATCGCGCTTTATAGCGGAAGCAAAGTACCCCTCACCACATCCAATGTCCAGTACTTGTTGACTCGTCCCTATCAAGCGCTGAACGATGCTGTGACTAGAGTATTTACCTTCCTTAAGTGGATAGTTTACGAAATACTCTTCAAACTCGGGGTAGCGTCTCGCAGAACGTATCGTCGATTTGAACCGTCGCACCGCCTTGAAGACGTCGGCGGCGTACTTCATCCCGTTTACGTAGCATATCTCGGTTCCGTAGTACGTCGGGATCGGAACTTCAGTGATTTTGAATCCTTGATGGTGTAGCTTAATAATGATTTCGGTATCAAAGTGAAAATCATCGGTCATCGCCGACATGTCTATCTTTCGCAACGCATGCAGGCTGTACGCGCGGTAACCGCTGTGGAACTCGGTAAGGTTCATGCCGAGTGCGCGATTTTCAAACGTTGAGAGAATCCGATTGCCCGCGTATTTGTACAGCGGCATGCCGCCTTTAAGCGGCCCACCGTAATCTCCCATCATTCGCGAACCGAATACGGCGTCGGCCTCGCCGGCAACTATCGGATGATAGAGGTGATGCAGTATCTCGGGCGCGTACTGTCCGTCGCCGTGCAGTAGCACGACCACGTCGAAACCTTTGTCGATGAAATATCGGTAGCCGGCCTTTTGGTTACCGCCGTAGCCGAGATTCTTCTTCTGTTTGATGATCTGCAGCTTCTGCGATTCGTTTAGGATTTTATAACCGACCGCGAGCTCGTATGTGGCATCGTGACTGGCGTCATCAAGAACCAAGACTTCCTCGACGTTTTGCCAGACGCGTGGCGGGATTCGTTTCAGTACCTGCGCGAGCGTCCCGACAGCATTGTAGGCGACCACAAGAATTCCAATGCGCAGCCCGCGGTTGCTAATGAGACGCTCATCGTCAACCTCAGGCCTCGGCGCAAATTGAGTCGACGTGTTCATTGCCACCCGCTCCCCGCCCACCGTAAGTAATGTACTTGTGACCAAAAAAGCCGATTGGAAGCGTTATCACGATGGCTGCCGCCTTCGCTTGAAGTGGGGTAAGAGTCAGAACGCTAGTGCAGTACGCGACCACACCAATCGTTATGAGCCACGTACATCCAACCACAAGGCCGTACCTCGGTGCCTGAGCCATCGCCGGACGATGAAACGCTTTGAAGCTCCACGCTCTGTTCAGAGTAAAGTGCATCAGCACGACCGTTGCATACGCGATTGCAGCAGCGACCACTGGGTTGGCGTGAAAAAACAGCAGAGCTCGAAATAAGCCCACATCCAACGCAACCGCTAATGTGCCTACCGTGCAGTATCTTACAATTTGTGGCGAGATCTTCACGTCACGCACTGCCCTTCAGGATTGCCTTCCACAAGGACGAGCGGGCCGTGGTCAGTCGCGACTTCCTTCGTTTCGCTTGCGATCTTTACGGTGAGAAATAGTACAAGCAGTAATCCGAACCACGTCGGAATCTTAACCGCGAGCGAAGCAACACCGATGTTTAAACTATGTTCGCGAACATCTTGAGACCAACTCGCTTGCGCGAGCGAGGCGTCGATCGCAACTTCTTGAGGTTGTGGCGACGCGGCATGCTGCGGTGGCGCTAACAATGCCGCGACGGCGATAAGCGCGCCAAGAACCGTGGCTGCCAATGCAGCGCGCATCGAGTTCCGCAGATTTTGCGACGACAGTTGATAAATCAACAGGCCTGTTACCAGAGCAGCGCACGGAATCAACAATGGAAAGATTGCGACCTTTTGCCATGGGACCGCCAGCAGCGCTAACGCACAGACTGCAGGCATTCGCAATTGCGGCGAGCGCGTTACAAGAATGAGTGCTGCCGGGATCGCTGCAGCGATCTGTGCGAGGTGTACGTATGGACCACCGACCAAGCCGATGGCGACCGGCACGAGAACGATTGCAGAGCTACCCAGGCGCTGCGCCAAGCGTCGCGCGAGGATGACACCTAAGATTGTGGCCACGACGTACGAAGCTTGCCCGATCAGCACCGCAAGGCGCTCGCTCATTCCAAACTGATAGAGGAGAGCTGAAAGCCCGAACTGCGATTCATGAGCGATGTCGCCGTAGGTCTGCGCAGGCAAAACCGCTGTGAGATATTCGATGTTTGTATCCTTGCCGAGGATTGCGAATGAGAGCGTTGCCAAGACCAATGCGCACAGAACGAGCGCAAACCGGGCTTTGGGTACCCACAGAAACAACGCAACGGCGGCCGGCAGCGCGACGTGCGGTTCGACCATCGCGCAGGCCACTGCGATCGCTGCGAGCTGCGGCTCACCTCGCTCCAACCAGAGTGCCGCAAGGCAAAGTGCCGCAATACAGATCGGCGCTATTTCGCCATAAGGGATGGATACGAGCCCAATCGAGAGCGCAAACGCGACGATGGTGATCTCGAACGACGTCGTCGCCGTTCTTGCGAGGGCCATTGCAGCTAAAACGATCGCGGCAAACAAGGCTAGCGTAAAGACGATGGCAGCCGCATCAAACGGCAGCAGCGTTAGGGGCCACAACAGCGCAAGCGCATATCCGGGTAGCGGCGCCGGAAGCGTCGCGTTGTTACTCGTATGGTAGAGGCCGAAGAGATCGTGCTGCGATTCACACTCGTAGAGCGGATGAGCGCGATACGGATCGGCGCCGGCACCGGCGACATGGGCGGCGCAATAAAACGCTTTAAAATCGCCCGCAAGCGCGCCGGTCGAGGCGCGAACGAATAACGCGCCGGCGACACACAGCACGATGGCGGTGATAAAGAGCCGCATTAGGCGCTAGCGCGGGCTTCGAATTTCAGTCGCTGCGCGCCGTCAGGACCAGCCGATACGGCAAGGTCACGAAAAGATGTACGGTCGACCTGAGAAACGAGAGCGAGCATTGCCCCATTGCCTGGTCTCAAAGCTAATGCTCTCTTTGCAAGAGTGCGCGCGGCACTTACATCGCCGAACTCGTTGGCAATCTCGGCCAAACGCTCGATAACGATCGTGTAGCGGGTTTCGAGTAACTCAGCCTGCGCCTCGAACCACGATTCCTGCGGGTCGCCGGCCAACAGCCGGTTGGTGTAAAGGCGGTCTGCCGTGCGATAACGCGATTGCGCCACCCGCAGCTCTCGGCGTTCGAACTGACGGTCGCCGTCATCAAGGTGTTGCGAGAAGCGGTTGACGTCGATAATGACGTTCTCGAGCGAAATCGCGACGTCGCCGTTCGCGCGAAAATACTGGTCGACCGCGTCGAACCCGACGACGTTCCCAATCGCCTTACGAATGTTGCTACATGCGGTACGTACGCTCTGAGTAGCGAGATGTTTTTCCGCCCCCGGCCAAAACGTACCGGCAAGTTCCGCACGCGTTACAACGCCCGCGCGCTTCAGCGCAACGTATTTGAAGATCTGCTGATCGCGACGACGAATCCATTCGATCCGCCGGCCGTCGATCGTCGCCTCGAAGCACCCGAATAATTGAACCTGCATCGGCACGATTCGGCCCTTCAACGATTCGGAGCGTTGGTACGAGCGCATGCGTGTTATCGCGCGAAGCAGACGATACCCATCGGAGCTATGGATGACGAACAATCCGTTCGATTCCATTGCTTTCATGTCAGCCTCATCTCGACTGCCGCCGGATGCAAGCTCTCGAACGTACGACGCTTCGCGATGGGGCGCGTTCTCAATCGCGGCGGCGATGTACTCTGCGAACAGATGGCCATGGAGCTTGCGCCAATTTTCGAACGCTTCCGCCAAATTTCGACCGTCTTCGGCGGCTTTACGGATCGCCGAACTTACTACGATCGGCCAACCATCACTCGCTTCTAAGAGTTTGACCACATCGCCGTGCGAAAACGAAACGTCGCACGTTTCCGCCAGATGTCGAACCTCAGCAGCATCGAACGCGAGTCGCTCGAAATCGCAAAGGGTCGCCATGCCGCGAGCGATCAATTCGCCCACGTCGAACGCGGCGCGAGAACGCAGTGCAATCAACAACGAGACACTTTCGGGAAGGAGCTCGATGAGGCGGCGAATCTCAGTGCGGGCGTCAGCTTCGGCGGCATCGACTCGGTCGAGGGCAAGCTCGAGGGGAGCTCGTTCCGCGAGGCTGCGGGCAAGATCTTCGACGGTTTCCGGGGCTTTGCTCAGGGATAACATCGCGGCTAAAGCGGCACGTAGGTCCGCGGCGGTCTCTCCATCCTTGATGGCGTGGTAGAAGGCGCCCACTTGATTGGTACGCAAGTAGCTAAGGATCGCGGTTGTTTTTCCGCAGCCGGCAGGCGCAACAAGACAGCGGACCGGCACCTTATTAAAGCGGGAAAACCAGTTCTCGAGGCGCGGTCGCGCTATAACCGACGGAGCTATACGCGGAACAACTGACATAGAGAATCCCTGTAAGCCCTAACCCGCGATTCGTAAGCAAACGAAAGACAGTAACCGCGGAGCTGCATTATAAACCACTTTTCCGAACAAGCGAATGCTTGTCTGGGCACAAAGCCCTACCCCCTTACTCAAACTTTACAAAGCTTCCTGTCGCTAGCTAGCTAGGATAGGGTACTTAGCTAGGCCTCGCCCCTAGAGCGCTGGTCGAGAGCACGAAGCCTTTCTGACGCCGAGTTCGAAGGGGTCAATCCGCTCGCGATCCGCTGTGCTTCAAAGGCTTCCATCTCACTGGCCTCGCGCATCTCACGACACTTGGCCGCATAGAGATGCGCTTGTTGCGCATCGCGCCTTGCTTTCTCCGCGACCTGCGTAGCGTTCGTAGCTTGCTCTTCGCTTTCTCGCTCCTTACCTGAGGCCTCAGCTGCCACTTGCCGAGCCTCCCGTAGGCGTTCTTCGCACTCGGCGACTCGGGCCAAAGCTGCTGCCGTTACCGTGCGTACCGACTGAAGGGCGACTGCTGCCCGTTCTTGCTCCTCGGCGGCGCGATCGCTTTGTTGGCCTAATTCAGCCGCTTGTGTGATTGCTTGCTTTTCAAGCTCGACAGCCCGCACTGCAGCTTCCTGTTTCTTTTCGAGATTAAGCCGGCTGGCCGCCATGCGAGCCTCGGTGGCTTCGGCCGCAAGCTGCTCCTCAACCCGGTGCGCTTCGTCGAGCATGGCCTGGAGTGCCTGACGGTGAGCCGCTGCTCGCCGTTGGGCCTCGTCGAACTCCGGTAGCGCTACATCGTCAGCGACAGACGCTTGGCCGTTGACGGAACTCCGCTCGATGGGCATCTCAGCCTCCTGGGTTTGGGCAACGTTTGCTTCGCCGCTCGAATCGATAGACGGCGTGGTTTGGGGCGCCGTTTCAGCCACGGTCTGTTCTGCCGGTGGAGCATCCTCAACTCGCGCAGATGACTGAACCTTGCTAGCTTGCTCACCCGGCGCTCCCGAGTCGCGACGATCCTGGCTGCGACGATCACCGCCTTTACGGCGCTCCACGAGCCGGCGATCGCTCGCCTCTAGGTCCGCGAAGATTTCACTGAGGTTGCGCTGAGGCGTCGCGGGGGGTTCCTCAGGCGCCTTTTCCGAGCGCGAACCCAGCCCTAGATCGGACATGATGCCGAGCAAGGAACTTACGTCGTTTTTTGACTTTGGTCGAAAGAACATCCCCTGGAGCCCCCAAAATAGACAGCCGAGTAATCAAGTAATCGGACTTTTGTCGGCACAGTTTATCGACTACACACAAAAACATTACACAGCTACCCTTGAGCAAGGGAGGGGACCCTAGGCCCGTGAACCTAGAGCAGCTCTCTTCCCCGGACCGGGCTCAATTCTGAGTGTTTCGATTGCGGGCGAAGTTCGAGGGCCGGTGCGCTGGGAGGCCATCGTCAGGGCGGCGCGCGCCGATTCGTTCTCGGGACATAACTCGAGTACGCGCCGCGCATGGGTTAGGGCAGCCTCAAGGTCTCCGAGTTCGTGCGCAATTTTGACGAGATGCTGAAGTACCATGATGTAACGCTCTTCGAGAGCCAGAGCCCGAGCAGCAAACCACTCCTCGTCAGGTTCACCCGATAGCAAATCGCTGCAATAAAGTTTTTCGGCCATAGAATAATGAGCCAAGGCCGCATGTAAATTGTTGCGCTGACACTGTTGATCGCCGTCGTTCACATGGGCCAGAAAACGCGTAACATCGATGACTACGTTTTCAAGGTCGATCGAGATGTCGCCGCCGGCGCGGAAATAGCGATCGACCGTAACGAATCCTACGATACGTCCGATCGCCTTGCGGATGTTGCAACATACAGTTCGGACGCTCTGCGCGACAAGATGACGATCGGCATCCGGCCAAAATGTCTCCGCGAGCTCAGCGCGGGTTACTCTGCCGTTGCGTTTGAGCGCGATATATTTAAATACTTGCGAATCGCGGCGGCGTATCCACTCGACTTGACGACCGTGTATCTCCACTTGAAAACGGCCGAACATCCTTACACGCATCGGCGTAACGATTTCGGCTGTGCTGTGAACGGAAGCATGATACAATCGCGCTCGCGAGAGCGGGCGCAACGTCCGGCATCCGCGCTCGTTACGGACGACGAAAAGGCCCTGCGTTTCGAGTGCGCTTAGGCGCAGTTGGTCTTCGCACGGTGTTCCCGCTAGAAGAGCTTGCACAAGCGCAGCATCTTCCTGGCGCGCGCCTTCAAGCGCAGACGATATAAATTCCGTGAATAGGTGGCCTTGACGGTTGCGCCAACGCTCAAACGCTCCAGTGAGGGTCATGTCATCCTCAGCGGATTTGCGAATCGAGCCGCTAACCACAATTGGCCAGCCGTCGGTGGCATCAAGAAGTTTTGCAACGTCGGAGTCAGTGAACGTTACGCCACAGGTTTCCGCTAGATGGCGGATCTCTCTGGAATCGAACAGCAATCGCTCGGCGTCACAGAGTGCACCAATCCCTCTGGCGATGAGACGTCCAACATCGATAGCAGTGCGCGACCGACATGCAACAATCAGCGATACGCGTTCGGGCATGGCCTCGATGAGGCGAAGGACCTCGTCGATCCCATCTTGATTCGCGGCATCAGCACGGTCCAATGCCAGCTCTAGCGGCGCTAACGCTGCTAGTTGGCGAATGAGATCGTCGTGCGATAACGGTTCTGTATTCAGTTGCATCGCGCCGGCAATGGCGGCACGCACCTCGACAGCGCCGGCACCGTCGGTGAGACTGCAATATAAGGCTGAGTGAACCGTACTGCGCAAATAGCTCAGAAGCGCAGTCGTCTTACCAAAGCCCGCCGGCCCCACCACAAATCGCACGGGCACTTTTGCAGAGCGTGCGAACCATTCTTCCAGTCGGGGCCTACGGATGAGTGTCGGCGCCAAACGCGGCGCTTGCGAAACAAACATCAGCGTTGTACCTACAAATCGGAAGTCGTCCGTGCTATATATATCGGACGCTCCCCCTGGAAGCTTATTACGATACGGTTTATTGCATTAGGAAAACACAGGAAGCGGCAAGCTTGCCTGCCTTCTATTTTTATTGACTCGCGCCAACCGCCCGCTTACTTGTTAGGAGTGTCGCTAGTGCTTTGGTGCCGGTGCCCCGGTAGTAAGACGGACGACGTAGCGCCGCTGCGACGTTGATTGCGCCGTTGAACCCGAGATCTGGACGCTAAGCGGAATTATGCCGGCAAATCCACCGTTGATCGGGATTACACACGAACCAAAAGCAGTAGGCGCAATTGAGAAAACTACCGAGGGAACGCCGCCCACGGTAACCGGCCCAATGATCGGTGAGCCAACCGTTAGCAAGCTCGGACACGAAAATATGAGGTTCGGATTTGCGCTCGTGAATAGGTTGAAGAACACCGGACTCGAGAATACGACGCCGTTGATCGGGACGAGATCAATGATGATGATAATCGTCTGCCCCGGAGCCACCACGATGGGCGTGACCGGCTGCGCAACCGCAGCGCTCCACGACATTGCCGATGGTTGCGAGGGACTGACTGTTGTCGGAAATTGGCCCGAGCCCGAACCGGAGCCTGAGCATTCTGCGCTCATCGTAAGCAGCGCCAGCGAGACGATGATGCGCACAAACAATTTACGCATACGCTGTGCCTCACTCGTATATTACGCTCATTAGGCAGCGTCGAACAGCCCCTGCAATTAGGTGCCGTGCCTTCGCCTAGTTAGGCGTTCATGAATTCACAACACGTGCGCGGTCGGGCGCACAACGATTGATTTAATCGCTACGTGTTGCGCGCCGTTCAATACATACGAAGCTATAACAGTCATTTTGCGCTCGCGGTCGACAACAGGCAACAGAAATCTCGCTACGCCGTTGCCTGAATTTATATTTTGACTGCCGATAGGCTCGCCACGGTCGTTTTGCAACGTAATGCTCATTGCATTTGGATATCGAAGCGGACGAACGGTCAAAGTCTGCTGCGAACGTGGACTCTGTGGCGAAATTTGCAATAGCTGGTCGGGCGAAAAGTTCTGTTCCGCAACTGCATTCTGCCCGTTATTTGCCTTGGGCATCACGAGCAAACCCGTCGCGGCTTGCGAATGAAGGCCGTTCTGCGAAACATCCAAAGCAACACGGAAGGTCGTTGGTTCAGCGACGTTCGGCGCCAGAAGCGACGTCACGCCGCTCGCATTTATCGGACCGCTGACCACCGGGAATCCAACGGAATCGAAAACCGAAACTGTTCCAGATTTAGCTGCACCCGCATCGCTTAAGACATAGCGCACCTCAAAAGGCACGCCGGCGTTCGCAATCGGCGGATCGACCTCCAGTACGTCGATCGAGGTTCGCGCCAGAGGTGCGCGTTGTAGGGCCAAAGCGCGCACATCTTGCTCGACCGACGTTCCGCCGGCAAACCCGTCGACCGTCAGCAAAACCCGATATAGTTGCGGGCGATTCGAAGTTCGGAAACTTATCTCGTGGCGTCCCATTGGTAGTTGCCCGCGCTGGACTGTTCCGGAGTCATTACTCACCAAATAGGCGGTGGTTCCTCGGCCTTGGGTTTCATACGACACACGCGCAACGCTGCCGGCTACAACGCTTTGTGGCGCAGCGAAAGCTTGAATGTGAGGCCGCGTGAGCCACGCATAGGTAATTGCGCCGAATAACACCATGAGAAGAGCCATCGCGACCACGTGCATCGCGCGAACGGCCAAGGGAACAGGAACGATTGTTTCAGCGGTGCACGAAAGCCCGGTGTTCTGCATGCGCAACACAAGCCGATCGAGTTTCCAGGGATATTGAACCGACGTATTGATTTCTACGGCGGCCGCACTCTGAGGCTGCACCCAGAAGTAATCCGGAAAGAGAATCGGTTCGCCGTCGCGCGCTTCCCCGACGACGGAGCACATTAGCGGCTCGTCGACCTGATTTAACACTTTCGCGACAAAAAGCAGGTTCAGGGGACGCCTGTCGACACATTCGATGCTGCCCACAACCGCCGCATCGCCAACGTTTATTGCTGCGAATTGCCGCGAAATGGACGATGACGAGCTGAGGGACGCAACGGCGGCAGCGGATTTGTCGCGAATTGCAGGCGGTTCCAGTTTTCCATCAGTGGATCGCGCCGTTTCCACGCGCCCCTCATCGATAGGGCGCTCATCGACGTCTTCCGGATCGTCGTGAAAATCCGGCTCTTCGATAACGTTCCGCACGTCCGCGCGATTGGGGTCATCCGCACGATCGCACTCGACGAAGTCTTCGATCTTATACTGATACGAAAACTGAACGTTAACGGGATCGGCGAGCGGTGTCTCTTCGAGCTCGGTAGACTCGGCGATGATCTCGTTCGGTTCGCCAGTGCCGACCGGATCGACGAGCGGTGTTTCTTCGACCTCGATGGACTCGTCAATGATCTCATCCGGTTCGCCAGTGTCGACCGGATCGGCGAGCGGCGTTTCTTCGAGCTCGGTGGACTCGGCAACGATCTCATCCGGTTCGCCGGTATCGACCGGATCGACGAGCGGTGTTTCTTCGAGCTCGGTGGACTCGGCAATGATCTCATTCGGTTCGCCGGTGTCGACCGGATCGGCGAGCGCTGTTTCTTCGAGCTCGGTGGGCTCGGCAATGATCTCATTCGGTTCGCCAGTGTCGACCGGATCGGCGAGCGCTGTTTCTGCGAGCTCGGTGGACTCGACAATGATCTCATCTGGCTCGCCAGTGTCGACCGGATCGGCGAGCGCTGTTTCTTCGACCTCGGTGGACTCGGCAATGATCTCATCCGGTTCGCCAGTGTCGACCGGTTCGGCGAGCGGTGTTTCTTCGGCATCACCGTAGCGCGGTTGCGTCTGTTCGCGCAATCCACTCTCAGGCTTTCCGAGGACAAGCGCGGCACAACCCGCAGCCGCCGCTACGACAAACGCTCCCGCGACCGGGAGAACAGCCTCATCGAGATCTGGGCCGAGAAATCCAAACCTATCGTTTGCGGTCTCGACCAGCGCGAACGCGCGTCTCGAACGCAACGAAAAAACCGGAACGTTGTACTCGAACGACAGCTCGTCGCGCGGCGCGCACATGAGCTCAAGACCGGTGAGTAACTGCGCTTGGACGCCGCTACAAACTCCGAGGGTGATGCGAAGTGGTTGGTCGCAGTCGTTAGTTAGGAGAACCTTGATGCTGCGTGTATGGCGCAGCTCTAGCTTCGAAACCTCGAGCGTGCACCGAATGCGGCTACTCGGGGAAATGACAATAGACGAGCCGGAAGCGGCGATCGTCAGATCGGAAGCGTCTAGCGTTTTGACGCTAGCCACTCACACGGGCCGGCACAACCGGCAACACCCTCATGGGCTTGGCTAATTCGTGGAGCCGTTGAAAGCTCCCCCACCGTACAATGTGCACCTGTATCGCAAATGTAAGCATTCGGTACGAACTCGAACGTGGCGCCATTTAGCCTATCTTCCGGAGGAACGAGGACTCTACGGGAAACGCTAACGGTCACGCCTCGATAGGGAGCGTTCGTCCTTTCTCGCGAAGAGCGTTAAATGAAGATACGGACGTTTCTTGGCGTCGTCGCGCTTGCCATTAGCACCTCGACCGGCGCGGGTCTAGCCCAACAAAACTTTCCGCCCTCGCCTCCGCCGCTGCCGTCGCCATCGCCGGTCAGCGACACGTACTTCGGCACCAAGGTAACCGACCAGTATCGCTTCATGGAAAATATGAACGACCCGGTCGTCGTGAATTTCTTCAAAGAACAAAACGCGTACACTCGCGCTGTCCTAAGCGCGCTCGGACCGGCGCGCGATCAATTGTTCAATCGAATCGCCGCGCTCGATAAGACGGTCGCCACTGTCTCCGGTCTGCAAATTGCGGGACCGTATTACTACTATTTAAAGCAAGAACCGACGGCGAACACTGCAAAGCTGTATGTTAGGCGTCGCAGCGGCGGTGAGGAGCGCATTCTTGTTGACCCGGATAAGCTTGCCGCAGCGAATTCGGGCAAGCACTACACGATCAACTATTTCCTTCCTTCGCTCGACGGTTCGTACGCCGCGTACGGCATTTCGGAAGGCGGCTCCGAGAACGCCGTCATCCACGTCGTCAGCGTCAACGGGCGCGAACTTCCTGATACGATCGATCGCGCACTCTTTGTCGGTGTAACGAGCTGGCTTCCCGACGGCAAATCGTTTTATTACGTGCGCTTCCCGGAACTAAAACCCGGCGAACCCGATACGATGAAAGAAACGCGCGCCGTCAACTATCTGCACGTGCTCGGGCGCGACCCATCGAAAGACCCGGCAGTCTTCGGCTACAGTGTGAACCCCGCCGTTCACTTCGAGCTCACGGATTTTCCGATCGTCAACTATTCGGAGCAGACGCGCCGCACGTACGGCATTATCGTGCACGGCGTCAAGAACGAAGTCGACGCATACCTCGCAACGTCACCGGTAACGTCGGCGCAAGCGACGTGGAAGCAAATTGCGAGTACGGATGATGACGTCACGAATATGACGGATGCTGGAAACACGATTTACTTTCTAACGCACAAAGACGCTTCGTCGTTCAAACTCGTCGCGACGACGTTTGCATCGCCGAACATCTCGTCCGCTCGCGTGGTCATTCCGGCAACGAAGGAGGTGTTAGAGTCGCTCGGGCCTGCTGCGGATGGCCTCTACGTGCAGTCACGAGAAGGCGGCTTCGGACGCATTCGTAAGTATGTCTTAACGCCGAGCGGAATGCTGAGTGGAAAGACGACTGTGGCGGCACTGCCGTTCGAAGGCACCGTCGCAGGCATGAGCACGGATCCGACGGTTCCCGGCGCAGTCTTTTCCCTCACGTCGTGGACGCGCTCGTCGCAAATCTATCGTGTCAACCCGACCGGCAGCCTGACTAACACCCATCTGAAAGCATTGGCTCCGGTTGACGTGTCGCCGTACACATCGACGGAAGTGCAGGCGAAGAGCGAGGACGGCACCATGGTGCCGCTTTCGATCGTCTACAAAAAGGGTCTGCCGCTCGATGGTTCGCACTCGACGTATCTCGAGGGATACGGCTCGTACGGTATCGTCCTCAATCCAGGATTCAGCACGACCCGTCTCGCGTGGCTCGAACGCGGCGGCGTGTTTGCCGTTTGTCACGTTCGCGGCAGCGGATGGTACGGCGAAGACTGGCATCGCGCCGGAATGATCGCAACGAAGCATCACACGTGGGAAGACTTCGTCGCATGCGGTCAATACCTCATCGATCACAAATACACGTCGTCGGAACACCTCGCGGGTGAGGGTACGAGCGCGGGTGGTATTACGATTGGTCGCGCGATTACCTCGCATCCCGAGCTCTTCGCGGCGGCACTCGATGTTGTCGGCGCAAGCAACGCGCTTCGACAGGAATTCTCGCCGAATGGCCCGCCGAACATTCCCGAGTTCGGTACTGTCAAAGACGAGACTGGATTCAAAGCGTTGCAAGAAATGGATGCGTATCAACACGTCGTTAAGGGGACGAAGTATCCGGCGGTGATGTTGATCACTGGATATAACGATCCGCGCGTTTCATCGTGGGAACTCGCAAAAATGACGGCAGCGTTGCAAGCCGCCACGACGAGTGGGCGTCCTATTCTACTTCGCGTCGATTACGACGCCGGCCACGGGTTCCTCGCGGCATCGCGCAAGCAAAGCGAAGAACTCCTTACGGACGAGTACTCGTTCTTACTGTGGCAAACGGGCGATCCGGCGTTCGCGTCGATTCCAAACAATGTCTTCAGGTACTAGATAGTCTGCCAGAACGCGTCGAACCAACCATCTCGCGAATTAAGCGAGTACCTTCGCTTGACTCCGAGGTAATCGAGAGCGTAGCGCCCGTTCGGCCGGAACGCAAATTGAGACTCATCCACGCGCAACATTTTTGCTCCGCGCGTACGAGTTCTTGGATTTCCACTAATCCGTCATTCTCTCCGTTGAGTGTGATCAAGACGCCCCCGGGTGTATCGCTAATCTTTGCGTCGGCTTTGGTTAAAGCAGCTACCCAGTTCGAACCGCGAGTCGCTAATTCGGAACTGGAAAGTGTACAAATAATCGGCTTGCTTTCCGGCATTGCAATCTAGCCCTTCAGGAACGTAACAACGGTGTAGGTTGCTGAACCGGTCCACCCAACAGCAGAAAGCACGGTAAACAGCGCTGCGAGTTTGTACGGCAGTTTGCGGGACTGATCGCGTGTTTTCGCAAGTTGATAGAAGCTATAAACCAACCCGAGCGCAGAAACTGACACTGCCAGTGGAGCATATGGACGCAGGGCTGCCAAAAACGCGGTGCCTCCACTGCCGAATAAGAGCGCGAGCGAAGGACCGAATATTGTCCAACACGTGGCACATGTCAGCGTTCCGAACAGGTGTGAGGCAAATGCCGCTGCTGAACTGCCGAAGATCTTTCCCGGCTGTTTTGGAGAGGTTTGAAAATCCATGACCGAACCATACGACTTAAAGTTCACTTTAAGTCAAGGGGTCCACGACATGACCATTGGCGAGATAGCTAAAGCGGCCGGAGTTTCTACCTCAATGATCCGGTTCTACGAGTCGTCGGGGCTGCTGCCTCGGCCACGTCGCAAGAATGGTATCCGCGACTACGATGTCTCCGTTACCGATCAGCTGAAAGTTCTGCGCTTCTTTCGCGCGAGCGGCGTTTCAATCGAAGACTTAGTTTCGATGGCCTCGTCCGAACCTCTAGTGCGCGCACAAAGCCGACACGAGATCGTGCTGCGTCGAATCAGCGAACTCGACGGAGTGATTAAGGAAGCGCGCGCAATGAAACGGCAACTCGTCGCACTGCTCGACTGTGATTGCAATGGCGATAAGAAAAGGTGCGTGATATATCGCTAATAATCGTTCGTTGCGATCCTTCGACAAGCTCAGGATGACACGGTGCTTACGATGACACGGTGCTTACGATGACACGGTTCCGAGAGCTAGCGTTGTCGACGTCGCGGAGAAGCGGGGATTCTTCTTGATCGCATCGAGAAAGTTTGCTAGCTCCTTTGATGTACGCGCGCGGACTTTCGCGAATAAGCACCAGTCACCGGTGATCGCGTAACATTCTTCGACGACGGCTCCGTCGCATGAGAAGCCGTTGACGACTTGCGTGCCTTCGTCGCATGTGCCCATTGCGGTGCGCACGTTGACGAACGCAAGAATCGGGTAGCCCAGCGACTCCCAATCGACGACGATGGTGTAGCCGAGAAGAATTCCAAGCGCTTCCAGTCGACGCATCCGCTCCCGAACCGACGGGCGCGAGAGCGCGAGCAGGCGCGAAAGATCCTCTTGGCTCGTTCGGGCATTTGCGCGAAGCGCGGCGAGCAAGCGAAGGTCGACATCGTCGAGCCTCCGATTCGACGGGGTGGCGGGGACGGGACTGATCATGGTAGACCTCTTCGCTTTCCAAAACGGAGGACTTTTCCGGGCTCGTCTACTCTTTCGAAAACTTCGGACGATCTTTGGTTTCAGAAGGGAAATATGCGCCGCTCGTCCATCATCGATGCGCTGCCTTGGGTAGCGCTGATCACGGTCTGGTTCCTCTGGGGGTCCACGTACCTCGGCATCCGGGTCGCAGTCGAGACGATCCCACCGTTTCTGATGGCCGGCGTCCGGTACATTATCGCCGGCAGTATCCTCACCGGAGCGATGCTCTTATGGAAGCGCGATTTACTCTCGCAACTTCGCGCGCCGCAGTGGCGCTCGCTCACGATGACGGCGTTTCTGTTGCTCGGCATCGGCAACGGCTTTCTGTGTTATTCCGAACAGACGGTGCAGTCGGGCGTGGCGGCGATCGTCGTTGCGACAGTTCCGATTTGGATGGTGATCATCGCCGCGATCGTGTCGCGCACCGGCATCACGCTGGGCTCGGCCATCGGCCTTGCTCTCGGCACCATCGGCATCATCGCTCTTGCGGGCATGCCCGGCGGCGGTGTTCCGCTTGTTCCCACGCTGATGATGCTCTTCGGTTCGTTCACGTGGGCGCTCGGTTCCGTGTACGGACGCCGTCACGCGGAGTTGCGAAAGAATCCTATCATTCCGGCGTTAGAAATGTTCGTCGGCGGAATCATCCTTACGATCATCGGCTTGCTCACGGGTGAGGCGGCGCATCTCAACATTCACGCGATCACGTCGGCGTCAATCGGCGGATTCTTGTGGCTCGTCGGACCAGGCGCGCTCATCGGATACACCGCATACAACTACGCCGTGCGCAAACTTCCCACGCACATCGTTGCAACCTACGGGTACGTGAATCCCATCGTCGCGGTAGCACTCGGTGCATGGTTGCTGCGCGAGCCAATCACACTAAACGTAATCCTCGGCGGTGCTGCAATTGTGTTCGCGGTCGTCGCAATTCTCAAATCTCCCGCAAAAGCGAAGCGCGAAGCCAAAGGCCAACTCGCTGCATAGCGCGTACACCGCACTATGCGACGATTGATCAGCGCGTCACTTTGCGCGCTTCTTCTAGCGCCCTGTGCCGTATTCTCGGCATCACCGGCGATCGCGGGACCCGCTCACGTTGAAGGAAGTGCACTTAATGCACTCTCGTGGCGGCTCATCGGCCCGTTCCGCGGCGGGCGCGCCATTGCGGTGACCGGAGTTCCCGGCGACCCGAATCACTTTTACTTCGGCTCCGTCGACGGCGGCGTGTGGGAATCAACCAACGCCGGGCGCACGTGGAATCCTATCTTCGACGGTCAGGACGTTGCATCGATCGGTGCGATCGCCGTTGCACCGAGCAACAGGAAAACGATCTACGTCGGCTCCGGTGAAGCCGACATGCGTTCCGATATTGCGTACGGCAACGGTATGTATAAATCGCTTGACGGTGGCAAGACGTGGACGCACATCGGTCTCGACGACACGATGCAGATCGGCCGTATCGCAATCGACCCGCACGATGCAAACGTCGTGTATGTTGCGGCGCTCGGTCACCCGTACGCGCGTAACGCCGAACGCGGCGTGTTCAAGACGACCGACGGCGGCGCGACGTGGTCGAAGGTGCTCTTCAAAAATGAAGACACCGGCGCGATCGACGTCGCAATCGATCCGTCGCAACCGAATACCGTCTACGCATCGCTGTGGCAGACGCGCCGTCCACCGTGGAACGTTTATCCGCCGTCGAGCGGCCCGGGCGGCGGCTTGTATAAATCAACCGACGGCGGCAAGACCTGGTCGCAACTCACCAATGGCCTGCCGAAGCTCGTAGGGCATATCGGCATCGGCATTGCACCGTCGCAACCCTCGCGTGTTTACGCGCAGATCGATACGGGTCGCGATCTTGAAGCCGGTGGTGTGTATCGTTCCGATGACGGCGGCGCAACGTGGACGCACGTAAACGGTGGAAAGAAACAAATCCGCCTTTGGCAACGTGGCTGGTATTTCGGGCAAGTCACCGTCGACACGAAAAACCCCGACGTCGTCTATATAATGAACACCGCAACGTACCGCTCGGAAGACGGCGGCAAGACGTTCGTTGCGATCAAAGGCTCGCCGGGCGGCGACGACTATCACGCATTGTGGATCAATCCCGATGACCCTACGCACATGATTCTCGGTAGCGATCAAGGCGTGGTCGTTTCAGTGGACCGTGCGCAGACGTGGAGTTCTTGGTACAACCAGCCGACGGCGCAAATCTATCACGTTGCAACCGACGACCGGTATCCGTATTGGGTCTATGGTGCGCAACAAGATTCCGGTGCGATCGCGGTGCCGTCGCAAACCATTCACGACCACATCACGTCGCTCGATTGGCGGCCGATGGATGTTGGCGGTGAGAGCGGCACGCTTGCCGCCGATCCGCGCAACAACGGCAAGCTCTTCGGCGGCAACAGCTCCGGCGGACCGATCACGTACGAAGATCTCGCAACCGGCTGGGAGCAGAACGTTGATGCGACAACGGCATATCCCAATACCGCTTGGCGCGCGACGTGGACGTTGCCCATCGTGATCTCGCCCGTCGATCACGCGTTGTACACGACGAAGCAGAACGTCTTTCGCTCGGTCAATCGTGGAAAGACGTGGACGATCATCAGTCCGGATCTCACGCGAAGCGAGGAAGAGAATCATCCGGCGAATCTTGACGCAGCGACGCTTGCCGATTCGGGCGGTCTACCGCGCCGCGGAGTCGTTTATTCGCTTGCACCCGCGCCGCACGATGCACGAACGCTGTGGGCCGGTACGGATGACGGCAAAGTGTGGATCACGCACGATACCGGCGCGCACTGGAGCGACATCACTCCGAAGGCTCTGACGCCTTGGAGCAAGGTCGGCATCATCGATCCCTCTTCGCTCGACTCGAATACCGCGTATGTCGCCGTCGACCGCCATCGTTTGAACGACTATCGCCCGTATATCTATCGCACGCACGATGACGGCCGAACGTGGACCGTAATCGCGAGCGGTATCCCTGAGGGTAGCTTCGTGAATGCGGTTCGCGCAGATACCAAGGTCCCCGGCCTGCTGTACGCCGGAACGGAACGCGGCATCTACGTCTCGTTCGACGACGGCGCGCACTGGCAATCGTTCCAGCGTAATCTGCCGATGACGTCGGTGCGCGACATCGCCGTACATGGTAACGATCTCGTGATTGCAACGCACGGCCGCGGCTTCTATATCATGGACGACATTGCGTCGTTAAGGCAGCTCGCGCAATCGCCACTGACCGGCAACCATCTCTTCACGCCGCAGCAAACAATTCGTTTCCGTCGCGCGGGCGGTGTCGGCGGCGGCATTGCCGACGAAGGAACGCCGATCCAAGTGGAAGAGCCGCAAGCTCCTAATCCGCCGGTCGGCATGTACATCGACTACTACCTCAACGGCGAGCAATCGCCGGTGTCGATCGATATCGTGGGACCGGGTGGACACGTCGTGCGTCACTACTCGAGCGCAAATCCCCCCAAGCCCACCGATCCATCAACGGTAGATATTGCGCCGCGATGGATTCCCGCGCAGGTTACCGTATCAACAGATCCTGGTTCGCATCGCTTTGTGTGGGATTTCACGACGCGCCACGACGAAGGTCCGCTAGCGCCACCCGGCGTGTACACTGTGCGTCTCACCGCCGGCAACGCCACGCAGACCGCGCACGTGCATCTCGTTCGCGATCCACGCAACGATGCGACGGATGCGCAGTTGCTTGACCAGTACCGGCTAGCGAATGAAATCGAAGACCGTTTGAGTCAAATTGAGAGCGCACGCAAACGCGCTGAAGCATTACTTGCATCGAGCACGGTCAGCGAAGCGCAAAAAGAGGTGATTCGCCGTGATATTCTCGGCGGTGGTGGCGGAGCAGGAACGTTCGGATCGGTTCCACCGCCTGCCGTCACGAACTTCTCGACGCTCTCCGCACTCAGCGACGCTTATCAGAATCTCGAAGATGCGGTTGAAAGCGCCGACGCAGAGCCGACCCACGATCAGAATCTCGCGTTCGTAGAACTCGGAAAGACGCTCGAAGCCACGATCGCAAAACTCGCAAAGATCTCGGGCCACTAATACGAACAAAAGCCCGCCGGAACGTTCCGGCGGGCTTTTGATTTGAGGCGATCCTTCGACAAGCTCAGGATGACAGACAAGCTCAGGATGACACGGCTGCGGAGGCTACCGTCCCGCTAATGCTGCGTCGTACCAGCGGGAGAGGTCGCCTTTGAATTGCGCGAGCGCCTTGGGATTCAGGTACACCATGTGGCCCGATTGGTAGAAGCCGAAGGTGATGTGATTCTGTAGCGTCGGTGCAAGGCCGAGGTGATTGAGGGTGTATACGGTTGCGAAGTACGGCGTGGCGAAGTCGAAATATCCGTTACCTGAGAATACGAAGAGATGCGGATTCGTCGTCATCGCGCGCGCGAGATCGGGCGCAACGTTTGCCGGCGGATCTTCATCGCCACGTTTGAAGTCCCACTTCGCACCGAGTAAACCGCCGTACGCCGTCGGGCGATACTGCAAGTTCGTGTGGTAGCCGAGCGTCTGCGTCATGTAGTTCATGCCAAGCCCGACGAACGCACCGCTGATGCCGACGTCAGACGGATCCCACTCCGGGAAGTCGGAGTTCGCATCGAGCGAGTACGTCGTGTAGCGCGCATCGTAACGGCCGATGATCTGATCCTGATTGCGCATGAGTGCTTGCAAGAAGCGGAAGTACGGAATGCGCAGGTTCGAGTTACGGATGTAATCTTCGGGGAGCCCGAGGTACTGATGCAGGCGCGCAACGTCGTTATTGAACTGCGCAGGACTCAGATCGGCACCTTGCGCGAGATCGCGCAAGTACTGGCCGCCGGCGAAGGCTTCGACGTTCCTCAAGAACGATTGCAGACTTTGGCCTTGGCCCGCCTTACCATGAAACCACGCCGCGGCGGCCTCCGTCGGTAGATAATTGACGAAGCCCCAGTCGCCGCCGCCGATCGGATTGCCGCCGGCGAGTCCGCCAAGGCCGAAGTTCAGAATCGACGAGAGCAACACGACGCCGTTCATTTGAACGCCGGCATTCTGCAGCATGTTCACGAGCACGCAGTCGCGCGTCGTGCCGTAGCTTTCACCGAAGAGAAACTTCGGCGAATTCCAACGGCCGAATTGCGTGATGTAGCGCTGAACGAACTGCGTGAATGCACGGCCATCTTGATCGACGCCCATGAAGTCTTTGGGTTGGCCCGCGCCAATGACGCGGCTATAACCCGTGTTCGGCGCGTCGATGAACACGAGGTCCGTCTTATCGATCAAGCTGTAGTTATTCTCGATCAACTTGAAGGGAGCGTTCGGAATGCCCCTATCATTCATCGTTTGCACGCGCAGCGGTGCAAACGATCCCATGCGTAACCAAATCGTCGAACTGCCCGGGCCGCCGTTGTAGAAGAACGTGACCGGACGGTTGCGCAGATCGGCTCCGTCTTTGGTGAACGCGGTGTAGAACATCCGCGCTGTGATTTGTTCCTTGTCGTTGCGCAGCGTGATCGTGCCCGCGCGCGCAGTATACCGAATGCCCTGACCGTTCACGTGCGCGACCGCATGCGTTATCGAATCGGTCGTCGCGGCGGGAGCCGGACCAGGCTTATTGGCCGGAGCGGCAGCGATCAGCAATGCCGCGGAGAGGGAGGCTGCGAGTACGCGAAGATGCTTCATGTTCGCCTCCTAGTGTCCCAGCGCGCTGTCGTAGAAGCGCGAGAGATCGTTTTTGAATTGCACGAGCGCGCTGTCGCTTAAATAGACCATGTGTCCTGATTCGTAAAAGCCGTAGCTGATATTCGTCTGCAGTCCCGGATTCAGATTGAGATGGCGCAACGTGTATTCCGTCGCGAAGAATGGCGTTGCGAAGTCGTAGTACCCGTTCGCAGAAAACACGTGCAGATGCGGATTCTGCGTCATTGCTTCCGCCAAGTCGGGTGCGACGTTTGTCGGGTATTGCCCGTTGTGCGAATGATCCCAACTGTCGCCGATGATACTGTAAATATTCGGACGATACG
The DNA here is from genome assembly GCA_024281135.1 of Vulcanimicrobiia bacterium. The sequence goes on along the minus strand of JAMXLG010000227.1, from coordinate 375 downwards.
GAAGCGGCGGATTGTATCGCAGGTCGTTGCGCAGATACGAGTTGACCGCCGTTGTGTACGGCGCATCGATCGATGAATCAGTCGGATCCCAATTAGGTCCTTCGTACGACGCACGATCGAGTTCGTACGTCGTATAGCGTCCGTCGAGGCGGCCCACGATAGTACCCTCCGAACGCATCAGCTCGCGCTGGAACTTATCGTACGACACGCGGATATTTGAGTTGCGGATGTACTGCTGCGGCAAGCCAAGGTAATTGCTCAGCTTACGGACGACGTCGTCGCGTTCCGAGTTGCTGATTTTGTCGCCGCGATAGAGCGCATCGAGATATTCGCCGAGCGCAAACTGACGTACTTGCGCGACGAACGTCGCGACGT
>JAMXLG010000226.1 GCA_024281135.1 Vulcanimicrobiia bacterium | reverse complement strand
AGCAATCGCCTCCTAGGAAAGTTATGAGCTCAGGGATGATGCCCCGCCTTGGGCCGTCGATAGTTCGGCGACAAGGCTTGGAAGAGTGGTTGGGACGCTTTCGAAGCGTTCCGGTTCGATTTTTAGTCGCACCGCCGGGCTTTGGGAAGACGACGGCGATGTTGGGCTATCTTCGCCACGCGGCAAAGAATGGAGTTTACTGCGCGCTTCCTTCGGAAGCGAACGCCGATACGGTCCGGCGCAACGTCACTCGCGCTTTGCATCTCGAGCTCCCGGACGTGGGCCAGGGAAGTTTCGCACGGGCGCTTGCGGCGTGCACACCCCTGGAGATCGGGGTAGATTGCGCCGATGTACCCGATGCGCAGGGCATCGAGGCGATCCTTCGGTTGGTCGAGGACGTCCCCGACCGCGTTTTTCTTTTGATCGCTTGCCGCTCGCGAGCTGCCTTTGAGGTCGGGCGCCTCGTTTCGAAAGGTACTGCGGTTTTCTGCGACGCCGAACGCCTTGCGTTCAACGTCACCGAAATTCGTCACCTTGCGGAAACCTGCGGCGTATCGTTCCTGCATTCCGATGCGGTTCGCATGCGCGACGTAACCGACGGATGGCCCCTGGTCGTGAGCGGTGCGCTGCGCAAAGCGGCCGAGGATGGCTGCAATCTCGCGCAAGCCTTCGAGAATTGGCGAATGCGCCACGGACATTTTTTCAACGAGTTCGTCGCGCAAGCGCTCAAGCCCGTATCGGAGGGCGATGCCAATCTCGTGCTCAAGTTGATGAGCGGGTCGCATCTCGACGACCGGGCACAGCTGCAAGCGCTGGAAGAACAAGGACTCTTTGTCGTTCATACATCCGACGGTTATCGCCCGTTGCGCGTACTATCGCGCCGTAAACTCTACGATAGGTTCGGACGAACCGTTGCGTCGATAACCCCGATGCAAGTGCGCTTGTTCGGATGGTTTCTCGCCGAAATCGATCGACAAACGATCGACTGGGTCCGCCGGCGCGACCGGCAGATTTTTAAATATATTGCGTTGCAGCCGAACGGAAAGGTCTCTCGGGCGGAGCTCGGGCAGGCGTTTTGGCCCGGCGCGGAACGGCATCTCGTGGCCCAAAGCCTCCGGACCGCGTGCTCGAACATTCGTAAGGCTATCGCGCAGATCGTCGGCCTTAAACAGGTCGACGCGTATTTTCGTGCGGGCGATGAGCTCGCCATCAACCTAGAAAACGTCATCGTCGACGTCAACCGTTTTATTTTGCATGCGAATGACGCGGACGAAGAATACAAGCGCGGCGCGCTGCGGCCGGCCTACGCGCACTATCGAAGTGCGGCGCGTCTTTACCGCGACGATCTCCTGCTCGGCGATACGCCCGAACCTTGGGTCGAATCGCTCGGCGCGGAGCTCAAGCGCCGCCACGTGAAAGTGTTAGCTCGAATCTCCGAGGTCGGTGCCGCGCTTGGTTACGAGAGCGCCGAAAAGCGGAAGCTCCGTAGGGTTTCGGGATCGTAACGCCGTTACTCGGCTCCGGCGGCGGCAGGGACCGCGCGAGTCACCTGACGCTTGATCAGGAAGACGAGCGGCGTCGAGAGCACGAAGACAACCGCCGTCACGCGGAACAGGTAGTTGTAGGCGATCATCGAGGCTTGTTGAGAAACCATCTGGGTGAGCTGCTGGACTGGATAACCGTGTGTCTGCGTCACCCCTGAAGCGAGGACGTTCCACGCGATGGCGGTTTGGTGCGTCAGCAGGGTTGTCAGAATCGCGATACCTAAACTGCCGCCGAGTTGACGAAGGAGCGTGAAGACTCCCGTCGCCCCCGCCATTTCCGACACGGGGACGTCACCCAACGAGATCGTCGTTAGCGGAACGAAGAGAAAACCAAGCGCAAAGCCTTGCACGAGCCGCGGCCAGAAGACGTCCCAGTATCCCGCCTGAACCGTCAAGCCGCCTAAAAGCCAGGTCGACCAGGCAAAGAGCAGCGTTCCGAAAACGATCGACCATCTGCCGTCGATCCGATTGAGAATCCGTCCGATGATCAGCATTGAGGCCGCGGTCGAAAGCGCGCCGGGCATCAGCGCCAGGCCCGTATCGAACGCGGTAAAGCCAAGCAGCGTTTGAAAGAAGAGCGGCAGGATTAGCGCAGTGCCGAAGAGCCCGAACCCCATGATGATCCCCAGGAAAGACCCGACCGAGAACGACCGGAATCTGAAGACCTTTAAATTGACGATTGGGTGCTTGTCGCGGAGGCTTTTGATGACGAAAACGATCAGCGCGACGGCCGCAATCGCCGTAAGCAGGACGATCGTTTGCGAATCGAACCAGTCGTCGCGCTCGCCCTGTTCGAGAACGAATTGTAGTGAGGCTAGACCTGCGGTCAGCAAGCCGAGCCCGATCCAGTCGATGCCGCCCTTCGGTTTGGCGATGTACTTCGGATGTGGAATGAACGCCAACGTCATGAGGAAGGCCGCGATGCCGATCGGTACGTTAATGTAGAAAATGAGCGGCCAGCTCGCATTATCGACGATCCAGCCGCCGAGGGTTGGACCAATCGCCGGTCCAACCATCGCGCCCATTCCGAATATCGCCATCGCCGCCCCTCGCCGTTCGACTGGAAAGGTTTCAAAGAGAATCGCTTGCGCGGTCGGCTGCAGCGCGCCGCCGCCAAGGCCTTGGATTACCCGGTAAAAGACGAGGACCCAGATCGAGCGCGCGGTACCGCAGAAGAACGACGCGACCGTGAACAGCACCAGCGATGCTGCATAGAACGCTTTGCGTCCAAAGAGCGCCGTCAGCCATCCGTTGAGCGGCATGACCACGACGTTGGCCAGGATGTAACCGGTCGCAACCCAAGCAACCTCGTCGACGGTCGCACCAAGATTTCCGCCGATCGTGTTGAGCGCGACGTTGACGATCGTGCTGTCGATAATCGCCATGATCATCCCGAGCATCACCGTAA
>JAMXLG010000225.1 GCA_024281135.1 Vulcanimicrobiia bacterium | reverse complement strand
CGTACTTCGCACGGAAGAGCGTGCGGTCGAGCAGCGCCTCGACGCGCTTATGCAGCATGTTGAATGAAAGACCAATCGCGAGCGCGACTATGGCTTCCATGACGAATCCGACGCCGCGGCTAACGGTAACAGCTTCGATAACGTGTTCCAACATGACTAAGACGCCGACTATAATCGTTGTGAGAATCGTGTAGATGAGCGTCCTATTGAGCACGAAGTTCACATCGATGAGCCGGTGGCGAAGAATCGCGTACGCGCACCCCAACGGAAAAATGATGACGGTAAGCCATTCGATTCCAGAGAGTTGCAGCGGATGCGCCAGTGGCCGGTTCATCAGATTGAGGAGAACGCCGAAGCGACTAAGGACGAACGACCAGAAAACCCATCGCAACCGCAAGCGATCGAGTCCGTGCGTTTCGAAGTAACCGAGAACGAAATATGCGAGGACGACGAGTTGACAGCCGACGTACAATACGTTGACGAAGGTTGAGTTGAGCCCGGTTATCGCGCACCCCGATCGCAGCTGAGCGGTTGCGTCAACGGTATTCACGATTAGCGCAGGCGCGATTGATATCGCCATCCCGATGCGCGCGGTCCAAACAAGGGGCTTGGTCACGCTTGTCACAATCGACTCAACAACCATGTAGAGAACGAACGGCAAACACGTCCAAACTGCAGTGTTAAATACAGCGCCGGTCAAGCGCGCAGGTTCGGGCAAACCACCAAACCATGCGTCAGGAAGGGCGACAGCGATACCGGTGCACCAACCGCCGAGCCACAACGCAGCACGATCGCGTCCACGAAAGAGCACGAGTACACCGATCGCGAGAACGATAATCTTGAACGCGAGTTGTGCAACAAATGTCCACGCGCCGTTATGGCGCAGAAAGCGATAGGGGACGATACGCGTCTGGCCGTTTCGCTCCACTACGAGCGATACAACCGAGCCTAGTGGTGCCGTATGCATGCTCGCGTAATGATAGACAATATCGCCACGCGCGGTTGCGGTCATCTCCGGTAGCCTGAGCTCATCGCCTTCACGCAGACGCGAAGACGTCTCGGATGGATCGATTGCGACGATGCGCAAAGCGCAACGACCGTCGTTTGCGACGGTCGGGTCAAAACGAGCACTCCGCCCCCACTGAAGAGCTTGTATCAGGACGAGGCCTGCTGCAACGGCCGTGAGCACCGCTGCGAGAATCGTGCGGGAGCCCATTTCTAGTGCCGATTTGATACGGCGAGTCTACGCCCTTCTCAAACGAGAATTTAAACTGCTGCCTCTCTCCCAAGAGTGAAAGGAGGCTGCACTTCCATATTCTGAGTTGATCGTTTATTCGTCGATTGTAACGACGAGGAAACTAACGACGATGATTGCCATGACAATACCGGCCGGTTTCCACAGAAACCACGAAAACAGAATCAGTAGGCTGACGCACACAAGTCCGAATAGCATCAACGCACACGCGACTACGCAAAACGCGAGCGTTCGAATGAACTCGGAAAATGACGCACCAAGCTCGGCGAGATTAAGCGCGCCGAAGGAATTTGGGGCCGGAAATACGTTGTGCGGATCTACGCTCGCGAATCTGATTTTCATGGAACCTCTTACTAAGTATCGGCACGGACCGAATCGAGGTCTAGGCGATCGGAGCGGCGCAGGCCCCCGACATGGTAAGATTTCCGTTGCTTGCCACAACTCGAAGTCATTGTAACGGGAGTCGATGAGGCGCTAGCTGCAGTTGCAGGCGGCGCCGATCGTGTTGAGCTGGTTGCCGAGCGCGCTCGCGGCGGGCTGACGCCGGAGCTGAAGACCGTCGAAGCGGTTATAGCCGCCGTTTCAATTCCCGTGCACGTCATCGCGCGACCGCATGACCGCGGCTTCATCTATCGCGGCGCGGACGAAGCGGCGCTGCTGCGCGACGTGACTGCCATTGCAACGCTACGCCCCGCCGCGATAGTGGCGGGCGCGATCGATGAACGCGGTGGGATCGACATTCCGCTCCTTCTCGACATTCTCGAAGCGACGAACGGCATCCCGATCACGTTTCATCGCGCATTTGACGAGCTTGCAGATCTCAGTGTGGCCTATGACGTCTTAGCCACGCTCCCCCAAGTGACGCGCGTGCTGACATCCGGCGGTGCGCCGGACGCCTGGGCTGGTCGCATGGCGATAGCTGCGCTCATCGCGAAAGGAAATGGTCCCGTTGTGCTACCGGGTGCGGGGATCGACGTTCGCAATGCGCGAGCGATCCTCGAAGCAACAAGGGCTGAGGAAATTCACGTCGGAACCGGCGCTTGCACCAATGGTATCGTCAGCGCCGATAAGGTCGCCGCAATCAAGGAGGCCCTGTGAACCGACAACACTTTATCACATCAGCAACCGGCGCGGCCGCAGTGGCAATGTCCAACGCCTCGGCTGTCGAGTCATCGCCGATTTTCGTAAACACGTGGAGCGATAGCTTCCCGCACTTGAAGATCGCGGGTGAGGTGTTTGCGAAATCAGGTTCGCTTATGGATGCGGTTGAAAAGGCGATCAACGCCGTTGAGGACGATCCGAGTATCCATACGGTCGGGTACGGCGGCTATCCAAACGCCGATGGCGAGGTCGAGCTCGATGCCGCCATCATGAACGGCACGACGCACCGCGCTGGAAGCGTCTGCAGTTTGCACACGATCAAGAATCCGATTTCGGTTGCGCGCGCGCTCATGGAAAATACGCAACACACTACCATCGCCGGTGCCGGAGCGCTGAAGTTCGCGCACGAGATGGGATTCGAGTCGATGAATTTGCTCACGTCGCAGGCACGCGCCGCGTGGGAGGCGTGGAAGCGCGATCCACACCACGTGACCTATTGGCTCCCGGGACACACACCAAAGAACACGCACGACACCGTGGGCATCCTCGGCTACGACGGCAAAGGCCACGTGGTCGCGGGCTGTTCGACGAGCGGTATCGCGTGGAAGATTCCCGGGCGCGTCGCGGATTCACCGTTGGTTGGCTGCGGGCTCTATGCCGACGACAATATCGGTGCCGCATCGGCAACCGGCGACGGCGACCAAATGACGAACTACTGCTTGAGTTTTCTCGTCGTGATGCTGATGGGTCGCGGCCTCACTTCGCAACACGCATGTGAAGAAGGCTTACAGCATATGTTGCGCACCGATTCAACGCTGTCGAAGATTCAGGCAGCGGTGATCGCGATCGACAATCGCGGCAACGTCGGTTCAGCCCAGCTGCGTAGCGATTCCGGCTTTCACTATGGTATTTGGAAAAACGGAACCAGCACGCTGCACCCTGCGCCTGATATCGTCCGCGCTTAGCCTTCGGCGACTCCAGGACGATCTTGAAGCGTCATCGTCGTCGCAGTCATTGTTGCGACTAATTTTGGCTCATCTAGACCTAAAGCAATAACTTCCCCGGCGCAAACAGTAATCGTTCTCCCTGCCTTAACTACGATGCCTCTGGCTAAAAAACTACCACCCTTTGCCGGCGCTAGAAGATTGAGCTTGAATTCAATTGTTAGTACGGATGCTCCGGCAGGCATCAAGCTAAAAGCAGCATATCCGCCCGTATGCCCTCGCCTTCTGCAGTAGAATGTACCGCGACGTTGCACGTCGCCAGGAGCGATGAACTAAGAGCCGAGCGATATTTCGCCGGGCTCTTTATTCGATGCGATCCTTCGACAAGCTCAGGATGACACGGGGTGACGATTAGGCCTGGCGGGCCACGACGGCGTTAGCTTCTCGGATTGCGCGCCCTTCATCGCCATCTCGTTCGAGAGATTCGTTTGCGACCTTTGACCAGAGCTCTTTTAGCTCGGGCGTTGTCGCCTTGTGCGTATGCCTTTCGGCATCGTCTGGAGTCCACGGCATCCTATACTCCTACCCAGTTTTCGTCATCAATGCCCTAGTTCCACCGGATGCAGATACTTCAAGAGGAAGGCTTCCGTTGCACCGTACTGCTCGACGAGGTGTGCCCACACGGAGTTCTCGTGGGTTTCGTTCGGGAACACTTGCGTCTCTACAGTGACGCCTTGGGCTTGCAGCTTCGTTGCTAGATCGACGCTCTGCGAAAATGGAACGTTACGATCGTCGTCACCCTGCTCGATGAACACCGGTGACTTCCAAGTTTTCAAATATCCCTCGGCCGTCGACATCGTCGCGATGTGACGTTGACTCGGCGTACCGACGGGCTTGCCGTAATCGTGATCGAAGTCCGTCGCCCAATCGTGCACGCCGGCATAATCGGCACCAACCTTGAAGATATCGGAGTTCTTTGCAAGCGCGAGAGCCGTCAGCAGACCGCCGTAGGAGAGGCCGTAGATGCCGATCCGGTTCGCGTCGATGCTCTGCTGCTTCTGGAGCCACTTAGCGCCTGCGAGCACGTCGTTGTACTCAGAGCCGCCGTGCCACGCCGCGTTCGGCGGATTGCGGAACTTGTAGCCATACATGATCCCGAGTCTATAGTTGATCGACAGTACCGCGAAGCCCTTATTCGCGAGATACTGATTCATCTCGTAGAGATGCGTGTACGGCTCCATGTAGTGGAAGCCTCCGAGCATCTGACGCGGCGGCCCGCCGTGGTCGAAGACGATCGCGGGAACCTTGCCGCTGAAATGGCGCGGCAAGAAATACTGCGCGTGTATCGTGTAGCCGTCCGGCGTCACGTAGGTGATAAGCTGCGGCTTTACCATTTGTGTCGCTGGATAGTTTGCCGGCGTCGCGACTGCAGTCAGCGTCTTCGGCGGATTGCCGGCGATCGTCACTTGCGGCGGATTCGCGTAACCACCGTCGATGTACGCCAGGCCGCCGTTCGCAAGCGGCGTCGGATACCACTGATTGTTCGCTCCCCGCGTTAACTGCTTCGTTGTGCCGTCGAGACCAACGCTCCAAATATGGCGCACGTCGAGATCGTCTTCGTTCGAAGCGATCAGCAGCTTCGTGTCATCGAGCGTCGGCGCAACGGTTTCAACCTCGTAGCCTCCGGTCGTCAGACGCTTCGCCGCGCCGCCGTTCGCTGAGACGGCGTAGATGTGATTCCAGCCGTCGCCCTCCCATGGAAACGCAATTTGATCGCCTTTGAGCCACCAAAGCTGTGCTGCGCTCATCGTCGGATAAAACTCTTCGCCTATCCCCCTGTGCGCGCTCCAGACCCTGTGCGCGTTGCCGCTATTTGCGTTCGCGACCCAGAGCGACCACGGGAACGCCGCGTTAGTGCCACCGCTGAAGCTCGCGCTATCGTAGATCGTCTCGCCGATCTTCGCCCCGGGCGAACGCACGAAGGCGACGCGTGAACTATCCGGCGACCACGCCGGCTCCGAGTCGTTCGTAAAACTCGGCGTCGCGTAGATGTATGACTTTTTCTCGGGCGTATAGATGACGACGAACGAGTGATCGCCGCGCGAATTCGTGAAGGCGATCTTCGCGCCGTCGGGCGACCATGCTACGTCGCCAACCTGTCCGCGAATAGGAAGCATTTCCGGCTTACCGGCCGCGAACGCCCCGCTCGCGTCCTTCGAGAACGTGACGACGCCGAGCTGTCCCTCGGAGGTCGTGAACGCTACCGCTTTGCCTTTCGGCGACAGAAAGAAGGCGTTGCTGCCTTCGGCCAGCTTCACCGGTTCTCCACCAGCGATCGGTACGACATAGAGCGTGCGCTGCGCCGGCGGAATCAACGAGAGCGGATTCGCGTTCTCAGCTGTGCCTTCGTCCCCCGCATTCCCACGAAAAAAAACTACCGCATCGTTCCCCGCAGTCACCGCCGGAGTGAAGACGTCTTGACCGTCGTCTTGCGTGTAATGCGTCAGTGCGTGAACCGTGCCGCCTGCATTCGTATAAACATTTCGCAGACCGCTTGCGTCGACTTTCCATACGAGCACGGTGCCGTCGCCCGAAGCGACGAGGGCATCCGGAAACGGTGCGGCGAGAGCATCAGCGATGCCGAATGCGCGCGCGCCGACAGGTAATGCGGCCGCGGCAAACGATAGAACGCAAAAGGCAGCCAGGAGACGAAATTTCATCAAGACCTCCAAAATATTGTCGTGTCCTTAGGCCACCCTCGTGCGCTTTCCCTCCAGCGACGCTTGCGCCGACGCACATCGATTGAAAATCAAGAGCCCGTCGAGATTCGTCGGGCTCTTGATTTGATGCGATCCTTCGACCGCTCAGGATGACGCAGGCTTCCGCACTTCGTAGCGGAGTGCCACCATACCGCTCTTGTACGCTTTCGCCTCTAGAAGGTGCAAGGCGACATCCCGCTCGAGGCCCCGGAAAAACGAAACGCCCTGACCAATTACGATCGGGAGGATCGAATAGCGCACCTCGTCGGCTAACCCAAGACGCAGACACGAGGCGGCTACGTCAGCACCGCCCACAAACCAGATGCTGCGGAATTGCGGCTTCAACACCTGATCTACTAGCTGCACAAGATCGCCCGAGTAGAACTCGACTGTGCTCCTGGCCTTTCGAAGCGTACGATGGCTGAGTACGAAAGTTGGCTTGTCGCCGTAAGACCAGCCCAGCCCTTTTCCTTCGAAATCGAGCGCCGTCTCGTACGTTCGCGAACCCATAACGTAGCAGTCGATCGTCTTTAGGAATGCCTCGATGACTTGAGGGCTCATCGTGTCTCCGCCTTCAAAGGTATCGGAAACCTCGAGCCAGTCGACGGCCCCGTCTCGTCTAGCTATGAAGCCGTCGAGACTGGCAGCCATGTGGATTGTGACGCGCGACGGTCCGTCCTGCATTTCACTATTTTCTCTTGCGGCAAAACTAAACACGTGTTTAGATATATTATACAATGAGTCCGCGACGGCGCAAGGCAGAAGACCTCGATGTGTTCGAGGCTTTGGTACGGGTCATGCAGCGCCGTGGTCCTACGGAGCTCACGCTCCGCGAGGTCGCCGCGGAGGCGGGAATCACCGCCGGCGCCCTCGTACAGCGGTACGGCTCGAAGCGCGCAATGCTGCTGGCGCATGCTCGTCATGTGGCCGCCTCTGGCGACGCGGGTTTAGCATTTCCAAGGCATGCGTCGTCACCGCTAGACACGCTACGGTCCATCACTACGGTGTATGCGCAACTTGCCAACTCGCCACGTGCCGCCGTCAGAAATCTTTCATATCTGCTCAACGACCTGGCGGATCAGACGCTTCGTCGTCACTTGTTGCAGATGTCGCGAAAGGCGCGAGCGTGGTACGAGCAATTGCTGACCGAAGCGGTAGCTGCCGGCGAGTTACGCGACGGGGCTGACATCCAGCTGCTGAGCCGGTTGATCGAAACCACGCTTCGCGGGTCGTTTTTGAATTGGACGCTCTATCGAGAAGGCGCTGCAGCCGGCTGGCTGCAGACAGACCTCGATGCGCTGCTTCGGCCATACTTGGCACGTGTCGAGGGCGACGTCTCAGGAGCCACTTAGTCTTCAGCGGTTGTCGCGGCTTGCTCTTTATCAAGACGAAGGAGCGCCGTGAGCAATCTCCCTCCGGGTCGGCCTGCCTCTCCAAAAAGACGTCTCTGTACCTCGATCACCGCTGGAAAGGCCTGACGCAGCACGTTGAG
>JAMXLG010000224.1 GCA_024281135.1 Vulcanimicrobiia bacterium | reverse complement strand
CGGACAGCCCATCTTCGAACTCACAGCCCCGAACGGTGATGTCTACGTGATGCAGTCGTACGCACAAATCGTGGATCCGGCGCTCACCTACGCACAACTACCCACACTAGGCAGCAAACTGAAGTTGCCTGCAGGTTGGAGTTACTCCACACAGACGCTGACGACAACGTTGCAGTTGAACAGCAACGGCTTAGCAACCGTCGTGAACGATAACCTCGCCGACTCGTACCAACGCCGCTGATGCCGGCTTCCGCCGCGAAGGGATCACCGGGTTCGCCTGCCCGTAATTTTTTTTTTGCCCGGATGTCGATCTCGTGCCTTTCCGATTGTCTTTTGACGGATGGGTTTAGCGCCTGCCAGAAAGAGAAGCACCATGCAATATATGTTATTGATCTACGGCGATCCGTCGACGCCGCCCCGGTCTGAGGAAGAAAGCGAGGCGCTTTTTCAAGACTTTGCCGCGTGGAGCAAGGATCTTCGATCGCGCGGCGTGGTCGTCGCCGGCAATCCGCTTGCACCGACGAGCAGCGCGACGACCGTACGGGTAAGAGATGGCAAATCGCTGATTATGGATGGTCCGTTCGCAGAAACAAAAGAGTATCTGGGTGGTTTCTGCATCATCGAAGCGCAATCGCTCGACGATATGCTGGAAGTTGCTGCGCGATGCCCAGGCGCAAAATATGGATCGGTGGAAATACGCCCGGTTGTCGAAATGTGATGTGGCCAGCGAGGTGGCAAAATGCTTCCGCGCTGATGGCGGTCGCACAGTCGCAACTTTGTCACGTCTTGTCGGCGACATCGATCTGGCCGAGGACGCGCTGCAGGAGGCTTACGTCACCGCGCTCGAGCGTTGGCCGCGTGACGGTTTTCCCACGCGTCCTTCGGCGTGGATATTCACGACTGCCCGCAACTGTGCCATCAACAAGTTGCGTAGGGAACGTACCGGACGCGAAAAGGCACAGCGTTCCGCGCTGCTCGATCGTGCAGCCGTTTCGAGCGATACTCCGGAGGACGATGAAGTGACGAGCGTACCGGACGACCGCCTTGCACTCATCTTTGCATGCTGTCATCCGGCGCTGAACGTTGAGTCGCGAATCGCGCTAACGCTACGGACGCTCGCAGGATTAACGACAGAAGAAATCGCCGACGCGTTTCTTGTACCGCATGCGACGATGGCACAACGACTCGTTCGTGTTAAGCGAAAGATCCGCGAAACCCGTATTCCATTTGACGTCCCACCGCCGCAGCGTCTACCGGAGCGCATCGATGACGTATGTGTCGTTCTGTATTTAATATTTAACGAGGGGTACACGGCGACTGACGGCGACCAGATCGTGCGTCGAGAGTTATGCGACGAAGCCATTCGACTGTGCCGGATTCTGGTGAACTTGATGCCGGCAGAGCCGGAAGTGATGGGCCTACTCGCGTTGTTACTCTACATTGACTCGCGAAGAGAAGCGCGGCTTTCGAAAGGTGGTCAGCTCGTGCTTCTCGCCGATCAGGACCGGTCTCGCTGGAATCACGGACAAATCCAGGAGGCGGATGCACTGCTTTGCGACGCAGTCCGTCACGGCGTTGCAGGTTCGTATCTAGTGCAGGCATGGATCGCGAGCATGCATGCCCATGCAAAAACAGCGGACGACGTCGATTGGTCTGAGATCGTTCGACTCTATGACCAACTCCAGCAGCTGCAGCCTTCCCCTATCGTCGCACTAAATCGCGCTGTAGCGGTTAGCTTTGCCTATGGTCCAGCGGAGGCAATAAAAATACTTGACGGTCTTGCTTGCGGCGATCTCATTCATTACTCCATGTTCCACCTGGCACGTGCCGACACGCTGAAGCGCCTCGATAGGATAGAGGAAGCTATTGGCTCCTATAATGCGGCACTCGACTTAACGCACAATGCAGCGGAGCGGCGCCATCTGCAGGCGCTGATCGACTCCATCGACGAGCGTTAAGATGCGGACGTCTGGATCACCGATCCAACGAGAGCACGTAAGCGGGAGTTCTCGACCCGAACGTACGCCTGACTCGCCGATTCTGCCAGCGCTTCCAAGACTGCGGCCTCGTCCGGGTCGAGCCTGGTCCCATCGCGGTGCACTCCGTACAAGGTGAAACCGACGAGATCGTCGCCGTTGAAGATTGGAATGGCGACAGTTGCAATGACATCGGCGAACGCGGCTGCTACGCGATCGTTTAGGTCATGAATATAAACGCACGACCGCTCGGTGCTGAGAAAGCGAATGATATCGTGGTCTCGATCGAGAGCGGCGGTTAGCGCTCCTCCCAAACCGGATGACGACGTTAACGTAAACGCCTTCCCATTTTTCCGAAAAAGGGCTGCCGCTGTAAGTTCCAACTTAGTGTACGGATCCTCGACGAGTGCTCGATCCACCGTCTCCTCTCGTTCCGCGCGTGGCAACGTGCGAGCGAGACGCCGAAGATAGATTTCCGCTACGTGCTTTCTGCGGTAAATGACCGAGTCTACCCATCCTTCTAGGATCGGCGTAAGGCGGTGCATCAAAACTCCGAGAGAGATCGCGATGACCGCGTCGAGCGCGAGCGCTACGCGCATTTCTGCGAGAAAACGTGTTGTCGCCCAGTCGGCGGCCGCGATTATTCCGAAGATCGCCGTCATAAACACGCCGTACACGACGGCCTTGCTGATGACGAATCGAATGTCGATAACGTGGCGACGAACGATCGCGTACATCAATGTCAGAGGCATGATAATCGTGAGCGTGCCGAAGATACCGGGCCAAAAAGATTCGCTGCCTTGCCGAAGGTCGTTCGTGACGACGCCGATTACGATTGCGGCAGCAACCCACCAAAAGCGGGCACGCGCAGCAGCTTCCATCTTCAGCAAGCGCGCTACGATTACGAAAACTACGGCGAATGTCATCACGCGCGAAAGACTTATCTGTAGCGGATCCAGTGGCACAAAGAACCCGAGGACCAATGTCCGGTAAAAGAAATACACGGTCGCGAACGCGATCGTGCCGATTGCCGTCACCCAGAACCACCATCCGCGCCATCCCCGCGGAACGCGTTCCTCGGGTACGAGAAGCGCGAAGAGAAAGAGAGAGACTGAGCCTAACGAGGCTGAGGGACTGAACACTGCGATGAGCGTGGTAAAGGCAAGCGGAGGCCACACGGTGAGCGCTTGATATGCGGCGCCTACGGGGGCTGTCGCGAGGCAGTAGCCGAACAGCAGCCAGGTCATAACGCTGGGACGCAAGATCACCAAAGCGCAACCAACGAACAAGAACGTCACGTACGAGAACAGCCGAAGAACTTGCATCGTCGTGTTTCCGTAGAATGATGTCGACCGTGGTCCGGGAACGGCTGTGAACGTAAGATCGCGGCGCGGAACAGTGTTGGTTACGCAGAGGTTGATGCGGTCAGGTTCGTAGGCCTGTTGGTGAAAAGGTGCGGATAAGATCATGTGATCTCGCGTGTCGACGCAGCCGATCAAGTCGCCCGGGCGTAGGCCGGCGCGCTCGGCTGGAGAGCCTGCATCGACCGCCGTGACCCTGGCCCCTTCCACGTGCGCACCGGTATATGCGGTCGGAAACTGCGCGAACATTGTTGGCGCGACGATCGCCAACATTAGGATCGATAACGTGACCACCACGATGGCGCGCCAGCTCACAGCGCGTATTCACCGTTGTAGAATGGCGTGCCACCGCAATGAAGCCCGGCGTGGGCTCCGCTCGCAGCGAGAAGGTCCATGACATCGAATCCGCCGTCCGGCGTGCGCTTTGGATTGTAGGCGCTAACGGCGTTGTCATCATTTCGCTGGTAGCAAAACGCGTACGTCACACGCACGGTATCGTACGCCCCACGTTCGATAACGAGCGGATCGGCAATTGAAATATCCTCGCCCTGCGGCACCCAGAGCGGTCTGCGCCCGTGCGATGCGCCGAACGGCGGCCAAAGCGCAAGATGGCTATAGAGCAGCTTCGGATCATCACTCGCGAGGCCGTTGTTTACGATCGTGACCCCGCTTGCAGGCTTGATGTCGCGCGATCCGCCGGAAGTGCCGCCCTTATATTTCACGCCGTACGCGTTTACGATCAATCCGGCCATCGAGGCGTCGATCGAACCGATATTTTTTATCGTAACGTAGATCGTTACGAGCTCTTTGCCGCCTTGCAGTGCCTCGTGCGTTAGGTTCGTGGACACATGTAACCGAGCCGGCTCGAGAGCGGGCTTTATCCGTTCTTGGTAAACGAAGACGTAAAAAGCCCACACCGCCGCAGTAATAAGGGCGATGATCTCAACCAGATGGCGCCAGTGCTCGACGAGCGATGGCGTCGTATGCACCCGATACTCGGGTACGCCGGTCGGCAGCATCTGCCAGTATGTACGGTACTATCGGGCAATTTTCATTTTCGCGTCAACGACGCAGCGCAGCAGTCCGCTGTCCGTGTCGTAAACCCATCCCGACACAGTAATTCGTGGCGATATTTGTGGAGCCGCGAGAACCTTCTCGACATCCACTTTCACAGTTTCGTATGGATCGGTGGCTGGGAGCCGCGCCAACGCTTTTTCGGAATACCCTGAGCGCTCCGCGAAGCCATGACGTAACACCGGATCCTCGAGCAGCCGGCTTCCACAGTTCGTATGGTGGATAATCGCGGCCTCAAAGTATGGGCCTTCGGGCGCCCTCGTTTGAACGAGATACCCGATGTAGGAGAGGTCTTGAATGACGGCATCGGTGACACGACCGCCGACCTCCCGTGCAACGATCGCCTCCGAGAATTTCAGCCCCAAGAACTCCGCTGGATCGGTTCGCGGATCAATACACGTCACGATATATAAGCCTTTGAAGGGTAAAAACGGCAACCTGGGGACGTTGCGCCATGTGCCGGCAGCTGAAAAGGCTCTGTTGCGCTCTAGCAGTGAAGTCACGTTTGACATACTAAGAATCAACCATAATGGATTCACCTTCACAATTACACGGCAGGTAATTGCCCTGAGCGCTGCCGAGTAGAAAATGGAGGAGTGACCGTGCATATGCTACCGAGAGAGCGTGATATCGGAGACCTGGGCGTCCTCTTGCGTCAATGGCGCGCAGTGCGCCGGAAGAGTCAACTTGAAGTC
The DNA here is from genome assembly GCA_024281135.1 of Vulcanimicrobiia bacterium. The sequence goes on along the minus strand of JAMXLG010000224.1, from coordinate 545 downwards.
GCACTAGAGGCCGAGATCTCGCAGCGACAGCTCAGTTTCATCGAAAGCGGGCGCAGCGTTCCGAAGCGTGAAACGTTGCGCGCAATCGCGGACGCTCTCGACATTCCCCTACGCGAACGCAATGGATTGCTGCTCGCGAGCGGTTTTGCGCCAATTTACTCGGATGCAACATGGAGCGAGCCGGAGATGCGCAGCATCAAAAGAGCCGTCGACCGGATGTTGCAACAACAAGAGCCCTATCCCGCCGTATTGATGGATCGCTATTGGAACGTACTTTCTTCGAACGATGCTACATTGCGCTTCTTTGGGAGCTTCATCGACATGCAGGCTAGGGCGGAGAAGCGCAATCTATTGCATCTTATGTTCGACCCCGGCGGTATGCGGCCGTTCATCTACGATTGGGAAAGCGTATCGCAGTCTCTGCTACAACGCGTGCGGCGCGAGGCCTCGGGACGCGTGGTGGACGCACGTATGCAAGAACTCCTCGACGAGTTGCTGGCGTATCCGGGGCCGGAAACGGCGGCCAACACGGCATCGGGGAGCGG
>JAMXLG010000223.1 GCA_024281135.1 Vulcanimicrobiia bacterium | reverse complement strand
TGAACCCAAGCACGGGTTCACGGTGGCACATTTTCTTACCGTCGCCGATGTCGATCGATCCGCGAAATTTTATGTCGATGTCCTCGGTGGAACGAAAGTCGAAGACGGTGAGCCGACGATCGTTGAGCTCGCAAACACATGGATCATAATCAACGTCGGCGGCGCCCCAACGGATGACAAGCCAACCGTCGTTTTACATGCGCCTACCGATCCAAACAAAGCAGCCAACTTCATGAACATTCGGGTCGCCGACATTAAAGAGTGCTACCATTTGTGGAAGAGCCGCGGAGCACACTTTTTGACCGAACCCAAGCACCACACCGACGAGATTCGTTGTTACATCCGCGATCCCGACGGCTATCTCATCGAAGTTGGTCAGTCGCTGTAATCCTAGCTGAAATGAGCGGTCCCGTTCTCATCTCCGAGGACTACGTCGTTCACTAGTTCGACAAAGATGCCGCTTGCAACAACTCCATGAATCTTCTTTACGGTTGAGTCGAGCAGCGCGGGCTGCTCGATCGTGCCGAAATGGCAGTCGAGAATCCAATTTCCGTTGTCCGTTACGAACGGCGTATCGCCGCCGCGACGCAGGATATCGATGCCCGGATATGCGCTCCGGATTTCGCGCAGAACGTACGGCATCGCATACGGCACGATTTCAACCGGAAGCGGAAACGCGCCCAAAGCCGGAACGAGCTTCGACGGCGTGGCAACGACGACGAACCGTCGCGCACACAGCGCGACAGCCTTCTCTCGAAAGAGCGCCCCGCCTCCGCCCTTGATGAGCGCCCAATCCGGCGCGATCTCGTCGGCACCGTCGATCGCCACATCGATCTCGTGCTCGAGCAGTGTGGCGAGCGGTACGCGGCGTTCTGCGCAAAGCCGTTCCGTTTCGGTTGAAGTCGCAACTGCAACGATCTGCTCGCCCGCGGCGACGCGCTGGCCGACCCGTTCTATTGCAAAAAATGCAGTTGTTCCGGTACCCAGCCCAATACAGGAGCCGCTGCGCACGAACCGGTCGACGGCGGCGTACCCCGCAGCACGCTTGCCGGCGTCGTAGTTGTTCGTCACGCCCTACCTCCTCTGCGAGGTGATCGATACATGCAATCGTAATTCCGATGACATGTTTCGACCGCTTATCGCTTTCGTTTTATTTCTTGCGCTTTTGTCGCCTGCCATAGCAGCACCGCTCCCAACCGGGAATCTCCCGTGGAGAGAGACGGGCCCCGCGATTGCCGGAGGCCGTGTAACCAGCGTCACCGGATCTGCACACGATCCAAATCTCTACTATCTCGGCGCAGCAGGCGGCGGCGTGTGGAAGAGCACGAACGGCGGAGCGTCGTGGACGCCGGTGTTCGACAAAGAAAATGTCGGCGCCATCGGCGCAGTCGCAATCGATCCGACAAATGATGACACGGTGTGGGTCGGAACCGGTGAATCGAATCCCCGCCAAGACGTGAGCTACGGCGACGGCGTCTATAAGACGACAGATGGCGGCAAAACGTGGACGAACGTCGGATTGCGTGAAACCAAACACATCGCGCGGATTTTGATCGATCCGAAAAATCCGCAACACGTCATCGTTGGAGCGCTCGGGAACGTCTTCGCGAATTCGCCGGATCGTGGCGCATATGTGACCTTCGACGGCGGCAAGACCTGGAACAAGACGCTCGACGGCGGTCCGATCAGCGGTGTGTCCGATCTTGCAATGAGTGCTCGCGAGCCGAACGTGATTTACGCAGGCGTGTGGCAGTTTCAGCGGCGGCCGTGGACATTTCAAAGCGGTGGTGAACAAGACGGGCTGTATCGTTCGACCGACGGCGGACGCACCTGGCATCGCCTCACCGGCGGCGGGCTGCCCGAAGGCATCACGGGGCGCATTGGCCTCGCCGTAGCGCCGAGTGAACCGAATCGCGTGTACGCGCTCATTGAATCCGAGCACGGCATTCTTTGGCGTTCTGACGACGGCGGTACGACGTGGACGCTTGTCTCGTCGAACACGCTCGTCGATCAACGGCCGTTCTATTTCTCACACATCGAAGTCGATCCAACCAATCCCGACCACGTCTATACTGCCTCGACGCAGCTAGCCGAAAGCAAAGACGGCGGAAAAACATTCAAGGCAATCGCGCGGGACGTGCACGGAGACTACCATTCGATCTGGATTGCTCCGAACGATTCGAAGCGGATCATCGTCGGTGAAGACGGCGGCTATGCGCTCTCGGTCGATGCCGGCGCAACTTGGGCGTTTTGGGCGAACCTACCGATCGGACAATTTTATCGGGTCGGACTCGGCAACGATAATCCGTATACGATCTGCGGCGGGTTACAAGACAACAACTCGTATTGCGGCACATCGAATTCGCTGGACGCTGCGGGAAACAGTAACGCTTCATGGTACGCCGTCGTGCAAGACGACGACGGTCAATGGGCGATTCCCGATCCGCGCGATGCGAACACGATTTGGTCCGACGGTCAGGACGGAGCGCTCTTCATTTATAAGCGCCGCTCGCGTGACTATACGTTTACGCAACCGTACTTCACGAGCGTCCAACAGGGCTACAATATTGCGACGAGTCCGTACCGCTTCAATTGGGAATCACCACTCGGCTTTGCGCCGTGGGATGCACGCATAGCATGGTTCGGTGGAAACGTCGTCTTTCAATCGACCGACGGCGGCTATCACTGGCGTCCGATCAGCCCCGATCTCACCCGCAACGACAAGGCGCATCAGGGACCGGCCGGCGGACCGATTACACACGATGTCACGGGCGCCGAGTATACCGACACGATTCTCGATATCGAAGGATCTGCGATCTCTAGCGGTGAGATCTGGGTCGGCACGGACGACGGATACGTGCAGATGACGCGCGACGGCGGTGGGCACTGGAAAAACGTTACGCCGCACGATGCTAATCCCGGTGGCCGTTTCGAAACCGTCGCGCCCGCGTCACTCGAACGCGGAACCGTGTATGCAGTCGAAGACGCGCATAAAATGGGTGATAGCGCGCCGCACGTGTGGGTGACGCACGATTACGGCACGCACTGGCAATCGATCGTCAACGGTTTGCCGGGCGACCTGTGGACGCGCTCGATTCGCCCCGACACGCGCAACCCCGCGATGGTGTACCTCGGCACCGAACAAGGCGTTTGGGTTTCATACAATCGCGGCACGCAATGGCAAAGCCTGCGGAATAACATGCCCGCAGTATCCGTGCGCGATATTCGGATTCAGCCGCATTTCAACGACTTGGTCATTGCGACGCACGGTCGCTCGATTTGGGTACTGGACGACATCGCGCCGTTGCAAAAGTTACCTAACGCGGTTGCTGCCGGCGCCATGCTCTTTAAGCCGCGCACGTCGTACGAATACAACCTCACCAACAACTACGAGGGACTCTACACGCAATACGCGGCGCCGAACCCGCCATACGGCGTCACGATCTCGTATTATCAATCGACCGCCCAAGCGCAGGCGCCCGAGATCACGATTCTCGATGCCGCCGGCCGCACGGTGCGAACGCTGCGCGGACAGAACGCTGCCGGTATCAATCGCGTCGTCTGGAATTTCACGGCCGCGCCTCCGGTCAAGTGGAACGGCGCCGCAAATCCAGAGTTTAAGGGGCCAGACGACGGAGCGACGGTCGTGCCGGGCCGATACACGGCTCGAACGACGCTAAACGGCCGCACGTTCACGCAAGCGTTCACCGTGAAGCCCGATCCGCAAACGACCGAGACGCTCGCACAGATGAAGCAAAGCTACGATACGTTTGCAAAACTCTTCGCAATCTATTCGAGCGTCGACGTGATGCTGAATAACCTCGATGCAATCGGCAAGGCACTCGATACGCAGCCGGCAAGTGCTGAGATCGATCGCGCACGCGAAGGACGCGCCTCGGTGACGGCTCGTTTGACCGCCGCTTACACCAACGGTGAAGATTCGGTCTCGCGTCCGGGTTCATTGCGCGAAAATCTCGACGGCGCGCTCACGTCGCTCGAGTCGTTTCCGGTGCAGGGGGTGGTTACACCGGCCGCGGCGCAATTCTATGCGCGTATCGACGCCGAGTATCGGGCCGCGCGGGCCGCGTACGACGCGTACGTCCGGTCGCTTCCGCCATTGAGCTCCATGCCGACGCTGTCGCCGCCATAGAAAAGAGCGCTTATGGTCACAGGTAACGGCCCTTGTTCGTTGCGGTGGGCGTGAAAACGGCGCCGTACGGGCGGCTTATCTTTGGTGCGTCGGCAGTGTTGTTCGGCGTCATCTGCCTTATGTGGCATGACGCCGACACCTGGCAAGAAGTGCACAGCATTTTGCGGCTGCCCCTGGGCACGATCGTCGGCAGTGTCTTGATGCTCGCACAAATCGCCGGCGGAATTTTACTTATAATTCCGCGTACCGTTCGCGTCGCATCGATCGTCCTCAGCATCGTGTACGCGCTTTTTTCGCTGGCCAGCATTCCCGGCATCATTGCCGCCCCGAAGGTGTTCGGCGAGTATGACGGCTTCTTCGAGCAGTTCTGTTTACTGTGCGGCGCGCTTGCTGCTTATGCGGCAACGCAGAAGAATACGCCGCGAGCCGAAGACCTGCGCCGATTTGCACGTATTGGACTCGGCCTTTGCGCGATTTCATTCACATTAGCGCAGGCTGTGTATCTTGGTCAGACGGCCGCTTTGGTGCCGGCGTGGATACCGCCCAGTGGGATGTTTTGGGCAATACTGACGACCATTGCGTTTGCACTTGCAGCGATTGCCATCCTCATCAACCGGTACGCACGCCTAGCGATGCGATTGATGGGACTCATGATCGTCCTGTTCGGCGTCCTGGTTTGGGTTCCGCATGTCGTCAGTTCGCCTGGAGTGCATGGCGTTTGGTCGGAATTCGCCATCAATTTTCTGATAGCGGGAGCAACCTGGGTTATCGCTGATTTCTAGCGCAACCATTGTAAGCGGTCTCCCAATCCCTAGAACCCAAAGGGAGACCGATATGTACGATGTACGCTTGCTTGTCGTCGGCGCAGGCGCAGTCGGCGGATATTTCGGAGGCCGGTTGGCACAAGCCGGCCGTGACGTCACGTTTCTGGTACGTGGAGCACGAGCGCAGCAACTGCGCGAACGCGGGCTCGAGATCGTCAGTCCGCTCGGTAACGCAACAATCCCCGTGCAGACCGTTACGGCCAACGACCTTGCGGGCACATACGATGTCGTTCTCTTGGCGGTAAAGACGTTTGCATTGCAAGCGGCGATCGATGACATCAAATCCGCAATCGGCGAGAATACGGCTATCCTTCCGTTTCTCAACGGCGTGCACCATCTTGACGCCTTAACGTCGTCGTTTGGTGCGAAGCACGTTTTGGGCGGCGTTTGCGTAGTCTCGACCACGCTCGACGATCGCGGCCGCATCATCCAGCTCAACGACCTGCAACAGCTCGTTTACGGCGAGCTCGACGGCAGTGACTCCAAACGGCTACAAGCGATCGATCAGGCGCTGCAAGGCGCCGGATTCCCGGCGCGGACGTCGCCCGATATCGTTCAAGAGATGTGGGAGAAGTGGGTCTTCATTGCGGCACTGGGCGCGAGCACGTGTTTGCTGCGCGGGTCGACCGGTGACATCCTCGGGTCACCGCGAGGTCGCGATCTGATTCTCACCATTTTGAATGAGTCCGCTGCGGTCGCGAACGCGGAAGGCCATGCGGTGCGACCCGAAGCACTCGAGCAAATACGCGAGAAACTGACGGACCGCGCGTCGAGTCTTACATCTTCGATGTATCGGGACTTGCAAAACGGTGCGCCGCTGGAAGCGGACGCCATCCTTGGCGACATGTGCGCGCGCGGCGAAGCCAAGCGACTCGAGCTTCCCTTGCTCAACGCTGCATTTGCGCAGCTCTCGATCTACGAAATGCAGCGTAAGAGCACTGGGGTTACGATTCCCGAGGAACTTCGCGCCGGCCTCGACGCCTATCGAAAAGAGACGAGTTCGCAACGCTGGACTGAGTTATCGCAGCTTCCGGTCAACGGCATGGACGTTCTCGACGCGCTGCAGCGGATCAAACCCGAGTTTCCGGACCCCTTACCGCTACCCGTCGAGGACATCGTCCAAGACAGCGACGCATTCTTCCAGTGGGCCACGCTGCCGAACCCCGACGACGTGCTTACCGCCATCATCGACGTGTTGGCCCATCGTTAGCGTCGCGGGACGCGTTTTAAGCGCGAACAACGGGATTGCGGCGCCGACGATCAAGCAGACCGTACAGATGCAGAAGGCGATGTGGTAACTAGAAATCGCAGCGACTGCAGCAAGAACAGCTAGACCCAATGCTCCGCCGACTTCGGCGCTCGTGTTGACGATTCCGGAGATGAGACCCGAATCCGCCGGCGTCGCCATCGACATCGCAAGCTCCATAATGCACGGGAACGCGACACCCATGCCGATGCCCATGAGGCTCATTCCGGGAAAAATCACGGTTGCGTATGGCGCATCCGGTGACGCAATGGCGAAAATCGCAAGGCCCGCGGCGGAGACGACGAGTCCGCTAACGAGCGGCACGCGCGGTCCTAGCCGGTGCATGAGCCACGCTGAGGGACCGACCGAGAGCACACCGATCGCAACCGTCACTGGAAGAAATGCAAGTCCAGTCTGAACCGCATCGTAGTGCAAAACGCCGCGTAGGTACAACGAATACAAGAAGAAAAACGCGAATAGTCCGGTGACGACGAAGACTTGGAGAACGTTGCTCCAAACGACGTTCGGCATACGGAAGACACGCAGCGGCAGCAGCGGTTTTTTGATTCTTGCCTGACGGACCACGAATGCAATCATCAAGACCGCGCTAAGGAAACCGCAGGCGGCGATTTCCGAAAGATGCCCACCTTGCGGCAACTCGACGACCGCGTACACAGCTAACATCAGCGATAGCGTCAGCAACGACGCGCCGAATCCGTCGGCACCTTCCTCAAGGCCGATTCCCTTCGCGTCCGGGATAACGCGTTTTGCAAAGACGAACGCGGCGATGCCGATCGGAACGTTTACGAGAAAAATCCAGTGCCAATTCAGCGTCTGCGTCAACACGCCGCCGACCAGCAGTCCCACTGAGCCGCCGGCCGACGCGGTAAAACTAAAGATCGAGATGGCCTTAGCACGTTCGCCCGCGTCGGTGAACGTGTTGAAGATCATCGCAAGAATGACGGCAGCCGCCATCGCGCCGCCCAAACCTTGAATGAACCTGGAGATGATCAACATGGCTTGCGACTGCGATAGCCCGCACAACAGCGATGCGACGGTGAAGACGAATATCCCAATTGTAAATATCCGCTTCGTGCCGACGAGATCGCCTAAGCGGCCGGCGAGCAACAACGTGCCGCCGAACGCAATCATGTAAGCGTTGACCGGCCAGGCGAGACCGGCAGCGCTGAATCGGAGATCGTGCTGGATCGAAGAAAGCGCTACGTTGACGACGGTGTTGTCCAACACGATCATCAACATGCCCGTGCACAGAATAATCAGTGCGCTCCAGCGCTGGTCTAAAAACGAAGATATGCGCGGCAAGATGCTGCTCCCAACAACGAAAAGGTTGAGTGTGTTGCGCAGGCTGCCGCCGACAAAATAAAGATACCGGGGCAGCGACCCCGGTATCTCAAGACAGGAACGTCCGGTCCGGGCTATCTCTGCGCGAGCGCGAAATTGGTCACGAAGCGAACGATGCTTTTCATAACAGACCTATCGTACCACGGATTGTCAACGGCAACCCGTCGTCACCTTGACGTCAAGCGCACTTGAGGTTGTAGGCTGTGAGCTATGAGTGTCCACGTGTACGGCTGTAACCATATCGCGATCGAAGTGGATGACGTCGACCGCGCCGTCGCATTCTATCAGGACGTCTTCAACCTGGAGAAAATGAGCGAAGGGGAGGGTGACGCATTCTTCCGCTTGGGCGAACATCAATTCTTGGCGATGTTCAAAGTCGATGAAGTGAGGCCCGAGCGCGCGCGCCATTTCGGTCTCATCGTGCGCGATGAAGCAGAGATCCGCAATGTCCGCGACAAGCTTCAGAATAAGTACGGAATCAGATTAATGCCGCGGTTTCGATGCGATTTCTTCGATCCGTTCGGGAATCACGTTCAAGTCGTCGATCTGCACGACGAGTCGATGATGTGGCTATTGCCCTATCGCGAAGTCCAAGACGTCGGCATCGATTTTAACTCGCGGAATGCTCGTTGATGCCCCGCGCAAGGCGAACCGCTTGCTCCGCGCTCATCAACGCGCCTTCGTGACGATAAGCCTCGATTGCGCCGTCGGATAACGCTTCGTGTAGGGTTGCCGTAAGCCGCTCGTAGGTGTAACGTTCAGTATTTTCGCGAGCAAAAGCGTTCGCAGTAAAGACGCAGTCGACATAACCTAAGAGGCGCGCCGCGGTCCTTGGCTGCGTCTCTGCAATTGCGGCGGCGAAGTGCTGTAAGGGAACGGCTGGAAACGATCCGCTGGCATCGTCAATCGATGACAGCGCCATCGCGCGCGCTTCCCCGTTTCTTCCAAGGGCGAGTAGATATGCGGCAAGATTCGACTCTTGGGTGGCGAGCATGTCGCAACTCTTCTGCGCGACGTCGTTACAGAGATTTTCCGTAGCACGCTCGGCCGCGCTGCGGGCATCGCCGAGCGCAAACTCCGTCTCTGCAAGATTCATGAGGACGGTCGGAACCATCCGGTCGTCGCCCATCGCTCGAACCAGTTCAAAGACGTCGAGCAGTGTCGCGCGCGCCTCCGCGAAGGATCCTTGAACTTGCCAGAGACTCGCGATGTATCCGAGCCCGCGCGCGATCATACGCTGATCGCCCAGTTCTCGATAGATTTCCAGCGAGCGTTCGAATTTGGCACGTGCTTCATCGAAGTTGCCCAAACGCATGTGCGCTGCGGCCTGCTGACGCAAGGCCAGCGCGAGACCGTCGCGTTCCGCCGATCCGCCAAGAAGTTCCTCGGCTCGCTGTGCCGCTTCGAGCGCCTGTTGCGGATGAACAAACAATTCCTGGCGCATCCGCGCGAGCGTCAGCCACAACTGGCCGCGCAACAGCGGCAAGAGGCCGCAATCGCGCTCCAACGCCTCTTGCGCGCGACGCGCAGCTTCCGCTGCAAATCCCTGCACCATCCAGAACTCCTGGAGCGAGTACAGAAGCCGCGCACCCGTCGCCGCATCATCACCCTCGCCGAACGCCCAATCCAGGGCCGCTAAGAAATTTTCAAAATCGGGTTCGAGTGCACGAGCCCAGGCCGATGTCGACACAGCTGCGACGAGTGACGCTTTTGCACGATCGGCGACATCCGCGTAGTATTCGAGATGACGTTTTCGCACACGGCTATGGTCGGACGCGCAAATTGCCAATTCAGTTACGTACGCACGCGTCGTTTCCAGCATTCGGTAGCGCGATCTTCCGGTTATGCCGACGGTGGTGATCAGCGATTTATCAACGAGCGACGCCAGCGCGTCGATTACCGTCCATTCTCCATTCTCGCGGCCGTTGCAAACGGCGAGAGCTGCATCCAAAGAAAAGCTTCCGGGAAACACCGAGAGATCGCACAGCATCAGTTGATCGTCCGGCGCGAGAAGACGATAGCTCCACTCGATCGTTGCGCGCATCGTTTGATGACGCGGAAGCATCAGTTCGCTGCCGCCGCACAGCAGAGCGAAACGCTCGCAGATGCGCGCCTCGAGTTCATCGAGCGTGAGGAGTTTCGTCCGCGCCGCTGCGAGTTCGATCGCGAGCGCGAGGCCGTCGAGACGCGAACAAATGCGCCCAATCACACCGCTATTCTCAGGCGTGAGCGCGAAGCCGGGCGTCACACGCTTCGCGCGCTCGGCGAAAAGTTCGACCGCAGCAGGTGGCGAGAGCGGCGCAACGCGATAAAGTTGTTCGCCCGGCACGTTCAACGATTGTCGGCTCGTCGCAAGAATGCGCAAGCGCGGATTGTCTTGAATCAGTTCCGCGATCGCCGAAGCGGCAGCCGCAGCGACGTGTTCGCAATTGTCGATCACGAGCAGCGCCGGTCGCGACGCCAAGCCTTCCGTGTGTCCTTCGATTGCGCACGGCACGCATTCGCCGTCGCGAATCGCGGCCAGATCGACGAACCGAACGTTTGCGAACCGGCTTGCCAACGTCTCGGCGACGCAAACGGCAAGGCGCGTCTTTCCGATGCCACCCGCCCCGGTCAAGGTCACCAGCGCGTCGTGCTCGAGTAATTCGATGACATTGCGTACGTCGTCGTCGCGCCCGAAGATCGGCGTTGCCGGATGTGGCACCTCGTCGACTGAAGTTGGTTCATTTGGGATAGCCCGCGGGCGAGACGGCCGCGCCGCGGCGGCTTCCAACGCCTCCTGTGCTTCAGCATGCAGCCCGAGGGCGCGAACGATCAGGTCGAGCGTTTTACGTTGGGGCGTTTGATTCGCGCCGCGTTCGAGAGCGCTGATGCCGTTGACGCTCATCGCCGCGCGTTCGGCTAACTCTTCTTGTGAGAGCCCCTTGGCCACGCGTAATTCCCGCAGCAACTCGCCGAAGCGCCGCTTGTCAGTAGACTTCGCGGAGATCATTACGAGCCGCATTGTAGTCTGAAGTTGTGAGCGTAATGTGAAGCTTTACGGGCACGACCTCAGTTGCCGAGCGTGCAAGCAAGTAGACTCGCCGGTTTACGCCTTGTGTCATACAGCGCCTCGAAACGGTACCCGTACAATACTTGGCACATGGCTGCGATTGCATCAAGCCCGCTTCGCACGACGATCGCCGCAATGAGCGCGCTCATCGTCGCGATGTCGATATCGCGCTTCGCGTACACCCCGATTCTCCCGGTGATGATCGAGCAGCGCGCGCTAACGCACGAATTCGGCGCGTTCCTCGCGTCCGCGAATCTATTTGGCTACCTCATAGGAGCGGTGCTCGCGTCGATGATGTGGGCACGGCGTTTTCGCATCGCGACCTTAAAGTGGTCGTTGCTCGCGATCATCGTCACGCTCGCAGCCATGACGTTGCCCGGTATGGCGTTCGTCTGGACGCTGGCGCGGTTCGGATCCGGGGTAGCAAGCGCGTTCGTATTTGTTTTGTCCGCGAGTCTCGTTCTCGATCTGAAGCACGCGCCGTTTGCGACAGCCCTGTTTTCTTCTGTTGGCGCGGGTATCGCACTGAGTGGCGTCATCATCCCGCTCGGGTACACATTGGTTCCCGCTTGGACGACCGGCTGGTACGTGACGACAGCCGTAGCGGTCGTGCTCTCCATCATCACCGTCGCGTTCTTGAACGAACCGGCACCTTTTCACGCTACGCTTTTTCAAAGCGAACGAACGCCGCTCTCGCGACGGTTAACGGTCCTCTTCGCGTGCTATGGGATCGCGGGATTTGCCTATGTGATTCCTGCAACATTTCTTGTCGTTCTTGTCTCCGCGGTACCCGCGCTGCGGGCATATGCATTCTTTTCGTGGATCGTCGTCGGCGTGGTTGCGTGCGTTACAACATTCGCATGGGGGCCGCTCTCAGAGCGATTCGGGAAGCCCGCGACGCTTACGGCGGCGTTTCTTCTCATGGCGGTCTCGTGCGCGGCGCCGGTTATCGGTGATGGGGCTTTGACGGCGTTGACGGCAGCGTTCAGTCTCGGCGCGTCCTTTATGTCGGTCTCGATGCTTTCAATCGGCCTTGTTCGCGATCTCGCGCCGCTCGAAAGCAGCCGTCGCATCGGACAAGCGACGGCGGTATTCGGGGTTGGCCAGGCTCTGGGACCGGCGTTTACCGGGACTTCGTACGGAACGTTCCACTCCTATACACCGGCGTTTATCACGGCGTCCGTCTTAGTCGTGCTCGCCAGCGCATGCATTGCGGCAACGTTTCGTCGAAAGCTGTTCGCATGAAGAGAACGATCGACTTCTTCGAAACTCCGATCGTGCTCGCGCCACTCGGTGGCCCCGGCAGCGTCGAACTTACCGCCGCCGCGTGCAACGCACGTGCCTTCGGTGTGCTCGCGTGTCAATATAGCGATCCCGAGCGCATGCGCAGCGATATCGACCGGCTGCGATCCATGACGGATAAAGCGTTCGGAGTCAATCTCTTCATCGAAGAACCGCCGGCGCCGATTGACGCCGATGAGTTGCTCCGCGCGGATCGACGCCTCGATAGCTACCGCGAGGAACTCGGTATTCCGTCACGCGCGATGCCACCGCAACCGCCATCCTATCACGAGGAACAGATGCGTGTTGTGCTAGAGACGCGCCCTCGTGCGTTCACCTTCACGCTCGGCATTCCGCCGGACGATACGATCGGTGAATTGAAACGGCGCGGAATCTTCACGATCGGCACCGCGACGACGGTTGAAGAAGCGGTTGCGTTAGAAAACGCCGGAATCGATGCGATTTGCACGCAGGGGGCGGAGGCGGGCGGACATCGCGGCACGTTCTTACATCGCAACGCACTTCCGCTGATCGGAACGATCGCGCTAGTTCCACAAGTGGTCGATGCGGTTCGCGTTCCGGTGATCGCTGCAGGCGGAATCGGTGACGGCCGCGGAATCGCCGCCGCGCTTGCGCTCGGCGCCTGCGCGGCTCAAATCGGCACGAGCTTCCTGCGCGCTACGGAAGCATCGACTGCTCCGGCGTATCGCAATGCGCTACGCCGTTCATCCGCGGCTGATACCGTGATCACGGAAGCATTCTCAGGAAAGCCGGCGCGCGGAATTGCCAATCGCGTCACGCGTGAACTCGGAGATCCGCGCGAACGCGCTCCGTATCCGCATCAAAATACGCTGACTCGGGATATTCGAAACGCCGCCGCCGTTCAAGACCGCGCGGAATTTCTTTCCCTATGGGCCGGCCAAGCGTTCCGGCTCGCGCAGGACGCACCAGCCGCGCAGATTATCGAATCGATGCTCGCGCAAACGCGTGCTGCGATCGATGACGCCGCGTCAGCGTTGAAGTAACTCCGTACGCTTCTCGATCGCGCGTATGACTGCGATCATGTCCTCATGCGTAACGCCTGACTCGAATGTCTCTCCGTAGAGCGCGTAACACACGTCGAGTAACGGCGAGGCAACGCGGGCACTGCGCGCCGCTTCTGCGATCAGGCGATTGTTTTTGAGCACATCGAAGATCGCCGCTTGAACGCTGAAGTCCCGCGCAATGAGCTTTCCTAGCTTGCCGCGAGAAACAGCGCTTGACATCGGTCCGCCGTCGAGCACCGCCCGGAACGATTCCATGTCGAGACCGCGCGCTCGAGCAAAATGCGTAGCCTCTACCAACCCGGTGACCATCGTAATGAGAAAAAGATTCACCGCAAGCTTCATCAACGAGGCGTTGGGAACTGCGCCGCATGGCACGATCGTGCGACACATCGTTTTGAGCAGAGGTGACACGCGCGCGACGTCCGGGTCATCGCCCGCGACCATCGCAATGAGATCGCCGCTTTCCGCGGGCTTTCGTGATCCTGAAACCGGCGCTTCAACGTACGCTCCGCCGGCTCGGCACACATCTGCGGCGAGTTGCGCTGAAAATTCTGCCGCGATCGTGCCCATCTGTAGGATCGTCCGGTTTGCAACAAGTTGCGCGAATTTGGGCGTTCGCCGATGAAGTACGGTATCGATCGCAGGTTCGTTCGCAAGCATCAGT